>JBJMWI010000189.1:0-8302 GCA_045810225.1 Burkholderiales bacterium
CTGGATTTTATCCAGCACCGCAACCAGCAGTTTGGCTTCCTTGTCCCCCGATTGAGCAAGCTTGCGACTGCGCGACAGTGTTTTTTCGACCGTCGCCAGATCAGCAAGGGCCAGCTCTGTTTCGATGGTTTCCATGTCCGACAGTGGATCGACCTTGCCGGTCACATGCACGATGTTGTCATCGGCAAAACAGCGAACGACATGGACGATGGCATCCGTTTCTCGAATCGTAGCGAGGAACTGGTTACCCAGTCCTTCACCTTTGGATGCTCCCGCGACCAGTCCGGCAATGTCGACAAATTCCACGATGGCCGGGATGATCTTCAACGGTTTGGCGATGGCTGCCAATTGCGCCAGGCGCGGGTCGGGTACTTCGACAATGCCTACATTGGGCTCAATGGTGCAAAAAGGATAATTTTCCGCGGCAATACCGGCCTTGGTCAGCGCATTGAACAGAGTCGATTTGCCGACGTTCGGCAGACCGACGATTCCGCATTTGAGAGACATGTCTGGTGATCGGTAAACGGTGAACGGTAAACAGTAGATCCCGGCGGCCGGATCACTGTTCACTGTTCGCGGTTCACACCTTGGTATGCAGCTTCAGCATTGCCGCCTCGCTCTTCCCCTCCAGCACCAGGGGCCAGACATCGAGGCTGCGCAGGATGGCCTCTTCGATCAACGGCAATTCGTCCTTGCGCGGCGCGTTCAGCACGAAATTGATCATCTGCTCGCGATCCAGCGGGCGACCTATGCCTATTCGCAGCCGCCAATAGTCCGGCCCAAGATGGGCAGTGATATCTTTGAGCCCGTTGTGTCCGGCAGAGCCGCCTCCCTTTTTCAGTTTGACTTCTCCCGGGGGCAAATCCAGTTCATCGTGCACGATTAGCATGTCCGCCGGCGCAATCTTGTAAAACTGCGCCAGCGCCTGCACTGCGCGACCGCTTACATTCATGTACGTCGTCGGCTTGAGCAACCAGCATTCTCCACCTGTGTCCACCAGCTTGCCCGCCAGACCGTGAAAACGGGCTTCCGCACGCAAATGTGTGCGGGTCCTCGCGGCCAGTCGGTCCACCCACCAGTAACCGGCATTGTGGCGGGTGCCCTCGTGCTCGCGGCCAGGATTGCCAAGACCTACGACCAGTTTCATATCGGTGGGCACGGCGTTAAAACGAACCGGCCTGCCGGACAGCAACGCTGATGGCAGGCCGCGCTGCGAACCACTTGGAAAATTACTTCTTGCCGCCTTCCTTCTTTTCGGGCTCCTTCTTGGCTGCGGCGCCCGCGGCGGGTGTCGCAGCAGCGGGTGCGGCACCGGCAGCGGCAGGTGCCGCGCCTTCCACGGCAGCGCCTTCCACTGCAGCCTCGACGGTCGGTTCGGCCTCCACCATGGCGCGCGGGATCTGTACCGTCGCCACAACCGCGTTGTCACCACGCGATAGCTGCACCGACTCGACCCCCTGCGGGATCTTGATGTCCGACAAATGCACCGCAGCGCCAATTTCAAGATTTTGCAAATCGACTTCAATGAACTCCGGCAGATTGTCCGGCAGGCACGTGATATCAATTTCATTCATCACGTGGCTGACAATACCGCCGCCGGTCTTTACGCCGGGCGCGATATCGGCATTGATGAAGTGCAATGGCACTTTCATGTGGATCTGCTTGTTTGCCGATACGCGCTGGAAGTCGACATGCAGTACCAGCTGTTTCCACGGGTGCATTTGCACGTCACGCAACAGCACGCGCTCTTTCTGTCCATCAACATTCATGCTCAGGATCGATGCATGAAAGGATTCCTGCTTGAGTTGGTGGAACAACCCGTTATGGTCGAATTCGACGTTTTTCGCAGGTTGATCTCCGCCGTAAATGATGCCCGGCACTTTGCCCGTGATGCGCAGGCGGCGGCTCGCACCCGTTCCCTGCAGCGCTCGGGACATTGCACTGATTTCTATCGTTGCCATGTGACTCTCCAAATGTAAAGGCGGCAACCGCGACCAGTTGCCTCCTGCTTCAAAAAGGGCGGCGTTGCGGCCGCCCGGCTAAAAACTCATATCGCAAACTATTCCATGAACAGCGACGAAACCGAATCCTCGTTGCTGATGCGCAGCATCGTTTCCGCGAGCAGCGCGGCGATGCTCAACTGGCGTATGCGCTTGCACTGCCGTGCCTCCTCGCGCAGCGGAATCGTGTCTGTTACTACCAGTTCGTCAATGACCGACTTCTCGATCCGTTCGATCGCACCACCCGACAACACCGGGTGCGTACAGTAGGCAAGGACGGTCTGCGCTCCTTCCTCTTTGAGCGCGAGTGCGGCCTCGCAAAGCGTATTCGCGGTATCCACCATGTCATCCATGATTACGCAGGTGCGCCCGGCGACATCGCCAATGATGTTCATGACTGTCGCGACATTAGGGCGCGGTCGGCGCTTGTCAATGATCGCCAGATCAGATTCCAGGCGCTTGGCCAGCGCCCGAGCACGCACGACACCACCCACGTCCGGCGATACCACCACGAGATCCTGATGACCGAGCTTCCAGATATCTCCCAGCAGAATTGGCGACGAGTAAACGTTGTCCACCGGAATATCGAAAAACCCCTGTATCTGGTCGGCATGCAAATCCATCGTCAATACGCGATCGACACCTGCAACCACCATCATGTTCGCGACTACTTTTGCACTGATTGCCACGCGCGCGGAACGTGGCCGGCGATCCTGGCGCGCATAACCCAGATACGGAAGCGCTGCGGTTATTCGTCCGGCAGACGAACGCTTCAGCGCATCCGTCATCAGCAGGACTTCCATCAAATTATCGTTGGTCGGCATACAGGTTGACTGCAGCACAAACACATCCTTGCCGCGCACGTTTTCCAGCAATTCGACCATGACTTCACCATCACTGAAGCGTCCGACCATTGCGCGCCCCAGTGGAATGTTGAGATGTTTAACCACATCCTCGGCCAACTTGGGATGCGCATTGCCGGTAAACACCATCAAGCTGTCATAAGCCATTTCTGGACACTCGATACCCGAAACTGGAACCTGGACCAAGCCGCATATCGCCGGTCTGAAATAAAATTAGCCGCAAAGCTTGCTCGCTCGCGGCCGCCGTTACCAGTCTCCAGTCATGCTGAGCCTCCAGACTGGCTGGGGAGGTAGGGATCGAACCTACGAATGCCGGAATCAAAATCCGGTGCCTTACCACTTGGCGACTCCCCAAAACTCTAGTCATCCTCCGACCGCAAAGGATGCCGCTCCAAGCCCCGCGCCACAAAGCCCCGCATGTCTGCCGGCAACTGTGCCAGCGCCTGTCGGGCCTGAACTTCACCATCAAACGCGCAGAAGACACATGCCCCGGATCCGGTCATGCGCGCATCGCCATATTGCTGCAACCACTCAAGATGACGAGCCACCTGCGGGTAACGCCGGCACACCACGGATTCAAGATCGTTGTGGCCTTGGCCGACTGAAAAGGCGGCTATTGTGATTGCATTCGTATTACGTGTCAATTCAGCGGCCGAGAAGATTTCCGCAGTCGAAACAGCCAGTTCGGGCACCAGAACAAGGTACCAGGAAGGCGGCAGACGAAGCGCCTGTAAGCGCTCGCCAATGCCTTCGGCAAACGCATTTTGACCGAACACGAACAGCGGAACGTCCGCACCCAATTCCAGAGCAAGTTTCTGCAGTGTCGCGCGCGGCAGGCCGGTGCGCCACAAGCGATTCAATGCAATGAGGGTGGTGGCAGCATCCGAGCTCCCTCCTCCCAATCCGCCGCCCAGAGGCAAGCGTTTGACAATACCGATGTCTGCCCCTAGCGGCGAGCGCGTCTCCTGCTGCAGAAGGCGCGCGGCACGCATAGTCAGATCCTGATCGGCCGCTACGCCTGGCAGAGGATTGAGATGACGGATCACGCCATCGGCCCGCACGGAAAAGTGCAGGTCATCGCCATAGTCGATCAGCCGGAAGGCAGTATGCAGCTAGTGATAGCCGGCCGGCCGGCGCCCTACGACATGAAGAAACAAGTTGAGTTTTGCCGGCGCCGGGAAAACGATGGGCGCCGCATTCACTGCGCCAAATCCCAGTGCTCGACAATGAGGCGCAAACTCAGGCGGTCGTATGCCAGCGATATGCGCGACGGCAGTGCACTATCGCCAAAATATTCCAGGTAGGCGATACGCCAATCACTTTGCATCAGGCTTTTAAGTCGCTGTTGCTGGTCTCGCTCCTCGGACTGCACCGGTGCCGCGGGGTCGACCCGCCCCGTAACCCAGTAGCGCAGACCAGCCAGCGGAAGATCCCAACCGAGCACATCCCGAGTCAGGGACTGCGCATCATCAGATTGATAGACTTTTTTATCGCCAGTGGTCAGCGTAGCTCCTCCAATACCAGCCTCGATCTGGCCAACGACAGAGCCGACCGGAGAGAGCAGCCTGAGCGAGTCGTGTGTTGTGGTATGGCTCCAGCGCAAGCTCGCCGTGTAACCGCGATTTTCCAGCTTTACGGCCACTCTTCCGTTCAGGGAGAACGCTACGATCGCATCATTGGAAGTAGGCAAATTTTGCGGCGGTCGGGTAGCGCACCCGGCCAATACCGCAAGGGCGCCGCAAAGCGCCAGAACACCGAGCCGATGTAGCATGTTTCGACTCAGCGCAAATATTTAGTGATGACCTTTTGCAGCTCGTCGTTTTCCGGATTATCCCGAAACGCATCACGCCATACTTTTTCCGCACCCGGTTTATCTCCCTTGGCCCACATCACCTCGCCAAGGTGGGCCGCGATCTCAGGATCGGGGCGCTGCTGGAAAGCGCGCTCCAGGTACTGTAAACCTTGGGACACATGGCCCAGCCGATACTCGACCCAACCCATGCTGTCCAGAATGAAAGGATCTTCGGGCGACAGCTTAAGCGCGTGTTGGATGTAGCCACGTGCCTCATTCAACCGGTCGGTGCGATCAGCAAGCGTATAACCGAGGGCGTTGTAGGCTTGCGCGTGATCTGGCTTCAGTACGATGAGGCGCCGCAGATTCGCCTCGACGATATCAATGCGATCCAGCTTTTCGGCTGCCAGCGCGGCGTCATACAGCAACTCAGGCTGGTCAGGCTGCGCCTGCAACCCCTTGCTGAGAATATTGAACGACTCCTGGTAGTCTTTTGCTTCCCGCATTAGCTGCGCCTCGGATTGCAACAACTGGATGCGCTGTGCCTCGTTCTGCGGTTCAAGACCGCGCAGATGGTTGCGCGCTTCCGCAAGCTTGCCCTGTTTGGCCAGCATGAACGCATAATGGGAATGGGCTACTACGTATTGCTCGCCTGCCTCAATGGATAAATACCATTTGGCGGCCTCGTCATAGCGTTTGCGTTCTTCGTTAATTTGGCCCAGGTGAAAGCGCACCGCCTCAGGATCCTTGTAATCCATATCCAGCACGCGCTTCAGCTGCGTCTCTGCAACATCGAGATCGTTGATCTGCACTGACAACAACGCAACAGTCACCGCCAGATCACTATTGTTCGGATTGTCATCCAGCAGCCGCTGGAATTCCGCGCGCGCCTCCAGGAATTTTTTGTCGTTGATTAATTGACGGGCATAGCCAAGTCTAACTTCCTGCGCCTTCGGGTGAGCGGCAAGGAAACTGCTCAAATAATCCAGCGCTTTGACTCTGGACTCCCGGTTGAGTACTTGCGCCTGGAACAGGGCGCCATTTTCCCAGTCCGGGCGCAAACGCATGGCTTCACGAACCTCCGCCAAAGCGGCATCGTATTTGTCGGCACCGAGCGAAGCCTCCGCCAAGGCGAGATGCGCCTCCGGGCGCTCGCGGTATGGCTGGATCAGCTCCTTGACTAGACCCAGCACCGCTAACTTGTCGGGGTGCTTTGCCAGCAGAGGATAGAGCTGCGCAAGCGACTCACCGATAGTGTCGCCATCCGCGGCGAGCATTTCTTGCAACAGCGGTTTGGCGGCTTGCAAATCATTGGCATTAACATAGAGCGCTGCAAGCGTCTGCCGCGCGGCGGTCGAATCCTGCTCCGTGGCCAGCCACAACTTTGCCGCTTCCAATGCAGCGTCGGTGTAGCGACCGTACAGCGCCACTTCGGTGGCGCGACGTGCGATTCTCGGATCGCGCGTGGTTTTGGCGAGATCTAGATACGCTTGCGCGGCAATCTGGTAGTTCCCGTGCTGAACCGCAATTTCAGCAAGCAGAAACTTATAGAGCAGTTCCGAATCCAACGCGCGCTCCGGCAGCACGCCGGAAGCCAGCACTTTCACTTCACCCGCGCGCGGCTCCGAGCTTAGCGGTTGCGCCTGTGCGGACATGTCTGCATCCGCGGCAGCAAAAAAGGGAGCGCCATGCTGGACCGGCACCACATCGCGATGTGCGCAAGATGCCAGCACAATCGTTAAGGCAATGATCGGGGTAGCGGCAATGCGCGAGAGGGATGACATGAATATATGGAAATTATGAAGACGCAGAACACCCAAAAGAAAGGTTAGAGATTTCGTTACTGCGCGAAGTTCTTCAATCCAGCGGACAGTTTAGGTATATTTAGCGCCCATCACAAGTGACCCGCTGCGACCAGACGCTGTGTTGGTGTGACGGAGGCAGTGCTATATCGCGCGCGGGCCGAACAGTAGGCGGCAGATTTCCAAACCCATCACTAAGGCAAAGGGCATGACCAATACGGCAAGCTCAGAATTGACTGTTTCCGCGCGAACGCTATCGCGTTCCTATGGCAGTAATCGTGCGGTACGCGAAGTATCACTGCAACTGAAGCGCGGCGAAGTGCTAGGCCTGCTTGGTCCAAATGGCGCCGGCAAGACCACGACCATGCAAATGCTTACCGGCAACCTGGCCCCTAGCAGCGGCGAAGTCGACATCTGCGGTATCGATCTGCTCGACCAGCCGACCAAGGCAAAGTCGCGCATTGGCTACCTGCCGGAAATACCGCCGTTATACCGTGAGCTCAAGGTCGATGAATACCTGGCCCTGGCCGGACGCTTGCACAAGGTTAAGCAAAACGCTCTGACAAACGCAATGGAGCGCGCCAAGACCCGCTGCGGTCTGGCCGATATGGGCGGGCGGCTGATTGGTGCGTTGTCGAAGGGATACCAGCAGCGCGTTGGCATCGCCCAAGCCATCATCCATGAGCCGGACGTCATCATCCTGGACGAACCCACAATCGGGCTTGATCCGAACCAGATCCGCGAGATCCGTACGTTGATCAGGGATCTGGGACGCGACCACAGCTTGATCCTGTCTACGCATATCCTTCCGGAAGTCGAGGCGGTATGCGACCGTGTGCAAATTCTTCATCGCGGCGAAGTGGTGTTCAATGACAGCATTGCCGCGCTGAAGCAGTTCCGTGGCGGGCAGACGCTGCAGATCGGCTTGCGCACACCGCCGCCAGTGGACGAAATCAGCCGTGCTGCCGGCGGCGCTTCCGTGGACGCCGTCAATGCGAACCTATTCCGGGTGCATCCCGGCGGGGCCGTTGATCCCACCGATGATCTAGTGCGTGCATCGGTCGAGCGCGGTTGGGGTTTGTTCCAGCTGCAGCCAGCGCAGGCCAGTCTCGAGGAAGTATTCGTACAACTAACCCATCGTGAAGCAGAGGAAGTTTCCGCATGATCCGAACCATCGTGGCGAAAGAGTTGCGAGCGTTGTTCACCTCGCCCCTGGCATGGGTGATCCTCGCGTTCCTGCAGATCATTCTCGCCTGGATATTTCTAACCCGGGTGGACTATTTCCTGACCATTCAGCCACAACTCGCGCGCGTACCGAACGCCCCGGGGTTGAGCGAAATCGTGGTCGTGCCGATGTTCGGTATTGCATCCATTGTGCTGTTGATGTCGGTACCACTGCTGACAATGCGCTTGATTGCCGAAGAACGCCGCAACAAGACGATGACCATGCTTATGTCGGCGCCGGTATCCATGACGCAGATCGTGCTCGGCAAATTCCTGGCAACAGCGATTTTTCTAGCCATTGTGGGCGGCCTCATCACCATCATGGCGTTGTCGTTGCTGATGGGTGGCCGTCTTGATTACGGATTGCTGGGCGCAAATCTGCTTGGATTGCTATTGCTTACCAGCAGTTTTGCTGCGATTGGCTTGTTCGTTTCGTGCCTCACGACACATCCCGTAGTCGCGGCCATCGGCGCATTGGGTGCTTTTCTGGTGTTGTGGCTGATCAACATCGCTGCATCGGATCCGGCCAGTCCCGTGCATTTAATTTCGCTGCTGAAGCATTTCGAAGGTTTCATGAATGGCTCCGTCGCGCTAAACGATCTCATTTATTTTGCGGTCCTC
>JBJMWI010000190.1:0-34093 GCA_045810225.1 Burkholderiales bacterium
TGCAGAACGATGTGGTGCACAATAATGAAGGCATCATGCGAGTCGACGTGGAACTCGATGCTGGGATAGGTCCGGCTGCCCAGGCGATTCGTATTCTGTTGGATGGCAAACCGGCCGCGCCTGATGCGTTTGCCAACAGCTTTACCCTCGAAGGCGTAGAACGCGGTGAACACTGGTTGCAGGCGCTGCTGCTCGACGCGCAAGGGCGCACCCTGCAGGTATCGGACACCGTTTTTTTCACGATGTGGCAGGCGTCAGTCAACAATCCCGCGCTCAAGCGCAGACCACGCTAGGACGAACGCTAGACCGACGCAGGCTTGGCCGTCGAGGGCGATGCGGCAACACCGACGGGCGTGCCCCCGTGCGCCCGATCGACAAAGGACACGATATCCGGATCCATGTCGCGCCTTGGCACCGGATCTTGCCCGAAATATCCGTATCGATCTTTGCCGCGCACCAGCGTAGCGGAGTTCATGTCGCCGCGCTGCTTGACGTGGGGCGCGACATAGCGGATTGCATAGCCCATGCGGCGTGCGCTGGAGCGGTTGGGTGGCGAGCCGTGCAGTATCTTGATGTGATGCAGTGACATGTCACCTTGTGCAAGCGTAATGTTCACCGCCCGCGATTCATCCACGTCTGTGGCAAGCTCTTCATGTGTGAACAGCATGTTGGCACTTTGTGCGGCTGACTTGCGGTGCGCTAGCGCCGGCATGGTTTGGCTGCCGGGGATTACGCGCATGGCACCGTTTTCCACCGTGCTGGGATACAACGCAATCCACGCCGATACCACATCGTCCGGGTCGAGGCCCCAGTAATAGGAGTCCTGATGCCAGGCAACGAATCCCGGGTCGTTTCCCTCTTTGACGAACAGACTGGATCCCCAGCACAGAATGTCAGGCCCGAGCACCGACTCCACGGCATCCAGTATGTTCGGATGGAAAATCAGCTCATAAAGCTGGGTCAGCTTGAGGTGTCCCTTGTTGCGGATCACATTGCCAGCGATGAGCCCGCTATGGCGCTCAAAATTCTCAATGCCCGCGCGCACAGCGGTCGCTTCGGCGGGGGTTAGCGCGGGGACGGGAAAGACATAGCCGTGGCTTTTGTATTGCGCGATCCGGGCAGCGCTCAGCACATTTTTCACTCGTCTGGCCTCCTTGGAACCGCTATTTTCGCATTGTTAGCCCGCTAGGCAATTCGGGCCGCCTCGCATACCATCGCGGCGGCCGGGCGAAGTCCTGCGCGCATAAAAATACGATAAATATGCAAACAACCGTACTGCTGGTCTTTGGCGTGGTCTACGTCGGCATGATCCTGGGTGCGCTGCCCTTTCTGCAACTGGATCGTACCGGGATCGCCTTATTGGGTGCGATTGCTTTAATAGGCGCTGGGGCGCTGACCTTGGAAGAAGCTTGGCAGGCCGTGCATGTCCCTACACTGATCCTGCTGTTCGCTTTCATGGTTTTGTCCGCACAATTGCGGCTGGGCGGTTTTTATACCTGGGTCACGCACAAGACCGGGCATCTTCCCCTGTCGCCGCCAAAACTGCTCGCGGCACTGATCGCCATTGTGGCGACGCTGTCCGCGGTGTTCAGCAACGACGTGGTATGTCTCGCCATGGCGCCCGTCCTGATCGATGTTTGTCTCGCGCGGCGGCTCAATCCGGTTCCGTTTCTTTTGGCACTGGCGTGCAGCGCGAATGTAGGCTCGGCACTGACCCTCATCGGCAACCCGCAGAACATGCTGATTGGCGAGCGGCTGCAGCTTTCGTTTGCGGGTTATCTGCTCGAAGCGGCAATACCGGTGCTGCTTGGATTACTTGTGGTGTGGGGACTGATCGCCTGGCGCAGCCGCGGTAACTGGGCGCTGTCCGCTGAGGAATCTGCGACCGATGCAGTGCCGGCGCATGGGGAGCCGCCTCCGTTGGTCGAGCGTTGGCAAACGACCAAAGGCCTGTGCGTGGCCATCGTGGTGTTTGTTCTATTTCTGACCGCGCCCTTGCCGCGCGAAGTCATGGCCCTGACGGCGGCAGGCGTGCTGATGATGAGCCGCAAACTGCATTCCAGAAAGATGCTGGGGCTGGTGGACTGGCAGCTCCTGGTGCTGTTCATGGGACTGTTTATCGTGAACCATGCACTGGATAAAACCGCGCTCGTGCATCAAGCCGTCGAGCACATGTCTGCGCTTGGCATGGATTTGCATGAGCCATTGCCGCTATTCATCGCGAGCTTCGTCCTGTCCAACATTGTTTCCAACGTTCCGGCAGTCATGCTGTTGCTGCCGGTGGCGACGCACCATCTGGCCGGACCGTTACTGGCGCTCGCCAGCACGCTGGCCGGAAATCTTCTGATTGTCGGCAGCATTGCCAATATCATCGTGGTCGATGCCGCTCGCCGGCGGGGACTGGCCATTGACTGGAGGCGCCACGCCCGCACCGGTATCCCGGTTACTCTGGCCACCATGGCCATTGCCTGGGGGTATCTTTGGATCCGGGTATTGAACTGAACATGCAACGGATTGCTCGCCCGTGCGTTAATGCTGTCATGAAATTGATTGCATTGACCGCGCTGTTCCTGCTGCCGCCCCTGGCCGTAGCAGCCGATGTGCAATCCGTGGAATTGCACCACGAGCTCGCATTGCCTGCTGGTGGGAACGAAAAAGTCGTCGCCCTGACCCTGGATGCCTGCAGCGGCAGCTTCGATATCGAGCTTGCCCGGTTCCTGATCGACCACCGCATCCATACGACCATTTTTGCAACCCGGCGGTGGATACGACGCAATCCGGACGCAATGGCCATGTTGAATGCGCACGCCGATCTGTTTGAAGTAGAGGATCACGGTGCCAATCATGTTCCCGCCATCATTGGCAGCGACCGGCAGGTTTACGGGCTGGCGGGGGTCGCGAATCTCAAGCATCTGCGCAGTGAAGTAGCCCTCGGCGCTGAGGCGGTGAAGTCGGCCACAGGCACCGCGCCACGCTGGTACAGAGGTGCAACCGGGGAATACGATGCCGAGGCGCTCAAGGAAATCGAAAAAATGGGATACAAGGTGGCCGGGTTTTCAATCAATGCCGATAGCGGGGCCACGCTATCGCAAAAACAGGTGGTCGGGCGCCTGAAGAAGGTGCGCAGCGGGGACATCATCATTGCGCATCTGAACAAACCGCAGTCGGAAACGGGCAAGGGCATGGCGCAAGGGCTGCAGTTGCTGCTCGACCGCGGTTTTCTTTTCGTCAGGCTCGATCACTCTACTGTGCGGCCGCTGCAAAAGCGCATCTGACAAGTCCGTGCCGCCTATCGGCGGACGCGGTCGCGTTACGATGCGTGACAAATCCGCTGCAACCCGGCGTCAACCTGCCAGTCTTACTTCCGTTGGATTTCGTGACGCCCGCGCGCTTCGCGTGCGTCGCACAATGGAGGGGCCGGCATGGCCAGGATTTACGGTATTTTCCTAACCAGGACATTGACGTCGACGGTTGCTGCGGCGTTGTTTGCCTTGTGCTACGGCTGCGCGGTAATTGCGGCGGATGAAGCGGTCAACCCGGATGTCGGGCGCCAAGCAGCCTCGGTCGCGCAAAACGACCAAGCAGCCTCGGTTGCGCAAAACGACGAGGATGCGCAAGACGCTGATGCGCAAAACGACGATGACCACTCCTCCTCCTCGCCTTGGCCGCTCGAGCTCAAGGAGGACGGCCGCACGTTCCTCATCTATCAACCGCAAGTCGACAAATGGGAAAACAATCGTCTCGAAGGGCGCTCTGCGGTTTCGGTCCGCAGCGACACGAGCGCACAGCCGAATTTCGGAGTGATCTATTTCTCGGCGCGCACGGAGACCGACGCGAATGATCGTACGGTTGTTGTGCGCGATGCGCAGGTCAGCAAAGCTGACTTCCCCGCCGTTGCGGGCGATGACTATCTCGAGCTATTGCGTTCACGGTTTGGCACGCATTCCTGGCGCATCGCGCAAGAGCGACTGCAGTCGGACATGGATATCGACCGGGTCGCCCAGCAATCGGCGCAACAGCCTGTGCGGAACGATCCGCCGCGCATCCTGTACAGCGAACGTCCTGCGGTGCTGGTCCCGATTGATGGCAAACCGGTGCTGCGTCCGGTTGAGAATACCGGGCTTCTGCGCGTGACCAATACGCGCGCGCTGATCCTGAAGGACAAGGCTTCGTCCCGCTATTTTCTTTATTTGTCCGATCGCTGGATGGAAGCAAACAGCCTGGAGGGTCCGTGGTCGCCCACGACAAACTCGCCCCCGCAACTGGAGCAAGCGAAACAGATTGCGACGCAGCAGGGCCAGGTAGATCTGCTACAGAATGCTGCCGACAAAGACAATGGCGCGCCGATCCCCACGTCCATTGCGGTTTTCGTGACGACCGTGCCTGCGGAATTGCTACAGACCGATGGATCGCCGCAGTACGCCCCCATAGAGCGTACACAGCTGCTTTACGTGACCAATTCACCGAACAAGCTATTCCTTGATTTACGCACGCAGAACCACTATGCGCTCATTTCCGGGCGTTGGTTTCGCACGACGACGCTCTCGAATGGGCAGTGGAATTACGTTCCGCCCAGCAGCCTTCCAGCGGACTTTGCAATGATCCCCGCGGAACATCCAACGGAAAGCGTTCGTGCTGCCGTACCGGGCACGCCGCAGGCGCGTGAAGCGGTGATTGCCAACAGCGTGCCGCAAATGGCCACCGTCACGCGCAGTGCCGCGCAGTTGAACATTGCCTATGATGGCGATCCGGTGTTCCAGCCAATGGAAGGCACACCATTGCAGAATGCGGTGAATTCTCCGGTGCCGGTAATCCGGGTCAGCGCGGATGCTTTTTATGCGCTCGATAACGGCGTATGGTTTGTCGCCCCGTCACCGTACGGCCCGTGGACGGTTGCCAGTTACGTGCCGCCGGTCATTTATTCCATTCCGCGCAGTTCGCCGCTGCACTACGTGACTTATGTGCGGGTGTATGACGCAACTCCGGAAGTGGTTTACGTCGGCTACACCCCTGGCTACATCGGTTCGTATGTTTCGAGCGGTGTGGTCGTTTATGGCACAGGCTGGCCTTATTACCCGTGGATTGGCAGCGTCTGGTACGGCGCTCCATGTACCTGGGGCTTTGGCTTCAGCTTCTTCTACAGTTGGTGGCATCCGTATCCCTGGTATGGCGGCTATCCGTATCACCACCATCACTATCCCGCCGCAGCGCGGGTGTCACCGCACTACCATCCCTGGTGGGGCCCATGGACTCCGCACGCGCACCCGCAGGCGCAACGTCGTGGATTCGTCGCAGGAGGCGGGAGCCATGCCATGCATGCCCCCACTCGGGGATGGCATGACGTCGGTCGGATCTACGATCGTTGGGATCGCAAGACCGTGCTGGGACACGCGCCTAACCCGTGGTCCGCGCCGTCCCGTCCGGCCGCACGAAATGGATTTGCAGGCCCCGATAGCCGTTGGCAGAACCGCGGTGATAGCGGTCACAATCAGCAACGAGGTATAACAGATCAACGCAATTTCGATCGCGGTATGCGTGACACGCGACAATTCCGGAATCAGCCTGAATCGTCTGCTCGAACTCCGTGGCGCGGCCCTTCCATGGCGCGCCCCCAGAACCAGGCCGTGCCATCCGCGCCGCAACCACGACAGTCGCGTCCAATAACAGGCGACAATGCTGGCGGCACGATGGGAAACAGAAACCTTACACCGGGCGCGCGCGCGCAGCAGAGCCCGCAGATGCCGCCTGCGCAGTGGCGGCAACCCGGTGGGCCGGTCGCCGGCGACCGGTCGCCCCAGCCACGCACGAACCCACCGGCTTCAGCGAACCGCTTCGAACCTTCTGCACCAGCGGGCGCGGGTCGGGGCATGGACCGTCCGCGCGAAATCGTGCGCGACAATCGTCCATCGCCGTCGCGGCAAATGGGGCAACCTGGTACGCCCATGGCGCGCACACCCGCCAATGGGACGCCGCCAGCTCAACGCGCAATCCCGCAATCGCCGCGCAATAATGCGCCGCCGATGGGTCGCATCGAGCGGCCGGCCATGGCGAGTCCCAGTCGAGGCATGGAACGACCCACGATCAATGCTCGCCCGAGTGCGCAACCAAGTCCGGCGCGGCCGGCTCCAGGCAATGGGCATTCTCGCGGCGGCGGCGCAGGTCAGTGGCCAGGCCGTAACGGCCACCATTAACGTGGCTGTGCCGGCGGGCTGCTCATAGCCCGATCGCGCAGCTCGCGCCGGATAATCTTCCCGGTCGTCGTCATCGGCAGCGCTTCAACGTAGTAGAGCTGCCGCGGATACTCGTGGGCGGCCAGGCGCGTTCGCACGTGGTCCTGTAATTCTCGCGTTAGCTGATCACTCGGCACGCAGCCCGTTTGCAGGACCACAAACGCCGTGACTATTTCGGTACGCTCTGCATCCGGTGTACCGATCACCGCGGCCATGCGCACGGCGCGATGGCTAAGCAGGCAGTCTTCGATCGGCCCTGGACCGATCCGATACCCCGCACTGGTGATGACGTCGTCGTTGCGTCCGACGAAGCGCACATAGCCATGAGCGTCTTTTGCGCCGGTATCTCCGGTGACGAGCCAGTCTCCGATGAATTTTTCCTGTGTAGCCTGTGGGTTGTTCCAATAGCCAAGGAACATCACCGGGTCCGGGCGACGCACAGCGATAGCGCCGATGGTGCCGGCCGGCAATATTTTTCCCGCTTCATCGATAATTTGCACTTCGTGTCCCGGCGCAGCTTTTCCGATTGAGCCGGGTCGCGACGGGAACAACGCTTCACAAGAAGACAGCACCATATTGCATTCCGTCTGACCATAGAATTCGTTGATCGTGAGTCCGAAGGTCTCGCGTCCCCATTGCAGCAGTTCGGCACCCAAGGTTTCGCCCCCGCTCGCAAGCGATCTTAAATTCAACGGCCAGCGTAGCTGCGCGTCCGGTACGCCACGCATCATCTTGAGCGCGGTAGGCGGCAGGAAAACATTGCGTACCGCGTGTTTCGCCATCAGGGCAAAGGCTGCTTCGGGCTCGAATTTGTCAAAGCGATGGGCAAGCACCGGTATGCCGTGATGCCAGGCCGGAAGCAGCACGTCAATCAAACCGCCTATCCAGGCCCAGTCCGCCGGTGTCCACATCAGGTCGCCCGCTAGTCCAAGAAAATTGTGCGACATTTCCACGCCCGGGAGATGACCGAGCAAGGTGCGATGGGCGTGCAAAGCTCCTTTGGGCGGGCCGGTCGTTCCAGACGTATAGATGATTAGTGCGGGATCGTCGGCGCGGGTGCGCAACGGCAGAAATTCCTGGCTCATCGACGCTAGCGCGGCGTGAAAGGCTTCGCTCCCGTGCACCGAGCCATCAATGCAAAAAACGGTGTCCAAATCCGGCAGGTCCACGCGAATTTGTGCGATTTTTTCCAGGCTACGCGCATCGGTTAACAAGAGCTTTACTCCAGAATCCCGGAGGCGGTAACGCAGCGCGTCGAGGCCGAACAGCGTGAACAGCGGCACAACGATTGCGCCGGCCTTATAGGCTGCGACGTGTGCAATTGCGGTCTCGGGTTCCTGCGGCAGCAGGATGCCGACGCGATCCCCTGCGCGCAGTCCGCGGCTCACAAATAAGTTCGCTGCTTGATTGGAAAGCCGGCGAATATCCGCGAACGTGTAGCGTGACGACGAGCCGTCGCGCTTTTCGTGGATCAGTGCAAGGCGCTCTGGATCGGCGGACCACTTGTCGCAAATATCGATGCCGATGTTGAAGTATTCCGGAATGTTCCAGCGGAAGCCGCGGTAAACGGTTTCATAGCTGTCAGCCGGTTGCAGCACCGAGAAACCTTCAGGGCAGAACCTTGACCTGTTTTATGAAATCCAGCGTATAGGCTTTGTGCACATCAACGTCAGGCTTGACCAAACCCGCTTCCGACATGAAGTCGAATGTCTGCTTCCAGCGTGCATCCGTCATCGTAAACAGGCCAAGTTTTTTTGCATCGCCACCATCCACGATGCCATATTCCTTCAGTTTGGCGATGCTGAAGGCAAGCTGCTCGTCATCCATCTGGGGATTGTCCCGTTTGATGAGTGCATTGCCTGGTGCGGGATTCTTCAGATAACTTTTCCAGCCCAGCGCCGAGGCCTCGATGAAGCGTTTCACGATGTCTGGCCGCTGTTTGCCTGTTTTGGTCAACGTGACAATAGTCTGCGCATAGGGCGGATAACCATAACGCGCGAGGTGAAAAATTTTCGGGGTTACGCCGGCTTTTTCAATTGCGTAAGGTTCCGAAGTGATATAGCCCTGTTGCGCAATATTTTTGTCCACCAGGAATTGCTGCACGGAATAGGCGTAAGGTCGTTTCTGTGCTTCGGTAAAACCATATTTGGCTTTCAGCCATGGCCAGTAGGTGGTCTCGCTGGCCTGTCCGATCAGCAGCGTGCGCGTCTTCAGATCTTCGATCTTTTGCACATCCGGGTGCGCTATGAGGCCCACCGGTTCACTTTGAAAGTTCGCGGCCACGGTGATTAACGGCAAACCTTGTTCGACGGCGTTGATGGTCGCCACGTCGTAGCCCATCACGAAATCCGCCTTTTCTGCTAGCAACAACTGATAGACATTGACCTGGGGACCGCCCATGCCGATCTTCACGTCCAAACCGTGTTTCTCGTAGATGCGCTCTGCCAGCGCCTGATAGAAACCGCCATGCTCTGCTTCCGCGAACCAATTGGTGAGGAAGGTGACTCGATCTAACGCATTTGCTGCGCTGGCCGTGCACAGCAATACAAGCAGCAAAAGCCTAGTGAAAATTTGCATGGCTCTGGATTTTAGTATTAAGAAGTCGCAGAGTTTACCTCGTCATAGACTTGCTGGGATTCATGGCGCATGGAACCTGCTTCGCCGTTGCGGACAGCATGGCTCGACATACGAGCCTACGATCATGCCGAGTCGGCTGGCTCCACTATTTTCACCAAGTCTCCCGGCTTTACATTGCCTCCGCCGTAAACCCCGTTCAGCAGGCGTAACTGCTGCTCAGCGTTATTTGCGAAGGGCGAGTGTTTGGCCAGTTCGGCAAAGCCGCCAGCAGGGTACGGGACGCTCTTCAGTCGCCATGGACGTGCCGCATCGCGATCTGCCGGTGTCATCGCGCGAAACGACGATTCAGCCTGCTGTATTTGGGGGTACGCTTGCCGAAGCGACTGCTGATCCCTGGCCAGGTAGATAAGGGCGTAGTTTTTGTTCTCCGGACCGGTGACCAGGGTCAATTCGACTCCCTGTGACTGGCCATTTTCATCTTTGACCGTACCGGAAAAATGTGTGGCCGGAAGCCCGTTGAAAGTACGGCGTTCCATCTTGCCCGAATTTGGCTTGATCGCATTACGAATAATGTCCTCATGGCTACTGCCGGCTTGCGGCGGTACTGCCTTGACGATCACCGCAGCGCTACTCTCGCCGTTCACTAGCGCGAGCGCATCAGGCGAGTTCTGAAATCTCCACCCCGCTGGCGCCGTCAGGGCGATGCCCAATGGTTCGTGATAAAAATTGCGGCCTCGCGTCACACCCTGTTCCGCGCTTTCGCCGAATGACACGCCGTCGATCATCTGCAGATAACGGTTATGGCCTTCGTCGCCATAGCTGGCATTAGCCTGGTACTGATTGGCAATCTGCGTTATGTCGCGCAGGCGCTGCTCGTTGCTCGGATGCGAAGCCAAATAATCGGAGCCGCCTTTCCGGGGTGCACGGCCTTCGGCGCGCGCCTGGTCTGCGGCGAAGCGCTCCTGGTTCTCGAGCACTTTGATGACATCGACCATGTTGTGCGGATCGTAATTGACGCGCGAGAGATATTCGGCGCCGAGCTTGTCCGCCTGCGATTCCTGGCCACGGCTGTATTTCGCCACATAGCCGGCAGCTACCCCTTGCGAAGCCTGCGAAGCTGCGCTGGCAGCGCCACGCACTCCCTGACTTTCGAGTACTACGCCGAGAAGTGTCGCGGCCAGCACGCCGATCCCCGCTGTCTGCTGCCGAGTAGCGCGTTGCGAACCATGCCGCGCGGTAACGTGGCCGATTTCGTGGCCAATAACGCCTGCCAGGTCGGCTTCACTGTGCATGTAGGCCATGATGCCCCGCGTGACATAGACGTAACCCCCGGGCAACGCGAATGCATTGACGTCCGGGGTATCGAGCACCGTAAAGTGCCAGTCAAGCTCCGGGCGATGCGATGCTTTGGCCAAACGCTGGCCCACTTCGTTGACGTAGGCTTGCAGCTCAGGATCCTTGTACTCGCCAAATTCGGCAAGAATCTGCGGATGCGCTTTCGCGCCTTCCGCCATTTCGCTGCGCTCATCCATGACAGTGTGCTCATTCTTCCCAGTCACCGGATTTTTGACGGTGGCACAACTGGGTAGTAGTACCGTGACGGCGAGCGTAATACAAAGCAGCAGCCGGCCCATGGCATTCTCCTGACAACAAAACCATTGGACAGGTTCGGCCTTCAGGCGTTGCCGACCGTTCGGCACGGTCACAGGCAACATCGGCAGCCTCCGCACCGTCACGATGGATCAGGGGCGAGTTGGCGGTTTTTTAGCCGTCATGCGGGAGGCCATTTCCCGGATTTTTTTCAACCAGCGTTTGGCCCAGAGGAATTCTGTCGCCAGTATGGAAAGGCCCAGTGGAATAACGATAAAGGCTGGCCCGGGCAACACGATCATTGCGATCCCGATCAGCGTGACGGTACCGCCGATCACCGCCACGACGATGCGTTTGGCGCTGTGAAGATCCAGAACTTTCCACCTCATGCGCACACGTTACCGTTCGGCAAAGTGCCCGATTCGGGCCGCGCGTCATACCGACTGACACGATTGCTTTTACGGCTCATGCGGCAACTCGCTTTCATGCCAATGGCGCAGCGCCAGTCTGGTGAACGCGCTGACGATGAGGAACAGCACGATCCCGGTTGCGGTGATCAGAAAAAGCGCGGCGAACAGGCGTGGAATTTTCAGTTGCAGGCCCGCCTGCAAAATCTGGTAGGCCAGACCCGATCTCGTGCCGCCGGTGCCCGCAACAAATTCCGCTACCACCGCACCGATCAGCGCCAATGCCGTAGCGACCCGCAGCCCGGCAAAAAAGAATGGGGCAGCGCTCGGGATGCGCAGGCGCCAAAGAATCTGTGTACGCGATGCCTTATACAGACGGAACAAGTCGATCAGCCCGGTATCCACGCTGCGTAAACCTACGGTGGTATTTGCGATGACCGGGAAAATGGAAGCCACCGTCGCACAGATCACCAATGCTTCAAACGGCTCGTTCACCCAGATGATGATCAGCGGCGCGATGGCCACTAACGGCGTGACTTGCAAGACCACTGCGTACGGCAGCAGGGCGGATTCCAGAAGCCGGCTTTGCACGAATAGCACAGAAAGCAAAGTTCCCAGAATTACTGCGAGCAAAAGCGCGGAAGCGGTCACTTGCAGGGTAACAAGCAGCGAAGCAACCAGCGTTTGCCAGTCCTGCACGAGGGTGTGCAGTACCAGCAGCGGTCCCGGAACGATATACGGCGGGATGTCATTGACGACGACCAGTACATGCCACAACACCAGGAATACGATTCCGACGAGCAACGGTGCCGCAATTTTTGTCCATTTCCAATCGCTCATGTGGCGTCTTCCTGCATGGCGCCGGCAAGCATTTCGGAGAGCTTGGCACTGTATGCCGCAAATTCGGCGGTGCCGCGAAACGCCTCAGGGCGCGGCCGTGGCAGATCGATGCTGATCTCCCCGCAGATTGTTCCGGGGCGCGAAGACATTACGAGCACCCGCGACGACAGGAATACCGCTTCATAAATGCTGTGCGTCACGAACAGCACCGTGAGCCGCTCGCGGCTGCTTAATTCGGCAAACTCACTATCAAGGCGATTGCGCGTAATTTCGTCCAGTGCCCCGAATGGTTCATCCATAAGCAGCAGTTGCGCCCCGGTTACGAGGGCCCGTGCGATGGAAGCGCGCATTTGCATGCCGCCGGAAAGTTCGCGCGGAAATGATGAGGCAAAGTCCTGAAGCCTTACTTGATTCAGAGCGCGGCGTGTTTTCTCATCGGCTTGCTCGCGTGCGACACCGGCCAGATCCAGCGGCAAACGAACATTGACCTGAAGCGTTGCCCACGGCATTAGAGTCGGAGCCTGGAATACGTAGGCCAGTGCGGGGGCAGAAAAACTTTGCGACAAAACGATATCACCCTGTGTCGGCGCAGCCAGCCCGGCAATCAATCGCAGCAGTGTGCTTTTTCCGCAGCCAGAAGGCCCTATGATCGTGACAAATTCGCCTTCGCGCAGCAACAGATCCACGGGTTCAAGCGCACGAGTGCCATTGGGATAGGTTTTGCATGCGCCGCGAACGTCGATTGCGACCGCAGGAAGATCAGAGAAGCTCACGACGCGATTCTAGCAGCGCGGCTTGCAGAACCATTTGCAATCCGGCCGGCAGCTTGCTGCGCACAAGCTATTGTCGCCGCTCCACCGAAGCAAATGCCTCGGTGACAGACTCCACCTCACCCGCCCTTGGCGCGCTATAACCTGGCAGGCCAGCAATCAGCTTGAGAAACGCCGGCCCGCGCAATAGCTGGATCAACTGACTCGATTCCGGCATTTGAAGCGCCTCGTTGCTGCAAATCAAAAAATAACGTTCCTTCGCTATCGGCAGGAAGTCGAGCGCGAACTGGCGTGCGGCCGGTTCCACCCCAAACCCGGCATCCGCAATGCCGCTCGCGACGAAGGCGGCGATAGCGGCATGCGTGAATTCTTCTGTCTGATAGCCATCCAGACGTTGATGATCCACACCAGCCTCTTCCAGCAGCTGATCGATCAGCAAGCGGGTCCCCGAACCGCGTTGGCGGTTGATGAACACCACGCCGGGACGCCCAAGATCGGCAAAGCTGCGAATATTTTTCGGGTTCTGCCGCGCCAGAAACAGGCCTTGTGTTCGCGTCACCAAATGAATCAGTTTCTGCTTCTCAGGCAGCAGCCACTTGGAATATTGAGCTATCGCCTGCACGCCGAGCCTGCCCTCCGGGACATGGAAACCGCCGAATTCACACGCTCCGCGCGCCACGGATGCCAGCGACTCCTGGGCGCCGAGATAGCGAAGATCAAGCTGGATTTGGGAGTGCGCGCCCAGCAATTCGGGCAGTTTGGCAACCGCAAACCCGTGGCTGGCGTGAATGCGCAGGGTCGAGCGAGCGCTGGTAATGAGCTTGCTAATCTCGTGATTGAGTTCCGACGCTAGACTTTCGAGCTGGGGGGCCAGGCGAGCATTGATGCGTTGCTCGGCCCAAAGTAATTTTTCTCCAAGCGGGGTGAGTGCTGCCCCGCGCCCGCGTTCCAGCGTAACCAGGGGACTGCCAAAGAAATCTGACCAACGGCCGATGAGATTCCAGGCGTGCCGATAAGACAGGCCTACCGTCGAGGCCGCTACCGTAAGTTTCCCCGCGTCGTGAATTGCCTGCAGTACCGGGAAAAGTTGTGGATCCAGTTCTTTTCCGGCTTCATTGCTGACCAGCCAGGCTGGCCGAACCACAATTTTGCTCACCGCAAATCACCGCCCGGCTTGCGGTTCGCCGGCAAGCTCATATATGCACGATAATTCATATTGTGTGATGCTGGCGCAAGCGCTAGTTTCCACTCTCAAAAGCATAGCATCGCCGCACAAATATGCAATTTCTTGCATAAGGCGTGGTCGAATGGTCTGGTGCATTGGCTGCCTGCGGCACCGGGGTGTGAAGGAGGTTGGGTGTCTCACGACGTAGTCATAAACCGCATAATCGAACAGCAAAGGCATGAGCCTGGGGCATTGCTGCCGATTTTTCATGGCATTCAGGACGCCTTGGGTTATGTGCCGCGCGAGGCAATTGCCCTGGTGGCGCAAGGCCTGAATCTATCCAGGGCGGAAGTGCACGGCGTACTGACTTTCTATCACCATTTCCGTACCTCGCCCGCCGGGCGGCACACGGTATATGTGTGCCGCGCGGAATCCTGCCAATCGATGGGGGCCAGCGAGCTGATCGAGCGCGCCAAGGCCACATTGGGCATTGGTTTTCACGACACTACGCGCGATGGCGCTTTCACGCTGGAGCCGATTTATTGCCTGGGTAACTGCGCCTGCTCGCCCGCGATGATGATTGACGACGAAGTCTACGGAAGAGTTACGCCGGATCGCTTCGATGAGGTGGTGCGCACGGTGAAAAACGACCTTGGCAAGGGGACGGCGTGAGCGTCCGGGTTTATATCCCGCGCGATTCTTCGGCCTTGTCGGTAGGTGCCGAAGCTGTTGCGAACGCAATAGCGGCGGAAGCAGCACACCGCAACGCCGAAGTCGTGATCGTGCGCAATGGTTCTCGCGGTTTGTATTGGCTGGAACCGATGGTTGAAGTCGAGACGCCGTTGGGCCGCATTGCATACGGCCCGGTCGCGACCAAGGATGTCGCCTCGCTGTTCGAGGCCGGGTTGCTGCAGGGCGCCCGGCATGCGCTGTGGCGGGGTCGGACGGAAGAAATACCGTATCTGCGCAAGCAAGAGCGTTTGACGTTCGCCAGGGTCGGGATCACGGATCCATTGTCACTCGAAGATTATGCGGCACATGGCGGCTGGCAGGGGTTGCGCGCGGCGCTGTCGATGGACGGCGCGTCGGCAGTCGGCCGGGTCACGGATTCGGGATTACGTGGGCGTGGCGGCGCCGCTTTCCCCGCCGGCATAAAGTGGAAAACGGTGCTGGATACGCCGTCTTTCCAGAAATACGTAGTATGCAATGCGGACGAAGGCGACTCCGGGACGTACTCGGATCGAATGATCATGGAGGGCGATCCGTACGTGCTGATCGAAGGCATGGCCATCGCCGGCATCGCGGTGGGTGCCACACGCGGGTACATCTATGTGCGCTCCGAATATCCGCATGCCTGCCAGATCCTTGCCGAGGCCATTACGCGCGCCAGGGAACAGGGTTATCTGGGCGCCGACGTCATGAACAGCGGCAAGGCGTTCGAGCTGGAAGTGCGCAAGGGCGCCGGTGCTTACATTTGCGGCGAAGAAACGTCACTGCTGGAAAGCCTCGAGGGCAAGCGCGGCATGGTGCGTTTCAAACCGCCCCTTCCAGCCATATCCGGTTTGTTTGGGAAGCCCACAGTGATCAACAACGTCATCACGCTCGCTTCGGTGCCAATCATATTTGCCAAAGGTGCGGAGTACTACCGGCATTACGGTTCGGGACGCTCGCGCGGTACTTTGCCAATCCAGCTTGCCGGCAACCTGAAACACTGCGGTCTCGTGGAAAAAGCGTTTGGCGTGACCTTGCGCGAGCTGCTGTACGACTATGGCGGAGGTTCGGCCAGCGGGCGTCCCATTCGTGCGGTTCAGGTTGGTGGTCCGCTTGGAGCTTACCTGCCGGAACAGCAGTTCGACACGCCCTTGGATTACGAAGCATTCGCCGCGGTTGGGGCAATGGTCGGTCACGGTGGCATCGTCGCGTTTGACGACACCGTGGACATGGCCAGCATGGCGCGTTACGCAATGGAATTTTGTGCCATCGAATCCTGCGGAAAGTGCACGCCGTGCCGCATCGGATCGACGCGCGGCGTGGAAGTGATCGACCATATCGTTGCCGGCGACGAGCGCGAAAAGCATATCGCGCTGCTCGAAGATTTGTGCGACACCATGATCAACGGTTCGCTGTGTGCGCTGGGGGGCCTGACACCTTTCCCGGTGCAAAGCGCACTGAAATATTTTCCGAATGACTTTCGCGCGGCGCCGAAACGCAAGGTTGCGTGACGCCGCAGTTTTAAGTAGGAGATAACGATGTCCTTGCAAACAACTCCCGATTACGGCACTCCGAAACGGGTATCGGAAAAACTGGTTACGGTTGAGATCGATGGCGTAGAGGTCTGCGTGCCGCAGGGCACTTCGGTGATGAGCGCAGCCGTGGACGCCGGCATACGCGTGCCGAAGCTTTGCGCGACGGACAGCCTCGAGGCTTTTGGATCGTGCCGTCTATGCTTGGTGGAAATTGAAGGCCGCAAAGGTTATCCCGCTTCCTGTACCACTGAGGTTGCTCCAGGCATGAAGGTGCGTACGCAGACGCCGAAACTCGCAGACCTGCGGCGCGGCGTCATGGAGCTGTACATCTCCGACCATCCGCTTGACTGCCTGACGTGTTCCGCGAATGGCAATTGCGAACTTCAGGACATGGCCGGGGTGGTTGGGCTGCGCGAAGTACGTTATGGCTATGACGGTGAGAATCACCTGAAAGCCCCGAAAGACACTTCCAATCCCTACTTCACGTTTGATCCGAGCAAATGCATCGTGTGCTCCCGCTGCGTGCGAGCCTGCGAAGAAGTGCAAGGCACATTTGCGCTGACCATCGACGGACGCGGATTTGCTTCCATGGTTGCGCCGAGCGAAAACCAGCCATTCATGGAATCGGAATGCGTTTCCTGCGGCGCCTGTGTGCAAGCCTGTCCGACCGCGACCCTCATGGAAAAATCGGTCATCGATAAAGGACAGGCGGACCACAGTGTCACGACGACTTGCGCTTATTGTGGCGTGGGCTGCTCGTTCAATGCGGAAATGAAAGGCGCAGAAGTCGTGCGCATGGTTCCCAACAAGGATGGCAAGGCCAATCGTGGCCACTCCTGTGTAAAGGGGCGTTTCGCTTTTGGCTATGCCACGCATCCGGACCGCATTACCAAGCCAATGATCCGGGCGACGATCAGGCATCCGTGGCGTGAAGTCTCCTGGGACGAGGCGATTAATCATGCTGCGTCCGAATTCAAACGCATCCAGGCAAAGTACGGGCGCGGCTCGATTGGTGGTATCACTTCCTCCCGTTGCACCAACGAAGAAACTTACCTTCTCCAGAAGCTGGTGCGCGCCGCGTTCGGCAACAACAATGTCGATACCTGCGCGCGTGTCTGCCACTCTCCGACAGGTTACGGGCTCAAAACCACGTTAGGAGAATCGGCGGGCACGCAGGACTTCGATTCGGTCATGAAGTCGGACGTGATGATGATTATCGGCGCCAATCCGACGGATGGCCATCCGGTTTTTGCTTCACGCATGAAGCGCCGGCTTCGCGAAGGTGCAAAGCTCATCATCGCTGACCCACGCACCATCGACATGGTGCGCACGCCGCATATTGAAGCTTCATATCATCTGCAACTGCGCCCCGGTACTAATGTGGCGCTGATTAATTCTCTCGCTCACGTCATTGTCAGCGAAGGATTGACGAAGGACGATTTCGTCGCCGCGCGCTGCGAACCAAAGGAATTTGCCAAGTGGAAGGCGTTCATCCTGGAGCCGCGCAATTCACCCGAAGCAATGGAACAGGTTACCGGTGTTCCCGCGGCGCAGGTTCGCGGCGCTGCGCGGCTGTACGCAACAGGAGGCAATGCAGCGATTTACTACGGACTCGGCGTGACTGAACACAGCCAGGGCTCGACCATGGTCATCGGCATCGCCAACATTGCAATGGTGACCGGCAATATCGGTCACGAGGGCGTAGGCGTTAATCCGTTGCGTGGCCAAAACAATGTCCAGGGTTCCTGCGACATGGGCTCGTTCCCGCACGAACTGCCAGGATACCGACACGTTTCGGACGACAAGGTTCGCGTTCAATTTGAGCAGCAATGGGGCGTCAAGCTCGACAACGAGCCGGGACTGCGCATTCCGAACATGTTCGATGCTTCGATCGACGGCAGCTTCAAGGGCTTGTACATTCAGGGCGAGGACATCGCACAGTCTGATCCGGATACGCAGCATGTGACGCATGCGCTTGAAGCGCTGGAGTGCGTGGTGGTGCAGGATATTTTCTTGAACGAAACCGCTAAATTCGCACACGTGTTTCTGCCCGGATCCTCGTTCCTGGAAAAGAACGGAACCTTTACCAACGCGGAGCGCCGAATTTCGCGCGTACGCAAGGTGATGCCTCCCCTGGCCGGCAAAGAAGACTGGGAAGTTACGGTTGCACTATCCAACGCGTTTGGTTACCCGATGACGTACAAACACCCATCCGAAATCATGGATGAGATTGCGTTACTTACGCCGACATTCACGGGTGTCACCTACGACAAAATCGACGAACTGGAGAGCATTCAATGGCCATGCAACGACGATGCGCCGGACGGTACGCCGGTCATGCATGTCGAAGAGTTCGTGCGTGGCAAAGGCCGATTCGTCGTCACCGAATATGTGCCCACGGAAGAGCGCACTAGCGGGAAATACCCGTTGATTTTGACCACCGGCCGGATTCTTTCCCAATACAACGTTGGCGCACAGACGCGCCGCACGGCGAACAATGCCTGGCACAGTGAGGATCGGCTGGAGATTCATCCGCACGATGCCGAGCAGCGTGGCATTAAAGATGGAGACTGGGTTGGCGTTACCAGCCGGGCCGGAGAGACGGTACTGCGCTCCACTATCACCGAGCGTGTGCAACCAGGCGTGGTATACACCACATTCCACTTTCCGGAATCCGGCGCGAACGTCATCACCACCGATAATTCGGACTGGGCGACCAACTGTCCCGAGTACAAGGTGACTGCGGTGCAGGTTACTCGCGTGACGCAGCCATCAGCCTGGCAGAAACGCTTCCGCGAATTCAACGAAACGCAACTGGACCTGATGCCGCAGCGGGAAACGAGCGGAGCCTGAACGGTGTCGCGCAGGGCATTTGATTATGCGACCGAAGAGCGCCGCTCGGTGCCTGCAGTGCACATTGAGACGGATTCGACTCGGGCGGTTGCGGAGCAGATCGCCGAAGAAGCGCCTATCGCGCTGGTCTACAACGGCGTCCCGCATGTCGTTGTAATGGCGACGCCGGCCCACCTCGAGGACCTTGCACTTGGATTCAGCCTGACCGAAGCCATAATAGGCTCAGTGTCGGAACTGGGCGGCATCGAAATCGTTCCCGAGCCAACCGGATACTCCATTTATCTGAGCGTGCCCCCTGAGCGGGTCGCGGCGATCGAACAAAGACGCCGAAACATGACGGCTCGCACCGGCTGCGGCCTCTGCGGTGCGCAAACCATCGAACAAGCCATGCGCGACGTGCCGAAGGTCAAAGCCGGGCCGCGGACTGCGCCGCATGCGCTCGCCCGCGCAATGAAGCTGCTGCCCGCAAGGCAGCCCCTGAACAAGGCGACTGGTGCAACGCACGCGGCGGCGTGGGCGAATTTCGACGGCGGGCTGCAAGCGATTCGCGAGGATGTCGGCCGCCATAATGCACTGGACAAGCTGATCGGCGCGCTGGCGTCCGGCACCATCGACACCGCTACAGGTTTCGCGGTCATCACCAGTCGCGCAAGTTATGAGATGGTGCAGAAGGCAGCCATGGCCGGTATTGGTCTGCTCGCGGCGGTATCAGCGCCAACCGCGCTCGCGGTACGTATTGCTGGTGAATCGGGCGTGACGCTTGCGGGTTTCGTGCGAGGGGAACGCTGTGTAATTTATGCCGACCAGGCATACCGCTTGACCACTGGAGCCGACTGGAAAACATGAATATCGAACATCTGGTTCGCATGGCGAACGATATTGGCAATTTCTTCAAGTCCGAGCCGGACCACACTACTGCTGTCGATGCAGTGGCACAGCATCTGAAACGATTCTGGGACCCACGCATGCGCAAGGAAATCGTCGCTTACGTCGACACCGGCGGTGCGGGACTGAAAGAACTGGTGCGTGAAGCCGTATTGAAACTGCGCTAAAAGGGGAGGACTAAAGTTCTAATACTTCTAAATCCTGAGTTTTACGCCGCCTGTACTTGCCGTTTCCCGGCGCTTTCGCCAACCCCCAACACCGCAATCAACGACAGCGCCTGAAAAGCGCCGATACCGACGAACACCCAACCGGGATGATGCGCATCCATGAGCAACCCGAACATCAGTGGGGCGCCGGACAGCCCGATGTCGAGGCCGGAATACACAACGCCGTAGACGCGACCGGTCGCATTCTTCGGTGCTGCGGCCCGCACCAGCAGGTCGCGCGATGGGCCCGCCACGCCGGAACCGAATCCGATTGCGCCCAACAGCAAGATCACCATCGCTGCCGGCGGCACGGTGCTTGCCACCAATACTGAAACGCTTGCGGCAGCGGCGAAAGCAATTGCGATTACTTTGTCGTGTTGCTGGAAGCGCGCAGCCAAAAACCCCCCGGCAACGATGCCGCCCGCACTGCCCAGCATATAAGCTGTGATGCACGCCGTCGCATAGGTAAGCGGCACTTGGTACAGTTCGCGCAGCGCTGTGGCCGCAAAGCTTTGTATGCCGCCGAACGAGATGGAGGAAATGAAAAAGAAGGCAAAGCACATCCACACCGCGGGAACTTTCATGAAACCCAAGGTTGCATTCGCCGCGGCTTTGTTCTTTGCCGATTGCGCCACTGCGTCGCCGACTTCGCGAGGGTCGAGCAGATGTCTAAACGCAACCAATACCATCAGCACCGTAAACGCCAGTACTCCGGCGGCCAGCAGAGCAATGCGCCAGCTTGAAACGCTGGCGATGCCGGCCAGAAACAAGGGAGCGACAGCCCAGCCCAGGGTACCAGTCAGGCCGTGGACGCTGAACGCATGGCCGAGCCGCGGAATGCTAACGCGACGGTTCAGCAGGGTGAAATCTGCAGGGTGGAATACGCAATTTCCGAGACCAGCTACGCCGGCAAAGAAAAGCAGCATCACATAATTCTGACTTGCAGCCAGCCCCAACGCAGAAATGCCTAGCAGCGCGATACCGCCCAGCAGCACGCGCAGGGCGCCAAAACGGTCAACCACGAATCCGGCCAGTGCCTGACCGATGCCGGAGACGATGAAGAACACGCTCATCAGCAAGCCAAGTTCCGCGTAGCTCACGGCAAAAGCGTCCTTCAGCCACGGGAACAGCGGTGCCAGCGCGAGATGGAAAAAATGGGAGATGCCGTGGGCCAGCCCGACCAGCCCTATAACTTGGGCGTCGCGGCGAAATGAAGGTAGTGTTGCGCTGGTCATGGTTTTCGCAGGCGAATTCAGCCCGACACCTTAGAGCAACCCATTGCGCGAGGCAAGACAGTCGCTGCAGTGCGCCTTGACCCTCGCTACGGCATGGAGGTATGTTTCGCCCAACGTTTTATAGCCTTGCAGCATGAGATTCTTGTGACGACTGGCCAGTTAACCACAAAGCAAGCGGCATTCCGGGATGAATACCGGCGCAACATTGCTTCCTGGTACAACGGATGGGGACATTTGCTGTCCATCTTCGTTCCCGGCGGGGCCGTAATTTGGTATTGCATCGCGCATGTGCACCAGCCGACGCTCTGGGAAGTGCTCTTCGTCGTTCCCGTGCTGGTGTTCTACAACTGGAACGAATGGTGGCTGCATAAAAACGCAATGCATCGCCCCATCAAGGGCTTCGGCGGCATCTTGATGCCCGTCTACCATCGCCATACCCATCAGCACCATCAGTACTTCACGGCACAAGTGATGACCTACGATACCAATCGCGAATGGCGCATCGTGCTGTTTCCGCCTTACGCCTTGCTCGTGTTCATGGTTATGACATTGCCGGCGGCGCTGCTTATCGGCATGCTTTGGTCGGCCAACGCCGGCTACATATTGATGATGTTGACGCCGATGTATTACCTGAATTACGAAACGTTCCATTTGTGCTGCCATGTGCACGATAACTGGTTCGTTCGCAATTGTCCTTTGGTCAATACCATACGACGTCATCACGCGGCACATCACAGTCAGCCGATCATGATGGAACGCAACATGAACCTCACGTATCCCATTGCCGACTGGTACATGGGCACCAGCGACCTGAAGCGTGGCCTGTTCGGACATCTGTTCAACGGCTACAACACGCAGCATGTCAAAAAGGAGTACGCAGCCGACCAGGGGGCCGAACTCGACGGCCGCGCCGCTGCCTCGTGAAGAATAAAATTCCCTGACAAGAAGAGCCTCAAGGGGAAGGGAGGATGGGCGCTTTCGGGCGCCCATCCGTTTTTCGGCAGCAAAAGGTACGGCTGCTTCACAACGGAACCTTGGACTGACAACATGATGGACGTGCAGGAATTTACGTTAACCACATCGCAGGACGCTCCACCACCGGCATTGGTTCCCGTGCTGGAGGCGTTGTGGTATCTGCGCAAAGGTAATTGGGAGCGTGCGCACGCAATCGTGCAGGAACATGAGGATGACCAGACTTACGCACTGGTTCATGCGCATCTGCACCGCATAGAAGGCGATCTCGCCAATGCCGGCTATTGGTACCGTCGCGCAGGAAAAAGTGCAACGAACACCAGTCTTGAAGAAGAATGGAAGACGTTGGTGGCCCATTTTCTTCGGGAGAACACTTGACCAGTTTCAAGATTCGTGTCGAACCTGTAACGCAAGCGGCGCCGGCGCTCTTGCCAGGCGCGCTGGGGTTCGGCCGGCATTTCACTGCGCGCATGTTCACTCAACAGTACACGGCCGGAAAGGGCTGGCACGATGCAGTCATCGGACCTTATCAGCCGCTGATTCTGGATCCGGCGGCCCAGGTGTTCCACTGCGGGCAAATGATATTCGATGGAACCAAGGCGTACCTGCGGCCCGATGGCAATGTCAATCTGTTTCGCGTTGACCAGAATGCCGAGCGCTTCAATTGCTCTGCCGAGCGTCTTGCCATGCCGGTTGTGGACATCGACCAGCACATTCTGGCAATCACTGAACTCGTCAAGCTCGAACACGGCTGGGTCCCGAAACAAGACGGCGCGGCGCTTTACATCCGGCCAGTCATGCTGGCGGTCGAGAATACACTTGAAGTACGCGGCAGCCGCTCTTTCCTGCACTACATCATTCTGAGTCCCGTGGCGCCGTACTTTGCCGGTGGCTTCAGGCCGGTGTCGGTGCTCGTATCCGATGATTATGTGCGCACGGTACGGGGCGGCACCGGAGAGGCGAAAACGCCGGGTAACTATGCGGGCAGCCTGGCCGGAACAGAAAAAGCGCTCGCGTCCGGCTATCAGCAAGTGCTGTGGCTCGATGCGGTCGAACGGCGTTATGTCGATGAAGTGGGCGCCATGAATATCGCGTTCGTGTATGGCGGCAAGCATATCCGCACGCCCATGTTATCCGGTGCGATTTTGCGAGGTGTGACGCGCGATTCGCTGCTTAAGCTTGCGCCCGATGTTGGCTACCCGGTGACAGAAGACCGGATCGATATCACTGAAGTCATCCGTGATCTGGCGTCCGGAGAAATAACAGAAGCATTTGGCATGGGCACCGGTGCGGTGATTGCCCCGGTCGGCCGACTTAGCTATCAGGGCAGAAATCATAGTGTTGGCTCCGGGGAGCCGGGACCGGTCGCTCGTCAGCTGTTCAACAGCCTGACGGACATCCAGTATGGGCGGGTATCCGATCCTTATGGCTGGACGCGAATCATTGAAGTTGCGGCAGTGAAGCCCCATACCGCGAAGGCACCCGCGTAGTCGAGACGCGTGTCCCGCAGCGCGAATTTTCCAAGCATGCGATCGCTGTGATGCATTATTTCTGCTGTAACAGCGGCAGCACCTGCTCCGCATAGAAATACGGCTGTTTCGCACCACGCATACGGCTGTGCAGAATACCGTTCCGGTCAATAATGAAAGCAGTCGGCGTCGGATATTTGCGTTCGAACCCGCTTTGCGCAAGTTCGTCCGCCATCGTTCCTGGCAATCCATATATGCCGAGCATGCGTTGCACACGGTGCCGATCCTCGAGGCTATCGATGCCGACCACAATAACCTCGAACCCTTGATCGCGATGTTGCTCGTAGAAAGTTTCGAGATTGCCGATTTCGTAGGCACAGAAACTACAATAGCTGGAATAGAAATTGACCAGCACAACCTTTCCGCGCATTTGCGAAAGGTCGAAAGTTTGTCCGGAAAAAAGCGTACCTCGCAAAGCGGGCGCTGGTTCGCCCAGCTCGACGGCAGGTGACGATGCCGTGCAGGCGATGAACAAAACTGCGGCCAGGTGGCGGAGTCGGATCATTTGGTAGAGATGAGGCTGGTCGACATATAGATGCGAACTCGTTAATACCGCACAAGTATACTTGGACCCTTTGTCAATGATGAAAAGGGGCGGGCCATGGCGGAGACAGCAAAAGATACAAGTGCGGATGCGCAGGTTTCCCGAATCTTTGAGTGGCGCCGCGGGTTCAATGCTATTCATCTCATCGACCTGGGCAATCATCTCGGTTTATTCAGAACGCTGGCACAGACCCCGGGCCTGACTGGCAACGAGCTGGCGAGCAAGCTCGGTCTCCACGTGCCCTATGTGGAAGTCTGGTGCAAGACGGCGTATGGACTGGAAATACTCGACGCAGATGAGAAAGGCAAATACCGTCTCGCGCCGCATTTCGATTCAATCCTTGGGAGTCCCGGCCATCCCCGCTATTTGGGCGGCTACGTGCGCCTGGGGACCGAAGTAGCCGCGGAAGATTTTCGCCGTTGCCGGGATGCGTTCAAATCGGGTGCGGCAAAACCGTTCCAGGGCAGGGGCGAGCATTTCAATCAGGCCATCGCTGAATCCACGCAGGGGCTGCAAGTGGTGACGGCAAAAAAAATCCTGCCTGCGCTAACGGATCTATCACAGCGCCTTGGTTCCGGCGGGGCCATTCTCGAGATTGGCTGCGGCACCGGCAATTTTCTGTTGCAGGCTGCGAAGGCTTTTCCGGGTGCGCGCCTGGCCGGCGTCGATATCGATGACCAAAGCCTCGCGCTGGCGCGGGACAAGATACAGCAGGCTGGTCTGACCAACCGGATTTCGATACACAGAGAGAAGGTCGACGATGCTGCAGGAGCTTTCGATGCAGTAGTCATGATCGAAGTCCTGCATGAAATTGCGCCAGGCATTCGCCCCGCTGTGGTCGGCGCAGCCACGCGCACGCTAAAGCCGGGCGGTTGGATGGTGATTATTGACGAAACCTATCCAACTACGTTGGAGGAGGCGCGACGTCCCGAATTCCGTTTTCCGCTGCAGACCGGCTTTGAGGAATTGATTTGGGGCAATGTTATTCCTACGCGCGAAGAACAGGAAACGCTTCTGCGGGACGCCGGACTGAAGGGTGAGATACATCGCGAACTAATCGGCGAGGGGTTTACGGTGCTGACGGTACGGCACTGATTCCCCAACACTGAAGGCGATCCAGCTATCCGCCCAGGAACGCTCGCTCGACGAACAGCGCCAATCCCACTGCGAGAATTACACCCGAGACGGTCGCTACCAGGGACGGTTCCCATTTTCGGGACCTGAGGCGCATCAGGACAGGAACGACAAGCAGCACCACGGTCAATTGCCCCGCTTCGACGCCGAGATTGAAATTCAACAGCGACAAAACGAGGTTTTCTTTTGGGAGTCCGATTTCCCGCAATACCGAGGAAAACCCAAAACCATGCACCAGCCCGAATAAAAAGCTAACGGCCCAACGCCTCGATACCGCGTAGCGCGGCAGCAAGTTCTCCAACGCGACGTATGCGATCGAAAGCGCGATGATTGACTCGACCAGAGCACCGGGCAGTACGACGATATCCAATGCGGCAAGCGCGAGCGTTATGCTGTGCGCGATCGTGAATGCTGTAATGATTTTGAGCAGCGACCAGAGCCCTCCGCCGCGCAACATAAGTGCGAGCAGGAACAGCAGGTGATCGTAGCCGGTCAGGATGTGTTCAATTCCCAACGGAAAGAAGCTGCCGGCTCCTCTTGATGCATGGGGTGCCTCGGACACTGTGATGGTGGTCTCACGCGCGTCGCTGCCGAATGCAAATTGCTGGCTGCCTCCCGCCCATACGATCGCGGCCAACGTGTGCTGGCTGCCGCCCATCACTTCCGACATGTCGTCGCGTATGGTGAGTTTGCTTATGTCGGCAGGACACATGAAATCAACCGTGCCCGTCAGGCTGGCTGGTTTAGTGGTCGGCGCTACGATGCGACTATCTGTAGCGAGGCAGGGCGATCCATCGCTGGTCAAATGGATTTTTTCGCTGATGGCGCTGATCAGTGGTTTGAAATCAGGGGTGATACCGGGCTTGCCAAGCTGCATCTGTTCGGCAAGAGGACCAGGCGGCACATCCGACAACGTGAGGTTATAACGAACATGTTTGTCGCTGATCGTAATGGTGGCGAAGCCTGTCATGCCGCCGGTATGCGCGCCGGCATTTCCGATGAACGCCAGGAGAAAACATACAGCCATGGCGACGCGGCAAAGGAGATACCAAGGCCGGTCGAATCCACTCAAATGAAGTGGATGCACGTCAGTCATTGCGCCGGCTTCTTTTGCCACGCGCGTAGGGAGAGCACGCATTCACTGCAGGAGGATTTATTATTTGTTAGGTCCTGGGAGAGCAGATTGGGTCATGTCCCGGATTAACGACACCAGATTATCGATCTGGTAATCGGCGATCGTGATAACCCAGCTACTTCCGAGTGGCAGGACATAGCGGCTCACTTTGTCGGGTGCCACGGTACCGATCGCGTACCGAAATAACGGCTGCGGTTCGCCTGGCCGATAAACCATCAGCAACATGTCGGGCCGTGTGACGCCGAATTCGTCGGCCTCGAGCTTCAGTGGAAACTGTCGTTCCATACGCGCGCGGCCAAGGCCGGAAAAGGCTTTCTCTATGCGAGCCGCAATTGCCGGGTCCGAGTTGTGCGCGTGCTGCGCTTGCGATGCGCTGTGGACTCCATGATAGAACCAGGCGCCGGAGGCATCGCGTTCGAATCGGTGCAAGGTGCCGTTATGCACGATCTCTATGGCACCGAGGTCTGCTATCGCGACCGGTATCAGCAGGCGCTCATCGCGGCTGGAGTCGGGCGGGTTTGATACTGTGGTGTCATGGCGCTGGATCAGCAAGATTGCAACTACAAGCGCAGCGAACAACAGCCATACCGCGAGCAGCTTGCGTCGTCCGCCCCCGGTCTGGATTTGCTTCACTGCGCTCAACGCCGCCTCCACCACACCGCGATGCCTAGGACAGCCATCAGAGCTGGAACGAGAATGATCGAAAGGAAAAACGTGCCCTTCATCTGGCGATTGGTAAGGTCGACGCGTGGCAGGTCATACGTGCGCGGCTCCAGGCCGATGAGGTTCTCCTGTGCTGCAAGATAGTTCACTGTGTTGAGAAAGAGCGTGCCGTTGCCCAGGATATGGAAGAAGGAGTTGGTGGCAAAATCCGAGTCACCAATCACCGCGATACGCGATTTCACGTCCGAGGCGCTCGGCTTGACAGGCTGCCCGGGCGCCAACGGTGGCGCCGGTGTGCGGGTGCCAGTCACTGCTTTGGTTGAGTCGACGAACTCCGGCCGGCGGTTCACGGCAACCATGAGCGTCAGTGGCCCGGCCTTGTCTTTTTCCTTGTTGAACTCGGCGCGCTCCCGGTTTGTTTGACCGAAACTGCTTTTTGAAGAATTAATCACGGGTCGCACAGAGGTCCCTGGCACGCGCTCCGGGGTCGGAGACAGTGAACGCACGCCGGGGAAGAAAGTCAGCGGAAGGTCGCGCGCTATTTCATGGCGGTTATAGTCGGTCACTGCAGGCGACGATACGTCCGTCCAGAAGTGACTGGCCTCGTCGATCACTAAATCATCATCCAGAACGACCCCAAACTCGCGCACCACGGGTTCCAGGCCGCTCTGGATGAACGGATCCAGCATGAACAAAGCGTTCCCGCCCTTTGTAAGGTAGGTGTCGATTGCTTTTACCTCGGACGCAAGCAGCGGTGTCTTTGGTCCGGCGACGACAAGTACAGTACAGCGCGACAGCGTATTCACGCCCTGCAACAGCGAGATTTTCTCGACCACATAGTTAAGCGTCTCCAGTCCATGCCGTGCCTTGGCTATGCCATGACGCTCGTGCAATACGACTTTTGCTCCCAGTCCATGCGAATGTCCGGCATTGCCTTCGGCATGATCGTGCGACTCAAGACTGAAGGGGTCTGGTTCGCCGTGGCCATCGAGAAAACAGATGATCTGCTGTGCCCCTTGTGAAATGCGCAGAATGCCGTTTGCGATATCGGTTTCGGAAGGGCCATTGATTTGCAGCTTGCGCCCTTCGCTTTCATAAATTGCTGTCCCGGCGAACTCAACACCGCGCATTCTCGCTTGCGCCGGATTTAGCATCGGATCGTAGAATTCAACGCTTACTTTGTCAGTCTGTTTGGCGATCAATTGATAGATCTCGACCGTCTCGCGCATCATCGGATCATGAAAGAAAACGATGTGCACCGGCTTTTCGAGCCGCTTCAGCATTTGGACCGTCGCTTCGGACAAGGAATACATGCGCGCGGCGGTCATGTCATAACGGACGGGAAAACGAACCGAAAGATAGGCAAGGGCACAAAACACGCCGATCAAGCCGAGCGTGTAAAGCACGATTTCGCCCCGCCGATGCAGAAAAGCGGCACCCAGGTCCGCACGCAGAACATAGGCGCCCCATGCCGACAGCAGTAGCCCTGCAACCGCAAGCGCCGTTGTGACGATACCCAGTTCCAACAGAATGGCGTGGCTGGCGGCTGCGCCTGCTATCAGCACTATGCCTGCCAGCAGGATCAGACCTGAGCGCGCTGGGCGTCCCATCAGCGCTGCCACTTCAAATAGCTAGTGTTCAATGTAAGCGCAACCGCAGATACAACGATATAAAAAACGATTGCTTCTGAACGTACCAGTCCGCGAATGAAGTCGCCGAAGTGCAAAGCGAATGACAGGTAACCGAACAGTTCACGCAGGTGCGGGGCGGTCTGGAAACTCTGCAGGTGGCCGATGAACCAGAAGCCAAGGAGCACGGGAATCGTGATCAGCGCGGCGACAATCTGGTTTTGTGTCAGTGCAGAAAAAAACTGTCCGACTGCCAGGCACGCCATGCCAAGCAAGATAAATCCCAGGTATCCGGACAAAATGGTGGAAGAATCGGGGTTGCCGAAAAGGTAAAGCGGGACCAGATTGATGGCGGTGGCCGCCGTCATTAACAGCAGCATGGTGACCGCGCCGAGGAATTTACCGATTACGATTTGCCACGGTGCGAGTGGCAGTGTCATGAGCAGTTCCATCGTACGTCCGCTGTATTCACCGGAGAACAATCGCATGGTCATGACAGGCATGAGGGTCAGCAGCAGAATGCCCATGTTCTGGAACGTCTCGTCCATGGTGCCGACGCCGGTCAGGAATATGTTGTAGATGAAAAAATATCCCGTGCCCAGCAGAAATACTGCGATGACGAAATAAGCTATCGGCGAGCGAAAATATGTGGCCAGCTCTTTCTGGTATATGGCGAATACGCCATTCAATTGGCTTGCTCTTGGCATAATCGGGGTACGCGTTATGCGAGGTTGCTCAGCGCCGGGGGTACTGCGCTAACTTGCGAATGCACGCGTCAATCTTCATGCGGCTATGCCGGTATGCAGGTTTTCGCTTACGTAGCGGAGGAAAACGTTTTCCAAAGTGGGTTGCTGGCGCTCAAGGCGGTGCAACGCCCAGCGCGAGGCGATTGCTCGCGCAATCGACGCCTCGATGCCTTCCTCGGCATCCACCTGGCATTCTATTTCCTGCAGATCCACATCATTTGCGCTGGCTCGAATATTGACGCTTTTGACGCCATCGATTGAAAGAATCGATTCGCGCATTGCAGCGGCCGGACCGGTCGCAAGCAGGGAAACTCGATTGGTCTTTTCGGAAGCGCGCTGCAGTCCCTGCGGCGAATCTATTGCGAGCAGGCGTCCATTGTTGATGATCGCAACTCGTTGGCAGATCAAGGTAACCTCGTGGAGGATGTGCGTACTTAAGAGCACAGCATGATCCTGTCCGACGGCGCGGATGACTTCACGAGTCTCCTGTATTTGTCCGGGGTCGAGGCCGGCGGTCGGTTCATCCAGCAGAAGTACTTCCGGCGTCCCGAGTAGCGCCTGCGCCAAGCCGACGCGCTGTCGGTAACCCTTGGAGAGTTTATAGATTTCGCGCGTCACCACGGCTTCCAGGCGACAAGCCTGGATTACCCTGTCCAGCTCCGCAGCTATGGATGCGCTGGCAATGCCTTTTACCTTTGCTACAAAGCGCAGGTATGCCGAGACTTCCAGTACGTCGTACAGCGGCGGTTGCTCGGGCAGATAGCCGAGACTGCGTGCGGCGTCGGAATTCTGCGTTGCCATGTCATACCCGGCAACCGTTATGCGGCCCGATGTCGCCGTGGTGAACCCGGCAATCATGCGCATCGTCGTGGTTTTTCCGGCGCCATTGGGTCCAAGGAACCCGACGATTTCGCCCTTTTGCACGGAAAAGGACACGTCGTGGATGATATTTTTAGAACCGTATCGCTTGGAGACGGACTGCAGATCGATGGCTGTAGATGCAGATTTCACAATGAACAAAGACGTTAAAAAAAAACCCCCCCGCATGGGGGGGCTCTTCAGGAAGAGTACCGACTGCTTATTTGTACCAGCGATCGCCCTTCGCCTTGAACTGATCGCCATCGTGTGCCATGAACAGCTGAGCACCTTCGATGTCGCGCATCATTTTCAGACGTTGCAGCGAGTTGGTGTAATCCTGAACGCTGTAGTTCAAGCCTGCGGGATAACCGTCGAGGTTTTCCTGCATCCAGACAGCGTCCTGTGAAATGATGATGGTGCCCGACTGAGGCAATTTGACCTTCATCGATTGGTGACCGAGGGTATGTCCTGGCGTGGAAAGGATCATTACGCTGCCGTCGCCGAACAAGTCGTAGTCGCCGTTCAGTTCAAGGTAGTTGAACTCGCGGGCGTTATCCAGGTCGGCCATTACGAAGCTTCCGGGAGTGGTACGGCCTTGGAATTTCTCGGGCCACCAGCCTTGATAAAGCTCTTTTTTCTGCAGCACATGGATCGCATTCGGGAACATTTCAATATTGCCGACGTGGTCCAGGTGGGTATGCGAAGTGACGACGACCTTCACCTTGTCAACAGAATACCCAAGTTTCTTCAGCTGCATGTCGATAACGTCAGCGCGCTTTTGGCTCGGCTTCAGGAAATCGCAGTTGCCCGGTGCCCAGTACGCCTTGCAATTATCGGCGCTGTCGGAAACAGCCGCGTTATTGCCTGTATCGAACACGACCAGGCCTTTCGGATGATCGAGAATCCACATGCTGACCGGGATGGTAATCTGACGCGATTTGTCGGCAGGGAGTGCAGGAATCAGGCCCCTGATATCGAAGGGTCCGAACATACCGCTGGTGGTCCAATACAGTTTTTGCGCAAAAGCGCTGGACGACGCTGCAATGCAGAGTACGCCCAGCAGTGCGGCAACGATTTTCTTCATGTTTACTTCCTCCTTGGAATTTTAGTGGTCATTCTTGTACTTTTTGTACCCATATGCACCGCGTGTTCTGCGAGGATCCGTGCGGTTTATTAGTTCCTGCGGGCACATTGGGTACTTGCGATACGGCGCGAGCGGAGTTTGCCCTTTCCGTTTCAATGCGTCAATTGGCGCCGCGAGATAACCTTCTATTACAGTTCGTCATTCCCCGTTCTTACAGAATCAGGGTTTCGTGAGAGAGCGCGGGCCCATGGGATGGCCGCCAGTCCCGCTCAACTTAGCTGGTCAGCGCTCACCAAGCCCTTCGCAAGTAACGACTGAAACACCAGATGGGTATGGCGAATACCTTCCTCCAAAGGTATGGAACCGTAATTGCCGAGAAACGTGCGCACCGGCTGATCCGACAAGGCCATGGGGAACGGTAGTGCGTCGCCGGAAATGGAGATTTTCGCCTCCGGTGCGATTTTCCGGATAATGTCGACGGATTGTTCGACGGTCGAGGCGACGCCGTTGATGTCGAACACTTCCGCGCCGCTTCGGTCTTTGGAGACCGCTGCGATGAAAGCGCTGGCAACCTCGCCTGCGTGCAGCCAGGACACCGGCCCCCGGAAGGGAATGGTATAAGGTTTTCCGGCCGCGGCGGCAAGAATAGCGACGGTGGTCTTCGAAGTCATGCCTTGGTCGCGGCCGATGCCGTACACGACCCCCGGACGCAGGCCGACGCTCGGAATCTTCCAGTCCTGCGCGTAGACGCGCGAAGTTTGTTCGTTCGCGAATTTATAGACGCCGTATAGCGTAGCCATGGTGTTCGGATCAAAAACGCCGTGTGCAGCGATCGAACTGGCATACGCGATGCGCGTTAAGCCGTACTTTCGTGCTGCTTCGAAGATGTTGATCGTGCCCACCACATTGACCTTGGCTCCAGCAATCGGATCGGCTTTGCAAAAAGGCACCTGCAATGCAGCCAGATGAATAATCGCCTTTGCTCCGCTTTTTTCCACTGCATTGGTCACCGCGGCACTGTCCGCGATGTCTCCGGTGAACCACTGGACTTGCGCGAGCTCCGATTCGGCCATTAACAATTTCGGTCGCCGCTTATCTTCGGTAAGGTCCATGGCGGCGACTGGAATGCCGGCGTCTGTTAACAGCGTTAACGCCCAACTGCCGATGCAACCTCCCGCGCCGGTGACCAGTACTGGACCCTTGAAATCGCCGGGGTTGATCCTGAAGTGCTTCAGCACGTAAATCTCCTCACATTACATTTCCATTGGCAAAACTGGATTTCGGGCCCATTCGGACAAGGACGCATCGTAGACCCTGACATTGTCATGGCCCAGCATCGTCAGGATCAAAGCATCGGCCGTTGCGGCGATGCCTCCCCCACAATATGCAATGACGGCAGGCTTTGACAACGGCTCGGCAAAAATGCGGCGCAGTTCTTCCGCGCTCTTGTAAGCATTATCGGCGTTCACGGTAGCCACTGCAGCGAGGTTGATACTGCCCGTAATATGACCGCGGCGTCCGTAATACACGCCACCCATACCCGCGTGTTGCTCCGGACGCAATGCGTTGATGATACAAACATCCGCTGCTCCAATTGATTGCAGGACGTCTTGCTGCGTAGCGACCATTTCAAGGCGCGGCGGACGTGCATCAAAGTGTGCGCTCGCCCTGGGTCTGGCCGCACCAGTCTCGACCGGCCGACCTTCCTTGCACCACTTTTGCAATCCGCCGTTCAGTACAGCCGCGTGCTCGTGGCCGAATACCTTTAGCATCCACCAGAGCCGTGTCGCCCACCAATGATTGGCGCCGGAATAACTCACTACAAGCGTGTCACGACTAATGCCGAGAGTAGACATCGTTTGCGCAAATTGTTCGCTCGATGGAAGCATGAAATGGTATTTGGCCGTCGTTTCGGCGACATCGCGATCCATATCGACGAATGCCGAGCCCGGAATATGCTGCTTCACAAAGTCTTCCCTGCCAGGCTTTACGGTGTAATAACTGTTATCGGGAAGAGGCGGCAAATGGGTGGTGCAGTCGAGCACGCGCACGCCCGGATCATCCAGATGATCCGCCAGCCAACCGGTCTCAACGAGCAACTCAGGGTGAACGAAGCCGCTAGGCATTGCCTTGTCCCGGCGATTTTGAAAGGCGAAGGCTATCAAAAAAGCCTACCGCCGCCATTGTATTTTTGTTTTTCACCAAGCCTGTGCCTGCTCCACGCTGCCTTTAGTAAAGGCGTGGACAAATTGTTCTTAGCAGATTAGGGGCCCATGCGCCGCTGTGCCAGGAAACGTATATGCCTTTCCGGACGGCGCACTTAAGGCTTTGCGCTACCCAAACAGGCGGCTCAAGAGAAGCGGCCGGCTCGAATGACTCCATCGGTAAGATATTGACTTTACAACAATACATTGTGTTTTTAAAAAACAACGAGGAGTCTATGGAAGGCAACCAGTCGCGGGCAATTTGCATCCGGAGCCGATTGCTGCATGATTCCACAATCTAAAGGGCATACTCCGTCGTTTCCTTACACTTCTGCAAAACAGAACCGAAAAAAAATGGAGTGCAAATGATCAAAGACGCCGCCTACTACGAGTCAATGTTCAACAACCGGGCAGCGGTCCCGGAATTCCAGACCCATTTTGATAGTTGGGCAGCGCGGTCGGAGCAAGCGCGGCGAGAGCTTGACGTAGAGCTTGATGTCCCATACGGGGATGATCGCATGGAGACCATGGACATCTTTCGGCCGGCCGGGGACGCCAAAGCGGTGCTGATGTTCATCCATGGCGGCTACTG
>JBJMWI010000191.1:0-13085 GCA_045810225.1 Burkholderiales bacterium
AAACCCACGACATCGCCATGCCATGCGAACGATTGACATGCCTTGTCGGATTCGGCGGCAATGCGAGGTAGGGCACTTTGTTTTGTTTGCAGACCTCTTCAATTTCCATGCGCTTCGAATTGCTTCGTGAATTGTCGAAGACAATAACAGCAGTATCCGAAAGATTTTTGCGGGCCATCCGAAGCAACCAGTTTAAAGCCCAAGGCTGTTCGAACGCGATCACCAACGCAATATTCTTGTCAGTCAGGTCGCCATGGTTCTTCAGAAAGCGGTCCAACTCCGGCGTGCGGCTTCGTTTGTAGACCGCGGGCCACGCATCGTTGCGTGCTTGCTTCAGCGCGTGTTGAGCTGGCAGCAGCGTGAGCCACTCTAAAGCCGAAAATTCAGTGAGGTTGCGCATCGCGTCGAGGGAATCAGGTAACTGTCTTTGATTGCTCAAAGGGTCGCATGGCCGCTTGCAGTTCCTGAAACCTTTCGATCACCTGACCAACGGAGATGTCCGAGACGTCTTCGGACTTTGACTGCAGCAACCGGTATGGCACGTCCCAGGGATGCCATTTACGGGCATCCGAATCACCGAAGAAGCACAAGATCGGCTTTCCAAGCGCGGCCGCCACGTGCATCGCCCCGCCATCGCTGCAAATAACCGTTTGGCAAGTAGCGAGTCCAGCGAAAAGCTCGGACAACGTTGGGGTGGGAAAGCCTACAACCGGAACCCCATCTAGTTGCTGCAGAATCTGTTTGGCCTTGGCGTCGTCCCCTGGATGGGTGGGATTATCAAGTGCGCCCGGAGACCACAACAGAACAAATGCAAGGTCCGGCCTATGCACTGAAAGTTTGGACACCAACTCCACAAATCTTTCGGCCGGCCAGCGCTGCTTCGGCTTTCGTGCACTGATGTGTATGCCGATCAGTTTGCAATTCGCCGGTAGCAGTTTCATTACCTTGTCGCGGGCTTGTGCTATTTCCCCCGGGTTGACGAAAACGGCTGTTTTTGGCGGCGGTCCCTCAATGCCGAAAAACCGTGCGATGCGAAAAACCTCGTCGACCTCGTGCGGCCCGCCAGCCGGGCCTGCCTTGAGCCGGAATTCGGGATCGGCGCAGTCGCCGAAACCGACGATGGTGCGCGCATTGATCCGGCGCGCAAACATCTGGGCCTTGGAAGAGGCGGCCGGGGAAGCGAGAATCGCATAATCGACGCGCAGCTTTCGAAGCCGAATAATCAGACTGAGCGTCGACCAATACGCTGACAATGCGCTTCCGGATCCTCGGTGTTTTGCCTTTGTATAGACGAACACTTCGTTAAGATCGGCGTTCGTGTCGAGCACTCTGGCGTTGTAGCTGTTGACCAACGCCCCGATCCACGCTTCAGGAAAACGCTGGCGAAGCGCGTGGATCAAAGGAGTTGTCAGGATCAAATCGCCGATGTTGTCACGGCGTATGACAAGGATCTTCGAGCGCGCTGTCGCAGGTGAGACGCCAATCGTCTGCATTTTGGCAAAAACGGTATTAGCGAACAGGGAAGTGGATGGATCTACGCGGCAGTCTTGTTCCGTGCCTGGAACATGAATAACCGCTTGTCGATGGTCTTTCTGACTCCGATGTGGAACTGTTTACTGAGGAAAGCGAGCAGCTCGAAATCACGGTTGCCGTGCAACTCCCCATAAATCCACTTCACTTTGCCAAGAAAATCTTTCCCAAGTCTGGTCAATATGTCGTACTCAGAACCCTCAGTATCGATCTTGATCAAGTCCGCGGATTGGATTCCCAGCTCTTGTACCATGGACTTCGCGTCGCGAACTTCAACGCGCACGCGCTGTTCAACGTCGCTACCGGCTTGGTGAAAAGAAAAGCCGCCTTGATTCACTTTTGAATCAGAGTAAAACATCTCAAACGAGCCATCCTTCGCGCCGAGCGCTTTTTGCACAGGCGTTACATTATCCAGCGCCGCAACATTCTTGCTGAGCAACGCAAAATTGCCTGGCACCGGCTCAAAAGCGAATATCCTGGCCAGCGGGAAGCGCGTTGACAGATAATTCGACGCTATGCCAATATTCGCGCCGATGTCGAGAATCGTTTTCGCATCGATGTCTTCCGGCAACCAATATTCGGCTTTCCGGCCAGACTTCAGCAGAATGTCATAGATGAGCGATTGGTCGCTTGTCCCTGGACGATAGTTAAGGCGTCTTCCCTTCCAGACATATTCATGAGTTAGATCCATCTTCGCCGGGGATGCTGCGTCTGTGTCGAAGGCCAGGGATCCCGACCGCGCAAGCATCTTTAGGGTTTTTTTCAGTTCCATTGCATACATCCTGCCTTTCGATAGTGAACCGTTCGGTGAAGCGGCTGAACCATTCCGTGTGGCAGTTAACCGGCCGCATTGATGTTCCGTCGATTTGCACCTCCGCGACACCGGTGTGATGATGCGGCTAACTTGCAACATTAACCGAATCATTATCCGAAACGCTGCTCAATAATGAAAGTACTTGTAACCGGTGCGGCAGGTTTCATCGGCATGTACGTGGCCGAGCGGATGCTCGCGCGGGGCGATCAAATAATAGGCGTAGACAACGTCAATGCTTATTACGATGTGGCTTTGAAGGAAGCCCGCCTGGAACGATTGAGCAAACAGCCCGGCTTTCGATTCGTCAAGGCCGACATCGCAGACGCGGATGTATTGGGCCAATTGTTCCAGCGGGAAAGAATCGACAGCGTCGTCCATCTTGCCGCACAGGCTGGTGTGCGTTATTCGCTGGATAACCCCACGGCATACGTGCAAAGCAACCTGGTAGGTTTTGTTAACGTTCTCGAAGGTTGTCGCCATAGCAGCGTTGAACACCTCGTCTATGCGAGCAGTTCCAGCATTTATGGCGGCAATCAAAAAATTCCTTTTTCAGAGCATGACAATGTCGATCATCCGGTCAGCCTGTACGCGGCCACTAAAAAATCGAATGAGTTGATGGCGCATGCCTACAGCCATTTGTTTGGTTTGCCGAGTACCGGCCTGCGTTTCTTTACGGTATACGGGCCTTGGGGCCGGCCCGATATGTCTTATTTCAAGTTTACCAAAGCGATTCTCGAAGGCCGGCCCATAGAAGTATTCAACCACGGCAACATGCAGCGGGATTTTACGTATGTGGACGACATCGCCGAGAGCGTGGTGCGTGTTTTGGACCGCCCTCCGCACGCGCGACTCGACTTCGACGCCATGAATCCGGATCCCGCTTCCAGCAGCGCGCCCTATCGCATCTACAATATTGGCAATCATCAGCCGGTCGATCTGATGACCTACATCAACGTGCTCGAACGGGCAGTCGGACGGGAGGCGCAAAAGAAACTGCTGCCTTTGCAGGCTGGGGATGTCGTGTGCACTTATGCAGACACCGCTGCCTTGCAGGCCCACATCGATTATGTTCCGACAACTTCCGTAGAAGATGGGATCCGGCGCTTTGTAGACTGGTATTGCGCTTACTACGGCGCGAACAGGCCGGCTAAGCTCAAATGAATGTTTCTGCGGTTGTCATTGCCAAGGATGAGGAAGCCGCGATCGGGGCATGTCTGGATTCCGTGTCCTGGTGCAAGGAAATTATCGTGGTCGATTCTGGCAGTCATGACCGGACGCGGGAAATTGCCGCCGCACGCGGTGCTAAAGTGCACGAGCACGCATGGGAAGGTTATGGCAGGCAGAAAAACTTTGCGGTCAACCAGGCTGGCAACGACTGGGTGCTATGCATCGACGCCGACGAAACCATCAGCCCCGCGTTGCGCGCGGCTATCGAAAGGACGTTAACCAATCCTGCGTGCCAAGCCTATGAGATTTCGCGCTGCAATCGCTTCATGGGTGTGTGGCTGCGCCATGGGGAAGGCTATCCAGACTGGATTTTGAGGTTGTTCGACCGCCGTGTAGCGCACTGGTCGGACGACCCGGTTCATGAGAAAGTCGTGACCGATGTACGGGTCGGACGCCTGCAGGGTGATCTATTGCATGATTCGGCGGAAACTCTGCATTCGTATCTGGAAAAGCAGAATGTCTACACGAGCCTGCAGGCACAGGTCCTGTATCGGCGGGGTAAGCGCGCGAACGCGGCAAAGCTGGTGCTGTCGCCGCTGTACCGGTTTCTGAAATTTTATGTGCTGCGGCTCGGATTTATGGATGGCGGGCCGGGGCTCGTTCACGTGTCGATCGGGTGCTTCAACAGTTTTATGAGGACCGCCAAGCTCTCGGCACTTTGGCGCGAAGCGAAACGGCCCCCCAGGGCGTCTCATCACTAATACCTGCCCTCCCATCCCGGTTCGGGCTAAGCGGCAGCTATAATTCCGCTTGGTCCTGCAAGCCCGCTGCCCACCACAGTCACAAGCGCAACCGGATTCCTGTGAGTTTTTCCGAAGTTTTTTTTCCACCAGATGCGATCGCGTTGGACCAGATACGGCGCGTGCTCGTTATCAAATTGCGCAATCTCGGCGACGTTTTGCTGGCATCCCCCGTGGTCTCCGCATTGAAATCGGAGATGCCTCACGTGGAAGTCGACGCGCTGGTGTACGCCGATACGGCGGATATGCTGCGCGATCATCCCGATCTGACGCAGCTGCACGTCGTCCATCGGGACTGGAAACGCCTGGGTGCCTGGCAGAGGTTCAAGCGCGAGCGGCAGCTATTGGCCGCTCTTCGGCAACGACGTTACGATTTGATCGTTAACCTGACGGAACACGTGCGCGGCATATGGTTGACCAGGCTGCTTCGGCCGCGTTTTTCAGTAGCGCCTGATCTGCGCTCATATCGCCTTTATCGCAAGACTTTCACGCATCGCTATCCCGTGATCGGCGGCAATCGCAGGCATACCGTTGAAATCAATCTCGACGCACTCAGACGACTGGGCATCTATCCCGACCAGGCCAAGCGCGGCTTGGTTCTGGCAGTCGATGCGTCCGCGGTGGCGGAAGCAGATGCGGCTTTGTCGCGGGCAAATCTGGTCCATCATTCCTTCGTGCTGATCCATCCCGGGTCGCGCTGGTTCTTCAAATGCTGGCCGCCCGACCGAATGGCAAGCTTATGCGAAGCGATAGTGGCGAACGGCATGCCGGTCGCTCTGGTCAGCGGGCCTGATCCATTGGAGAAGTGGTTGTTGAATGAAGTGACCCGCCGTCTCAAACGACCGCTTCCTGTTTTTCCGGGCACGCTATCGTTGAAGGAACTTGCAGCTCTGATTGCGCGGGCGCGTTTGTTCGTCGGCATGGATTCCGCACCGATGCATATGGCCGCGGCCATGGGGACGCCCACGGTGGCATTGTTTGGGCCCAGCGGGGATATTGAATGGGGCCCGTGGCAAGTGCCGCATCGAATCGTGAGTTCTACGCATACCTGCCGTCCTTGCGGTCGCGACGGCTGTGGAGGAGGCAAGCGCAGCGAGTGCATAGAGGTTATTACCCCAGAGCAGATGCTGGCGGCCGTGCATTCGCTTCTCAAGGAGACCGCTTGAGCGGGCTAAACATCGCACTCATCCGTCAGAAATACACTGCGTCAGGCGGCGCCGAGCGTTTCGTGGCGCAGGCAATGCGGGAGCTGGCCAAGCAGGGCTGCACGGTGACAGTCGTTACCAGGCAATGGGAAAGAACTTCGGGGCAGGCCGTGGTCGAACTGGCGCCGGCTTACTGGGGCAGTACCTGGCGCGACTGGGGTTTCGCGCGCGCGGTCTGCCGGCACTTGCAAACTAGTACGTACGACCTCGTGCAATCCCATGAACGGCTTGAGTGTTGCGATGTTTTCCGGGCTGGTGACGGGGTGCACCGGGAATGGCTCGCGCAACGGGCACAAGGCTTAAGCACAATGCGCCGGGCCGCGATGTTCATGAATCCTCATCACCGCTATCTGCTGCACGCCGAGCAGCGAATGTTCGAAAGTCCGAGATTGCGGGCCGTGATTTGTAACTCCCGCATGGTCAAGGACGAAATTCTTCTTCATTACCGGATTGATGAAGCAAAATTGAAGGTCATTTATAACGGCGTCGATCTGGAGGCATTTCAGCCCAGCCTGCGCGCTTCATGGCGCGATATCATTCGGTCGAAGCTGGGAATTCCGAACCACATGTTGACCATCCTGCATGTAGGCTCCGGCTTCGAGCGCAAAGGCGTAGCCGTACTCTTGCGCGCGGTCGCAAGCGCGCCTATTACAAGCCATTTCATCGTGCTGGGGCGCGACAAGCGCGAGCCGCTTTATCGAAAACTGGCCGCCAAACTTGGGATCGAGAGCCGCGTGCATTTCATGGGAGCGCAGGCGGATCCAAAACCTTATTACGCTGCCGCGGATGTGTTTGCCATGGCGAGCTTGTACGAGCCATTTGCAAATGCCAGCATGGAAGCGCTCGCCATGGGATTGCCCGTCCTGACAAGTACGAAGTCAGGCACTGCTGAAATCCTGGAAAACCGGAAGACAGGATATGTGTGCGACGCTCGGGACGTCGCGGGCTTTGCAGCAGCCATCCGTGAATTGGCCGACGACGGTAAAAGATTGGCCATGGGCATTGCGTCGCGTCGGCTTGCAGAGCGCTTCTCCCTCGCCGCGATGACTCAGCAATTGCTCCAGCTGTATGAGCGGCTGCTGTCGAGACCAGCCATTCGCGATGCCTGAAATGCTCGCACGTTTCTACCCATGTGTGGCATAGCCGGATTTTTTTCGAATGAGCCCACCGCCCCGGGCACGCCGACGCGCATGCTTGACGTGTTACGCCGGCGCGGCCCTGACTCCCAACACAGCGTGTTATGGGATGGCAGTTTCCGCCGCACGCAGGGCGCCGCTTGCAATGCCCTGCTGCATGCGCGCCTCTCGATCATCGATCCGCGGCCGGAAGCCGATCAACCAATGGCGAACGAGGCGGGCGATATCTGGATTTGCTACAACGGCGAAGTCTACGATTGGGCCGGTGCTGCGGCGGAGCTCAAGGCAATGGGCTATGTATTCCGCAACCGCTCTGACACCGAGTTCATCCTTCACGCCTACGAGGCGTGGGGCTTTGATTGCCTCGAGCGGTTACGCGGCATGTTCGCTTTTACAATTCTCGATCTGCGCAAGCGTATCGTCTGGCTGGTGCGCGATCGCATGGGATTGAAGCCGCTGGTTTACGCCAGTTTCGATGGCAAGCTTGCATTCGGGTCAACGGTGCGTTCTGTACTGCCGTTCTTGCCGGAATCCAGGCGGGCATTTTCTTCCGAAAGTATCGATGCGTACCTGGCGCATCGCTATATTCCCGCGCCCCGGACGCTGTTTTCCTCGATAGCGAGGCTCGAGAATGGCCATTATTTGCGCTTTGACCTGGATTCCCGCCGTCTCGAAAAAGTCCGTTACTGGCATCCGCATGCGCGCCCGGGCAATTGGTTGGAGACACTGGACCAGGCGGTCGGAATGCGTACGGTCGCCGACCGGCCACTGGGCGTTTTCCTCAGCGGCGGCATCGATTCCAGCGTAATTGCAAGCCGGCTCGCACGACTAGGTCGTCGCGAACTGCATACTTTCACGGCGGCGTTCCCAGGTTCATCCATGGACGAAAGCCCGCAAGCGCGGGAGATCGCCGACGAACTGAAGCTGCACAATCTTGCCATTCCGATCAGTGAGGACATCGGGCGTGATTTCAGTCGTATCGTGGCCGATCTCGATGAACCGTTCGCCGACCCCAGCAGTGTACCGAGCTGGTATCTCGCACGGGAAACGACGAACCACGTCAAAGTCGTACTGGGAGGCGACGGCGGCGACGAATTGCTGGCGGGGTACAAGCGAATTCGGCAACACCTGCGCAGCGGTTGGCGACGAGGTCTGCAACTGACGCGGCTGTCCATTCCATCTTCGCCGTTCCGCAACGGACTCGCAAAGTGGATGGCAGAAGCGAAAATGTCCTGGCAGGAGGCTTACAGCCTGCGCTTCTCCGGATTCGCTCCGCAACAACGGCGTTTTTTGCAGGGGGGCAAGCCGCTAGAGCGGCTTAGTTATTGGCGCCCGCCCGACGAGGCGGCACAGAGCCCGCGAGGCGAAATGCTGCAGATAGACTGGGCGAATTACTTGCCCGAGTACATTCTGCGTAAAGGCGATTTATGCACGATGGCGCATGGACTCGAACTCCGTGCGCCCTTGCTCGATCATGTCTTGTTTCAAACTTTGCTGAGCGTCCCGGAAGACAAGCGCTTCACCGATCCCGCCAAGACCCTGCTTGCGCCCGCGCTCGAACCGCTTGCCAAGCTGCAGTTGTTCACCCGCAAAAAACGCGGCTTTAATCCACCACTGAAACCGTGGTTAAGGGGTGCGTTGTCCGCACGCTTCGATGGCCTAGGTGCGCGGCTGTGCTCCGTGACGGACGGTTTCTTGTCGGAAGCCGGCGTTAACGCGACAATCGATGCCTACAGGGCGGGCCAGGAGAATCTGGCCGAGGGCATGTTGCAACTGCTGATTCTTGACGAGTCGCTGACGCAGCTCGACAGCTTGAGAGCTTCGCGAGCTGATGGGCGCACAATAGTGGAACGCGTCCTGCCATGATGATTTGGCAAGGTGCCGTTCAATAAAATGAAAAGCCGTTGGCTCACGAGAGCGATATGCGTCGGGCTGGCATTCTGGTATGCGATTCTGCGCGCGGGTCGACGCCGCCCGTCTTTGCTGCCCCGGCGCATCCTCGTTGCGCACAACCTGCTTCTCGGCGACACGATCATGCTCGCGCCCCTGCTGAAAAAACTGCGCCAGCGTTATCCGGATGCGCAAATAATCATGACGTGCACGCCGGGGTTGGTGTCGCTGTTCGCAAACCGACCCTACGGTGTCCAGGCAGTCGGCTTCGATTCACGCGACGTTCAAACGTTTTTTGCATTATTCCGCAACCGCGGGTTCGATCTCGCCTTATTGCCAGCCGACAACCGCTTAGGCTGGCTGGCACGCGCCCTGGACGCCCGCTGGATTGTGGGTTTTGCAGGAGACCGCCCGGCGTATAAAAACCGGCTTGCTGACGAGGTGCGAATCTTCGGCGACCAGCCGATGGCGCTGGGTGACCTAATGGCGGCGCGGCTGGTGGACGGGGAACCTCCAGCACCCTACGCAATTTCTGATTGGCGAGCTCCGCCTGCGGAGCCCTTCTCGGCTCCGCAGGCTCCGTATTGCGTGCTCCATGTGGGCGCGGGTTCCCGCCTGCGATACTGGGAACCTGAGAAGTGGCGAGCGCTGATCGCACATCTCGAAATTACCGGCATCAGGCCGGTGCTCACAACAGGTCCTGGTGAAGAAACACTGATTCCGCAGATTGACCCTCAGGGCAAATGTTTAGCCTTTTCCGGAAATCTGTCGCTTGCACAAATGTGGCGCTTGCTTGCGGGCGCGTTGGCCGTGGTTTGCCCCGACACCGGAATTGCTCACTTGGCCCGAATTGCGGGTTCACCGTCGGTCGTGCTGTTCGGTCCCGGTTCCGCCACATTAGTGAGCGGTGGAGAGTTCTGGCGCAATATTCCAGGCCGGAAAGTCACGATTCCGAAATTCCCATGCCGCGATGAAAACATGTTGTTTCGGCGTCATCTGCCCTGGGCCGAACATTGTGGCCGCAGCACTGCACAATGCGCTTCACCCAAGTGCATGCATGCGCTGACGGATGAGATGGTGATACAGGCGCTGGATTCACTGCTTAAGAAGACTAAGTTAGTTATTACGTGATTAAGCCAGGCGCCCTCAGATCTTCAATCACTGAATCCCCGATCACTCAATCACGGCTCTTCTTACTTGGGTCGCTGACCGACTGGGTGTTTGTTCCGCGTCGAGCAGGTTCAGCAATTCCGTAAAAACTTTTTCCGGTGCAATTTGCTTAAGGCATGGATTATCGCCCGAAGTGAATCGACACGTTTTTTTCTGGCACGGAGAACAGTCGAGATCGGACCGCATATGCACCTGCGAGGCCCCAGAGGCGCCAATAAGTCCGGAGTCGGTCGACCCATAGAGCGTGATCGATGGCGTATTCAGTGCGGCGACCAAATGGCTCAATCCGGTATCCATGCAGACGCAGGCCTGTGCCCGATTCAGCACATAGCCTATCTCGGAAAGCGATAGTTTAGGCAGGACATAGGCGCCGGGATGACCGGCGAAGCGTTTGGCTCTTGCTTGCTCCTGGGCATTTCCCCAGGGCAATAATATGTTGAACCCTGCTCGAACAGAATTGGCGATGAGATCCGCCCAGTGCGCCTCGGGCCACAGTTTGGTTTTCCAACTCGCGTTGTGCACGAACACCAGATACTCGTGCGGCAGGTCGATATTCGGCCGCACGAGCCGCTCTGTGCGAATGCCGAAATCAGGGGTTGATTCGGGAACCGAATAAGCGAGCGCGGCAGCAAACAGGCGCCGGAGACGGTCGATGGCGTGTGCGTTCTTCGACGCTGCGTACCGCTTCTGATAAGCGAAGTGAGCGACCCATTCCCGCACCGAATCGCGATCGAAGCCCGCACGCGGACCATTCGCAAACATCGAGAGCAATGCCGTCTTGAAGTTGCCTTGCCCATCAATAACAAGATCGTAGGGTTTGGACTTGAGCCGCGATATGACATCAGACACAGACCCCATGGTTGACGGGTGCATGATGGTCTCGCGCCACGCCCGATGGTTTGTCGGGATGACATCCTTTACCGCGGGGTGCCAGCGGGCAATTTCCTGGAAGTTCTCGTCGATGGCCCAGTCGAACTCAATTCCGGGGTGGGCATGCGCCGCGTCAGTCAGGGCGGGCAGTGCATGGATCAAATCCCCCATGGACGTCAGCTTAATTAACAGGACTCTTTTCATTTGTCCGTGAAAAAAGCCTTTTTAGAAATGCGCTGAACCGATGCCGTGAAAGATGACCCCGGCGGGCCTCATCGGAGGTGACATAGTTCAACTGAACCGAGCGACGTTCGCCAATGTAAACTTCGTGCCCGTGCCAGCAATCCGGCGTCACCTTGAAAATCACGCAATGCCCGGCTTCCGGGGAAACTTCCGCAGCGTACGGAGTAAGGTCCCTGTTGTTGTACAGCAGCCGCAGTCTGCCTCCGGATGCCGTCCATCCGGAGTTCAGATAGAGCAGCAAGGTGACCAGCTTTGATTTCGAGTCGGTGTGAATATCACCGTCTTTGGTGTCTGTGTGACCGCGCAACGTGATCATCGGCGGCTTGTCGTGGAGATCCATACCGAGGCGCGCACCAATCAATTCGCGCAACTCGGTGCTTTGCATTTCCTCCATCAGTGCTGCGAAGGCACCTGAGCTGGACACTGCATCAAGCGGCACGCTGCCGCGTTTGGGAACCACGGGGAAACTCTTGACGACCTCGGCGAGCACTTGCGGAAGAATGAAGTTGTCGATAATGAGATGTGGATACGGTTCGTCGACGACTGCGGCCTTTTTCAGGGCACCGGCATCGATAACCTTCCAGGAATGGGCAGAAGCCAAGCGGGTTCCTTTCTGATCCAGAAAAAGCAAGAAGGTGTATTTTACGCCTGCATCCGACTTGCTCGCCCTGTATGCAAATTAGGAACCTTGTAGTGCAGCGGGTATCCTAGCGAGAACACGAGGCGGTTTCGGAAATGCCGCTAGAATTAAGGGACAAGCAGTCCAACCCCGGTTAAAACAGTTCAATGATGCAGGTACGCAGGAAGTTCACGTTGTTCGCCATTGTGCTAGCGCTCAGCGCCCTGGCAGCGGGAATCTACGCCGGTTGGAGCCGGCCGATAACGCCGGCCGACGTTAATTTCATCGGTATCAAGGGCGATCGATTCTACATGTCCTCCTTCCGAGGCAAGGTGGTTCTAGTCAATTTCTGGGCGACATCCTGCCCGATCTGTATGGAAGAGATGCCCAGGATGGTGCAGACCTATGAGAAGTACCGCAACCAGGGGCTGGAAACGGTTGCCGTAGCGATGTCCTACGATCCACCTGATCGCGTGTTTGCCTACGCACAACAGAACAAATTGCCGTTCCATGTGACCTTGGATATTTACGGCACGGCCATAAACGCCTTCGGTGGCATACGCGGGACCCCGACAACTTTCCTTGTGGATCGCCGTGGCAATATCGTCAAGCGTTTTGAAGGCGAACCGGATTTCGGGACACTCGACAAGCTGATCGAGCGAGAACTGGCTGGGTGATTGGTAAATCGGCGATTGACTAACTCAGTGATTGGGGTGATTCACCAACACTGATCACTGATCACCGATTACTTCATGCGCCTGCTGGTCGGCATGATAGCTCGAACGCACAAGTGGCCCACACGCGGCGTGACGAAATCCCATGGCCAAGGCTTCCTGCTCAAACTGATTGAAGCGTGCAGGCTCCACGTAGCGCAACACCGGCAAATGACCACGGGTGGGCTGGAGATACTGCCCTAAGGTCAGCATCTCGACCCCATGCTGGCGCAGGTCGCGCATGACTTGCAAAATCTCCCCGTCGTTTTCACCCAGTCCCAGCATCAATCCCGATTTCGTCGGAATGTGCGGGTGAATTGCCTTGAAATCCTGCAGCAACTTGAGCGAATTCAGGTAGTCGGCTCCTGGCCGAGCCTGTTTGTACAGGCGCGGTACGGTCTCGAGGTTGTGGTTCATCACGTCCGGCGGGTGCGCGAATAGTTTATCCAGGGCGATCGCCAGGCGGCCGCGAAAATCAGGCACCAGGATCTCAATGCGTGTTTGCGGGGACAGTTCTCGTACTGCGCCGATGCAGTCGGCGAAATGTTGCGCGCCGCCGTCGCGCAAATCGTCCCGATCAACGCTGGTGATTACGACATATTTAAGCTTCATCGCCGCGATGGTCCGGGCGAGGTTGGCTGGTTCTCGTGGGTCAGGTGCCAGCGGGCGGCCATGAGCAACATCGCAAAACGGGCAGCGGCGCGTACACAAGTCGCCAAGGATCATGAAGGTCGCCGTGCCCTTGCCGAAGCATTCGCCGATGTTCGGACAGGAAGCTTCCTCACACACCGTGTGCAGGTTCTGCGCGCGCAGGATCTCCTTGATCTCGGAGAAGCGGGAACTGGCGGAGCCTGCCTTGACGCGGATCCACTCGGGCTTCTTCAGGATTTCGCCCTGCTCCACCTTCACCGGAATGCGCGAGAGCTTG
>JBJMWI010000192.1:0-25045 GCA_045810225.1 Burkholderiales bacterium
CCAAATGGTCTTCTAAAGCAGTCAACTGCTTGCTGACGGTGGGTTGGATCGTACCTAGTTCCCTTGCCACCGCAGAGAAACTCCCGGTTTCCACAATCCGGACATACAGTCGCATCTGATATAATCGGTCCACTTAGCTAACTTAGCATTAATTTTGCATAAATCCTATTCATTTGTGGCTTCTAGTAAGATTTACGGCATAAGGTTAGAGTGTCGACCGTGGCCTATGCCTCAAAAGGGGTCAAACATGAAAACACTATTCGAATCATTGTTGCGGCTGTATGAATTTGACGGTGCGCCGGCCACCGTGCCGAGCGCGATGGCTCAAAAAGCCAGCGAAGAGCGTATGGCGGATCTTTCTGCCAAGGATTCAAGCACTTTCCCGTACCTGCCGTAAGCAGGCGGAAACCGGTCCTCCCCCACGTAACTTCTCTCCTCAAATTGAATTACGTGGTTCGAGGGGCGCAAAGAGCGCCCCTCTTTTTTTGCTTCGCTAGAACTCGTCACCTATCTGATTCGGCTGCCCGGGGCCGGATGCCAAAAGCGGATGCCCAGGAAAGGCCCGACCAAGTGTCCCGCTCGGGGCGATATTCACACCCGATCCAGCCGCGATAGCCAAGTTCGTCCAGTAGGGCAAACAAATAGGGGTAGTTGATTTCACCGACCGTTGGTTCATGACGGCCCGGAACCCCGGCTATCTGCACATGGCGCAACTGCGCAATGTTCTCCCGAAGCGTTTCTGATAAATGGCCCTCCAGCATTTGCATGTGATAGCAGTCCAGATGCAGCAGCAAATTTGGGCTGCCAACTTCCTGGATAATGCGGCGCGCGTGCTCGGTATGGTTAAGAAAATAACCATGCATGCCATGCGTTGTATAGCTGGGCGCGTCCTTCATGAGGCCCATTTTTTTATTTATGGGTTCAATCACGGCGGTGATGCCATGCTGCTTCAACAAGGAAGCGGCGTGGGTCAGGTTGCTAATATATGTACGTTCCGCGTTGTCCAAGTCTTCACCGCCGCCGACCACACCAGCCATGAGATGGACGGTATCGCAGTTCAGCGCGTTGCCATATTTGATTACGCTCGTCAAACTTTCACGGAACTCGCTTTCCCTGCCTGGCACTGCAGCCAAGCCGCGATCCCCGCGCGCCCAGTCCCCCATTGGCGCATCGAACAACACCATTTGTAGTGCATTGCCACGCAAGCGTGCCGATAATTCATTTTCCGGATATTCATAGGGGACCTGAAATTCAACGGCGTCGAATCCCGCATTTGCCGCGGCTTCGAAACGCTGAAGAAAAGGCACTTCGGTGAACATGTAATGTAGATTGGCGGCGAATTTTGGCATATGCGTCCATTATTGCTGATTTGAAAAGGTCGCTAGCCGTAGAGGGCTAAACGTTGTTGTGCTAGATGTTCAGCACGAATTGCGGTCACGCGAGTTAGCATCTACTTCGTCGCTAGTCGGCTCGGCATAGTGACATACGCCATAGCTCCGGAACACTACGCGAACAATAAGACGCACAAGGAGAGTGTTCTTGTCGATCGACTTCCACGTGGTCTCTTATCAGATTCGGCTGAGAGTCGCTTGTGGCGAACAGATTGTTTAAGCGACGAGCTTCGCGCCAATCATAATCACTGCTTGATATGTCGCCTGATCACGACGGTTTTGAAGGACGGAGGAATAACCGCAGGCAAAATTGGAAAAACTATTTCTGAAATTTATATCCACAGATTCTGTGGATAACCTTGTGGATGGTGAGAGACATTTACGGCATGTCAGTATTAGAACTGATGTGCTCGTTGGTGCTGCTTAATTTTTCAGCAACTCGTTAGCTGGAAAAATCTTCTCGACTGAATTTTTGCCAAAGGATTTGATTTCATGCGAATCACAGATGTCCGTACCATTGCGGTCGAAGTCAAACTTTCAGAACCAGTCTATGACGCAAACTATACGATGGCTACGAAGCCCGCCCTCCTTGTCGAAGTCGAGACTGATCAGGGGCTCGTCGGTCTGGGAGAAGCTGCGCATTTTGGTGGACCAATGCGATCCACTTCGCAGGTCATTGAAAATGAATTGCGCAACTATCTGATAGGGCAAGACCCGCGTAACGTCGAATACTTGTGGGAAATGATGCACCGTCGCGCGTACAAACATGCGCGAGGTGGAATAGTCATTGCCGCAATCAGCGGCATCGATATCGCCCTGTGGGACCTGCGAGGAAAGATGGCCGGCATGCCGCTATGGCGCCTGTTGGGTGGTTATCGGCAGACGGTACCCGCATACGCCACAGGAGGCTTTTATGCGGCGTCTAAAGGACTTGAACAGTTGTCTCTGGAAATGGAAAGTTACATCAAGCATGGGTTCCGCGCCGTCAAGATGAAGGTCGGACGCAATCCCGGCATTGAATTGTCGCCTCTGCGGGTGATGGATAATTCTGGCGAGTGCCTCGTCACGCTTGCACAAGACCTGGAACGCGTGGCAGCAGTGCGTAAAGTTATCGGCGCGGACATCAAGCTAATGGTCGACGCGAATGGAGCGTGGGATGTACCGACGGCAGTAAGGATGGGCCGCGCCATGGAGCGTTACGACATCTATTGGTACGAAGAGCCCGTATCGCCAGACGACATTGCCGGCAGCGCAGAAGTAGCAGCAAAAGTTGGCATAGCCGTGGCCGGATACGAAACATGCAGCTACGGTATTGTAGATTTCAATGATTACATTAAAGCGCGCGCAGTACACTTCGTGCAGCCTGATGTTGCGTGGGCCGGTGGCCTTACGGAAACGCTGAAGATAGCGCACATGGCCCAAGCGGCAAACCTGCCACTAGCACCTCACATACACGGTTCCGCTGTGGCAGTTGCCGCAGCAGTGCACCTGCTCGGCGCAATTCGTAACGGCTCCATGGCGGAGACGGTGTTCCCCGCGCATGCCCTTATGAATGAGCTGGTGAAAGAACCCTTGTTGGTGGACAAGAATGGCAACATAACGCTGTCGGAGCGGCCGGGCATGGGGATCGAACTAGATCCAGAAGTTGTGAAAAAATACCGAGTCGCGTAAAGGTAGCAGGCAGTATGCGCTGCCCGTGTCAACTCGTTTTTGATCGACAATAATAACTATCGCAAGAGTAGCCGCGCGATTAGCGCGTTTAATGTGCTGTCTGGGATCTGTTAAAACATTCATTACCGATCTGTCGCGGACCGTGGCCTTAGCAACTGTGGTCCACGCTCAGCCGCTGCGCCGGCTCCTTGACAGCGCCCGACACGGCACCTATTCTGCGGCCCGCCCCTCACAATAACGAAGCATTCCGCTCTCCCATGACCGATGCACTGATATACCTGGCCTCCGCATTCTGGATCGGTGCGGTCCACGCCGCTACGCCGGGGCATGGTAAGACTATTGCTGCAGCATATATTGTGGGCGCCCGCGGTAAGCCAGTCGATGCAGTAATCCTCGGAATATTCGTTACCCTGTCACACACGAGTGGCATTGTGCTGGTCGGCATACTCGCGTCGCTGGGCATGCCGGGAATGGTCCCGCAACGGATTGAGGCATGGCTGGCCCTGCTTACCGGCCTGCTGGTCATAATCATCGGTCTTTGGACACTGTGGACGCAGCGAGAGCTCGTCATGCTGTTACAAGGTGTCCCGCGCACATCCTCGTCCGGGTCGTTACGTACAGATAGCGCGCATAGTCAACTACAGCCACATCATGCCAGCATTGGCCAAGCGCAAATGCAATTTCGGCCGCATATGCACGGCCAAACAAATGATCCCAATCACGCGCATCATCACGGTCAACATTCGCACGGCATTGCGGCTCACGCACATGCAGCCCATAGCCAAACTCATCAGCACGATGAAGAAGCGGGATACCACAGTCACGGCTGGGGCTTCAAGCACACACATGATATGAAGCTGGCAACTACCAATCGGCCCGGACTCTGGATATTGATCGGGCTTGGAATTGCCGGCGGCTTACTGCCCGACCCCGCCGCGCTTGCTATCCTGTTGAACGCGCTTGCGCAGGGCAAAGTCATGCTCGGACTGGGTACCGTAGTGGTATTCAGTGTGGGCTTTGCCGCCACTTTGGTCGTCGTTGGCGTGATCGCCGCTAAAGTTGGCCAAAGGGTCCTCGACTGGCTTGCAGGCCCATGGGCCATGAGATTGCAGGTTGGAACTTCGCTGCTAATCGTTATTGTAGGAACGATATTAACTTTTAGTGCTTGGCGAACGCTTAGTACGCTGAGCTAACCGATTTGCACAATAGTGGGGATAGGCGGTGCAGTCTACGCACCAAGATTCCTGCTATTGATTGGCCGCATTGGCTTTTAGCATCCCCACATAACCGCTGATATCCGCGTACCAGACGTTTGAGTCCTTATCAATTGCCAGCGTGTAGGGCCGAGCATCTTTACGGGGCAATTGGAAAATTTTGAATTCACCGTTGCGCAGGCGGCCGATCGAATGATTCCGCAGTAATCCAAACCAAACCGACCCATCCGCTGCCGCCGCGATACCGGACAGACCCGACCATTCACCCGGTACAACAAACTCGGAGAACTTACCGTTGCTGAATTTGGCGATCTTGTTGCTACGAAATTCCAGTACCCAGATGTTGCCGGTACTGTCTGCCGCGACGTCGCTGGGTGAACTGCCGGGCGTGGGCAGTTCGTATTCGGCGATGTCTTTGCCCTGAGAGATCTTCACCAATTGGTTACCGCTTTGCAGGGTGCCCCACACGTCGCCCTTCGAATCAACCGCTACCCCATACGGACCGCCGCGCACCGATTTTGGTACATTGCGGGTTAGCACGCCGTCTTTCAGCCGCGTGAAGCCGTACGTAGTGCTTTCGGCGAACCACACTGCACCGTCCGGCGCAACAGCGAGGCGGCCCAGTCTTGCGATGGGCGTGCCCAGCGGAAATGACTTGATGTCCCCGGTGGGCAGGATCCTCGAGATCAAAACCTCCGTTGGATCAGTGAACCACGCAGCGCCCTCAGCATCCACGCCAAGGCCGGTCGGCTCGACGCTTTTTTTGCCCTTCGGAAGGCGCTGCAGCTTCCCATTTCTTATCATGCCAACGGCATCCGCAAAGCCGATGGTAAACCAAACAGTATTGTCCGGGGCTACGGCGACCGTGGTTGGAATGTCGTTCGCGACAGTCATCTTATACTCGACGAAGTCGCCGCCGGCGCCGTTTCGCATGTGCAAATAGAATACGGTGCCAATAATGACGCCGGCGGTAGCAACTATCAGTACAACATTGCGGCTGGAAAAAAACCTGGATTTCATAAAATTATTTTTCCTTCAATACAAACGTGGCTCGGTGTTCTCGTCGCGAAATCGACGCAAAAGCCATCGCGTGACCAGAATACCGACGAGGATCATAAAAATAAGAAATGCCAAGCCTCCCGCAAGGCTCACAGGGTCGAGTCGCGCAATCAGCGAGCTTCCCTGCTCTGCTCGCCGCCACATCTCTCCATAAGGACTCAATGAGAAACCGGCATAGAGGGTAGAAGCATCGTGTGGGTCGCGGAGCAACAGCCCTGATTCCAGGTGCACGGGCAAGGTGCTTTCCACCTGGTTCCAGTTGTATCCGCCATCTGTGCTACGCAACACGCCACGGTGCGTACTGAGCACGAAAATCTGTGCGTTCGCCGAAACAACGAGCCCGCGCACCAAGGTGCCAGGCTCAGGCAGCGAACGGCCATGCGGCGACCACGTCGTGCCCGCATCGTCGCTCATGAAGATTTTGGTCGCTGCGACGGTCCATAACCGTCCGGGCTTATTCTCGTCGACCGAGACAACTTCTACTGTAGTTTCTGGAATACCAACCATTTTTTTTTGCCAGACGCGCGCACCATCGTTGCTTACCCAAAGGTTGCCCTCCACGACTGCATAGACGTTTTCAGGGGGCCCCGGAGAAACTGCAAGCGAAGTAACCGGGGCCTCTGGCAGCACGCCCTCGGCGGCACGCACCCATGAAAGTCCTCCATCATCGCTCAAGAAAATGCCGCGGGCACCCGCCAAATACACACGATTTGCTGCGCTGATACTACGTACAAAAGCGCGAGCTGGCGCCGCGCCGCCAGGCGCGAGAACATCCTGCCAGTTGCCGCCATTTTGCGCGAAGAAGATCCGAGTACCGCTGGAAGCCATCGCGCCGCTGCCGTCGGCATTGAATGCAACCGCAAATACCGCTCCCGATATGTTAGCGGCGCCTTCGGTAACCCAGTCGCGTCCACCATTTTTCGAGCGCAGCAGGCGCGCATCGGTCCCATAGAGCAACTGAGCCGGGTCTCGCGGATCAATCCCCACGCCAAGCGCGCCCCCAATGAATAAGCCGGCGTCGACCGGAAACCAGTTTGCGCCCATGTCGCGGGAACGGAATAATCCGCCCCATGCGCTGGGATCGTGCGCATACGCCGGCAAAAGAAAACTTGCGGCAAGCAAAATTAGAGAACAAATCGTCCTTGCAAACACGCGCTTTCCATCAGTAACGAAGAATAAAAATGCGAGGAGCCGAATATCGGCTCCTCGCATCTAAGTTACAACTTGTGCTGGCTAAATTACTTCTTGCGCGACTTTTCGCCGGGCGCGAGCGTAATTTCCGCGAGTCTGCCACCGTTCATGCCGACCCAGGAATTCTTGGTCAGCGGATAACCATCGGTGTAGGAAAGTGGCTCATGCGCGCATACGCAGTTCTGATAGCCGCCAGTGATCTTGTAGCACTGTTCGTAGGCCAGGAACTGTTGAACCGTGTCAGTTTGCTGCGGATTGGCAATGTTCCAATCGCGTATGGCTTCCCAGGAAGAATACGCATCACTGCCAAATACCAGTTTGCCAATTGCCGTGGGAACTTCCAGCAACTGAGAGCCTGCCGTATGAGCGCGGAAAGCAGGATGTATTTTCACGCCTGGAATCACTTCCGCTTCGCCGTCCACAATCACTGCCTTGCCCTTTAGTACCTTGCCGTACACTGAATCCATGGTCTTGGACGGGTATCCGCAGGCCGGGGTGCGGGCACAACCGCCGGGCGAATCGTTCACTGCACTGATGCGTGGGTGCGGATAATTGAGCGCCCATTCAATGCCGCGCAACTCTTCTTTCTGGATATACAGAACCGCATTGGGGAATTCATCCAGCGAACCGGCGTGATCCCAGTGGCCATGGCCTACAATGATTTTTTTAACATCCTTTGCGTCAAAACCAAGCTGCGCAATCTGCTTGGACAGGGGTGACCAATGGTCCGTCCCGGTCATTTTGTGATAGTCGGTCTGGTTCCAGCCGGCGTCATATAACATCAGTTCGTTGCCGCACTTGATCACGCCGACGTTAACTGGCAGATCAACCGTATTTATATTGTTACTCTTGTTTGTGCTGCCCGGCACGAACGCGCGGTCGGGCATGAAAGCCCCGAACGGAACACCCATGAAGCGACTGTTTTCTACCAACCATACTGAACATACATCGGCAGCCTGCGCGACCGGTGCCACAAGCGCGGACGCGGCAAGACCGGCTGCAATCATTGCTGTTTTTAGACTGTTATTCATCTTCTAACCCCTCCTAGGCGATTGAACTGCTTACTTACAACATTCACACAACTTCCGTTTGGAGCACATCTTGTCATGCCCCACGCACTTCTCGAATTAGTTCGGCTTAAATTCACCTGGCCAAAGCATCTCACCGACCTTCAGTGTTAGATCGGATGCCCTTGACGATTTTTTCTGGGCCTCTACCAGATGCACATCGCGCCCGTCCGCTGCAACCTTGATCATTTCTACGGATGCATCGCGATAGAGCTGAATAGCTTCTAGATACTCGCCGTGCAGGGCTAACATCGATGCGGGTGGTTTTATTTTTTCCATAGCCGCCACAGCCGATTCAAATATGGCAGTCAAGGGAGCGACACGCTGTTTCACTGCTTCACGCTTGATGTCACCCATCTTGTACGCTAGTCCCGCGAACGTCATTTTCACTGCATCCTGTTTTACTTGCGCATGGATCGGCCACAGTTCGCGCGCGTACGTTTCTTCGTCAGGCGTAATTGCCACACGCTCGTGCTGAACTTCGGTACTTGGTATGGCAATCGGCGCTTTTGTTGATGCCGTTTCACGCAATGCTGCCATGGCCATCAGCGCGATCAGTCCAACCACAAGTGCGCCAACGCCAAAACCCTTAATTGCTGCGACCCGGGCCGTGCGCTGCGACCCGCTCACCTCTGTTTGCATGGCGAAAATTTAATCCTCTAACTAGGTAAGCGTCAATGCTGCGCCGCAGTAGCAAGCTCTTAAAAGTTAATGACTTGTCTTACTGGGGTATCCATTTCGGATTGTCGCCGAATAATCCATCGACGTAGCCGATGTAGTAAATCAGAAATAGTCCGAAACCGAGCGATAACAATCCCGATGCTACGCGAAGGTAGGCATTGAAGCGCGGGAAACGCCCCATGGAGTACGCAAAAGGTGCCGCGATCGCGACCGTAATCAACATCATGCCGGCCACCGTGCCGACGCCGAACAGAAACAAATAAAGGACTGCCCACCACGGATCATCTATCGCGGTGAGTACCAATAGCGCCACTGCTGCGGAACCGGCTAGTCCGTGCACTATGCCTACTATCAGCGGACGGGCCAACTGGTACACACCCAAACTTCCAAGTTTCCGGTCGAGCCAGGCCTGCGGCGTCTGTTCTTCGCTATGTCCGTGCAGACTCTGACCATGTCCATGCACATGGCTATGGGCGTAATCCCCATGAGCATGGGTATGGCCATGCACGGGGGACCCCGGCGCAACGTTGTCTCGTATCCACTGATTCAAACCCGTCAGATTAAAAAACCCGAGAAGAACCAGCATTACGCCGACGGCAAACTCCATCGCAAGGCCTAATCGAGGCGGGATCGTAACGGTGAACAAGATAATCGCGCCACCGACCACCATTACTGTCAAAGTATGCCCGACACCCCACAGAATCCCGATCAATGCGGCGCTTCGCATCGAGCGCTGTCGGCTCACAATAGTGGAAATCGCAATAACGTGGTCAGCGTCCGTTGCATGCCGCATTCCGAGGAAGAAACCGACCGCTAGCAGTGAGAAAGTGGTACCCAAGGCAGGGAAAGCAGCTGATAATTATTTGGAGTTTGAAGCGCGTGGAAACTACTCCGGGCCCGGGACGACGTCAAGCGTCGTCATGAAAATCATGAAATGCAAATGCGGCTTTTGCGCAGGACCGCCTCCATCAGTTTACCCAACAATGTTCCGGCCACGTGACTTAAAGAAGGACATCGAGCAATGAGACGCCATCCAGCATTTGTGCTTGCCGTGTATGCCTTGCTCGTGAACCCGATCATTTATGCGGCATCGCCCGACTGGTCCGGCGATCTAACCCCAATCACCCGCAAGGATTGGAATGCTCAGCGAGCGGCGCATTTGCTCGAGCGGGCCGGTTTCGGGGCAACACCCGCGGAGATTTCACGATTCGCCGCGATGGCGCCCGAAGCCGCAGTTCGGCAACTGGTGTACCACAAACATATCGCCAATGATCTTCCCTTGTTCGATGATTCCGGTGCGCACGATCCCGGCCTCGAACCTTTCCCGGCTTCACGCCCTGCTGCCACCGATCTCGCCAAGGACAAGGGCGAATCGATGGGGATCAAAGTAAAGCCAACTGGCAATCGCCGGTTGCAGCCCGTGGCTAACAAATTTTTCTACTGGCTGCGAGCAAGCAGACTGGAGACAAACCGGGTTGCATATTGGTGGGCCAATCGCATGCTTGCCACTGAACGGCCTCTGGAAGAGAAAATGGCATTGTTCTGGCATGGCTATTTCGCAACCAGCGAAGAAAAAGTTCGTGATTATCGCAAAATGCTCAAACAGAACGAGCTGTTCCGCGCGAAAGGGGTCGGTAACTTTCGTGATCTGCTGATTGGTGTGGCTCAGGACCCCGCAATGCTTGCATTCCTTGATGCAGGTGTAAACGTGAAGGGCGCGCCTAACGAAAATTTCGCACGCGAGATCATGGAAATGTTTTCCATGGGCGTCGGTAATTACAGCGAAACCGACATACGTGAAGCGGCGCGAGCTTTTACCGGGTGGAATTTCGTCGATCTCAACTTCGTCGTAACGCCTGAAAAGCACGACGCTACCACCAAAACTTTCTTCGGCAAGCAAGGGCACTTCAATGGCGTCGATATTATTGATTTGATCCTGGCGCAACCCGTGACCGGAGAGCATGTTGCGGGGAAAATTTACCGCTTTTACGTGCGCGATGATCTTACGCCCGCCTTGCGGACCGAACTCGGAGTAAGGCTTCGCCAATCAAACTATGAGATTGCACCACTGTTGGAAACCTTGTTCATGTCGCGAGATTTTTACAGCGCGCCTTCGGTGGCTGCACATATAAAGTCCCCAGTGGAATTGGTTATTTCCACCTACAAGAAAATGGGACTGAAGGAAGTCCCGGGTGTGCCAGATTTCAATGAGGTAACGGAATCACTCGGGCAAAAACTTTTTTTCCCGCCGACCGTAGCTGGCTGGGCTAATGGAAGAAGCTGGATTACCCCAGGGCTGCTGCTGGCGCGAGGAAACTTCGTATATGACACACTTTTTCCCGATATCAATTTTCTGCCGCCAGATCGCTATCCATTGACCGATTACAAGATTGGCACTGTCAACGAGAAACTAGCGCTGGGCTTTGACGTGACGTCCGCTACCAAGCCCGATGCCAAAGAAGTTACTTCCATGTCGATGCAAGCTGACCGCGACGAGGATTTCAATACGCGGCTCGCCAGCTTCCGAGGGTGGCAGATGGCATTACAAAAGGTGAAACCCATCCCGCGCGCGACAGCCCAAATGGACCTGTCCGCCATGGTGCTTGGTGCGGGGTGCAAGAACACACGGGAGGCTGCTGACTATCTATTGGCACGCTTCCTGTCGGTGCAAGTGAATGCCCAGGTGCGCGAACGCATTGCCAAGTTTCTGGAAGGAGAACTTGGCACTGGGGACATAACGTCTGCGGCCAGCTTTCTCGAAGAACCACTGCGCAGCACACTTCACGTAATCCTTTCTTTGCCCGAATACCAACTTGGATGAAGCAGTCCACACCCTGTCACTAGATCGTACTTAGTCGTTACTGGCCTGGAAAGACATGCTATGAAAAGTGATTCGTCGTACCTGAAGAGCTGGACGCGACGCGAAATACTGCGCGCTGGCCTTGCAAGCATCAGCGCCGGCATGATGCCCTTGGTTTTTTCGCGTGCAATGGCTGCACCGGCGAATCCCTCGGCGCGTATTTTGGTAGTCCTCGAATTGTCAGGCGGCAACGATGGACTAAACACTCTCATCCCTTATCAGGACGATGCCTACTATCGGCACCGACCAAAAATCGGAATCCGTCCCGCCAAATTACGCAAGATTGATGATCGCTATGGCTTCAACGGCGGCATGGCCGGCTTCGAGCGGTTGTATAAAGAAGGCAAGATGGCGATCGTGCATGGCTGCGGCTATGCGCAACCTTCGTTCTCTCACTTCACTTCGATGGCGTACTGGCACACCGGTGCTCCAAACAGCGGTGAGCAGTATGGCTGGGTGGGTCGGGTAGCGGATGCGATCGACACAAAATCAACTCCGAATTTCATAGTCAATATCGACGAAGTGCAGTCCCTCGCGGTGCGAGCACGCGAGCATGTGCCGGTAGTGTTCGATGATCCCGAAAAGTTTGGGCGCAAAGGGCTATACCAGGAGAGAGCGTTGCTGGACCGTGTGCCCGATACGGATTACGGCTCCAATCCTTCAAAGAAGTACTTGCTCGAGGTCGCACGAAGCGCTCGGGAAGCTTCACAGCTGGTGCGTGACGCCTGGTCCAGCTACAAGACCCCTGTCGACTACGGCATCGTACCCGTACAACTGCCGAAGATTGCGTCACTCATCGCGGCCGGCATGCCGACTCGACTCTATTACACTTCATATCGTCACAACGCTTTCGACACACATGTGCAGCAATCGGACCTGCATCAGCGACTCCTGACCTACGTTTCCGATGCGGTCGAGGGCTTTATGAAAGACATGGATCGTATCGGCCGTGCTGATGACGTTACCGTACTTGTCTTCTCTGAGTTTGGCCGCCGCGTGCCGGAAAATACTAGTCTTGGCACCGACCACGGTACCGCAAATCATATGTATATTATCGGCAAGGCCATCCATGGCGGACACTATGGTCGGCCGCCCAGTTTGACTGACCTGGATGAAGGCGACAATCTCATTTTTACTACGGATTTTCGCCGCGTCTATGCCACTGTAATCGGCGGTTGGCTTGGTTGTCCGACGACTGATCAATTGTTGTCCGGCAATTTCGAAGTTTTTCCGGTATTTTCCTGATAGGACTGCCGAATACTTAATTGTCAGGTTTAATAGAACGTTCTTTCGCGAGCAGCTGTGTTCATGCGAAAGTGTGCTGAGTTGTAAGCTCCGATGCGCACGCGCCTTGCGAACTATTGTCGGGACCACTGAATGAAAATTAAGAATAGGCTTTACGGGGACGTTCTCGTACTTTCGCCCGAGGGGCGGATTGATCACGCCAATAGCGAAGACTTCCGCAGCGAAGTGGGCCCTTTCATCGATCGGTGCAAGAAGCATGGTGAGCGCGTAGTACTAGATCTCACCGCGGTAGATTACATCAGCAGTGCAGGGCTGCGCTGCTTCATGCTCGCGGAAAAGCAAGCGCACGCACAAGGCGGCACGATCGTGGTAGCCGCCATGCAACCGGTAGTGCATGAGATTTTCGAAATCAGTCGCTTCACGCTGGTATTTGAAACATTCGCCACAGTGGGCGATGCGATCGCCCGGTTATCGCCTGAGTCGTTCAACGCCTACCAGACCTAGGGAATGCTGGTCCGTTTGTGGAGCACTCGCAGTTCGATTCCGGTCTCTCCTGCTGCTGCGGATATCCGGCGCCAGACTAAGTCAGCGCTTTCCATGGCCATCTCGAAAGAAATGGATTCACCAGAAAAGCTGCGCCGCCTTAACGAAACGAAACGCTTTGAAAAACCGGCTCGTGGCGATAAAGCGCTGAAGGTAAGTGCTGCTATTGATGGCACGGAAGTCGAGGTGTGAAGCAAACCAGTCACTGGCCCGGGGCGCAGAAAAATCTTCTTTTATTGATGATTCGTGGGCAGGGTCGTCCACTAGGCGCGGCAATACTGTTGGTATTGCTTTTGTTGTCTTTATTCCCGTCGTTGCCCGCCTTGTCTCAGCTGCGCATGGCATTGTTCGACAGTTATCAGAAAATGGCACCACGTGTGCGGACCTCGGCTCCCGCCGTCATTGTCGCCATTGATGAGAAAAGTCTGGAAAAGCTGGGTCAATGGCCGTGGCCCCGCACACTGATGGCAAATCTGATTGAAGCAATCGGCAAGCATGGACCGGCAGCAATCGGCGTGGACGTTTTGATGCCGGAATCCGACCGCATGTCTCCAGATAGCATCGCCGGTCTAATCGAAAAGCTGGATCCAAAACTAGCCCAACGGCTTGCCCGGCTGCCAAGCAACGATTCCATCCTCGCTACCGCGTTGCAGCGGTACCCCGTCGCTCTTGGCATTGCGGGGATCGAACACGAGACACCGTCGGATAGAAATCACCGCTCGGCACCGTTTCGTATCCGCGGAAGCGATCCCACACCTCACGTCCGGCATTTTGCGGGAACACTGCGCAGTCTGGAACAGCTGGAGGCAGCCGCTCCCGGCCATGGTTTGCTGAGCGTCGACACCAGCGGCGGAATCGTGCGCCGCGTTAACCTCATAGCATCAATCGAAGGCGTCCTTACGCCAGCGTTGTCCATGGAAGTCTTGCGACTTGCGACTCATACATCTGCTTTTGTGGTAATCGGCGAGCCGAAGCGCGTTAAAGGTCTTGGCATCGGTGAGGTATTCATTCCAACTGATATGGATGGAACAATATGGGTCCATTTCGGCCCGCACGATGAAAACCGATTTCTATCGGCATCTGATGTGCTGGACGATAGTGTCGACGAGGAACAAATCCGAGGAAAGATAGCCCTGATCGGAGCCACCGGTTTGGGATTACTCGACTATCAAACCACGCCGCTTGGAGAACGCATCCCGGGTATAGAGGTACACAGTCAAATTCTGGAGAATATTTTCGAAGAAAAACTGTTGCAGCGGCCCGCATTTCTAGAGAATGTTGAGCGCATCATTTTGGTGACATGTGGGTTAATACTTATTTTCGGCATTCCGGCAGTGAAGCCGAAAGTCGCAGCATTGGTCTATGTCTTTCTAATAGTCGGCCTCCTACTGGCTGGATTTAGCCTCTATAAATGGCAGCAATTGCTCGTCGACATGTCCTGGGCAACAGTAGCGTGCACAATTTTGTTCGGTGTGATGCTAACGGGAGCGTTGATTGAAGCTGACCGGCAACGCCGCACGTTGCGCCAAGCGCTGGCAAACGAACGTGAAGCAGCGGCGCGCGCAGCCGGCGAACTGGAGGCGGCGCAACGTATACAAATGGGAATGCTCCCTCCGCCTTCGGCCGACGCCTACGGCGACTCCAGATTCAGTTTGCACGCGCTCATAGAGCCCGCTAAATCGGTCGGCGGTGACCTATACGATTTTTTCAAATTAGACAGCGACCGCTTGTTCTTCATGGTCGGGGATGTAGCGGGCAAAGGATTACCTGCCAGCATATTCATGGCTGTAAGCAAAGTGTTGTACAAAAGCACGGCTTTACGTATGGATCAAGCGGCGGACGTCGGGGCAGTCATGCGCGCGGCGAATGCTGAAATTTCTCGCGATAATCCGGAAACGCTTTTTGTGACGGTATTCGCGGGAATATTGAACTTGCAAACGGGGGAACTGAATTGGTGTAACGCTGGACATGACGTACCGTTTTGTCTTCGTCCTGACCAGAAAATTCCAAAGAGATTGCTAGGAGATTCGGGCCCTCCACTGTGTGTCATTGAAGGTTATGCTTATCGATCGGAACAGTACTTCCTGTTACCGGGAGAGGCGCTTTGTCTGTTTACCGACGGCGTTACGGAAGCAATGAATGACAAAAAAGAACTTTATGGACGACATCGTCTGTATTCCATCTTGGCATCGTCAGTGGATGTTGCGGATTCGCGTGTATTGCTCAATGCAATTAGAGATGACGTACGCAACTTCGTACTCACTACCGAACGTTCGGATGATCTGACAATTTTGGCACTACTATGGAGAGGCGGCCGGCGAAGTGAATAAGAATCATGCGGCCTCAAGATGGGCAAACAGAGATCACTTTTGGTGTCTCCGCTTTAATTGGCAGTCGGCTCATCCACTTTGACGATGAACTCCGTGCCGCGTACGCCCATAATTGCAGCAGGTGTCTTGATACGCATAGCTTCCGGGGACTGCTTTACGATCTTGCCGGAGACGACTGCAAGCGTTCCTTTCTTCAGACGTGTATCAAATTCGCCTTGGTGGGTAGTGCTGTCGAATACGAAGCGCTCAACTACCAATTCACTGTTGGGGCCCGCAGACAATAGACTGTTGTCATGGAAAGTTATGCCAACCGAGCCATCCGCGCCCGTTTTCACCGTATCCTCGACCTCTACAGCCGCCCCAACTGGCGCAGGTATCATCTTGCCATTGCGTTCGATCTGTACGAGTCCCTTGGATACTTTGATGCGTCCGGCTTCGCCGGCAAACGCATGCGTACACGCTAACGCACCCGCCAAAACGAGCAGCCCAAAAATGAGGATGTCCTGGCGGAATATTGCAACTTTGTTCATTTTTCCCTCTTCGGTGCCATATTGTAGCGGCCGCAAACCTCGCCGCGCACAGGACTTGGTGCAAGAAGCATGCAAGTCGCGATGTTTGCAGCAACCGCCAGCTGTACCACGAATTGCAAATTGCTGTGCCGCCTAGGAAAAACATGCCCAGATTGGTTCGGATTTTCCCTGCGCAGCTACAAGCATTTCAGCAAATCAGGGCGCTCATCGATGAATTCGGTGCCCTTTCGAACCTGGGTCACGAAGATCGCCACAAACTGACGTTAATCGTCGAAGAACTGTTCACCAATACGATCACTCACGGCCATCGAGGCGATAGCGATGCGCCAGTTTCCATTTCATTCCAACATGACAATGGGGAGATGGAACTGGTTTATGAGGACTCCGCGCCGCCATTCGATCCTCTGGCAGCAGGCCGGCGCACGGATATAGAGTCCACCATTAAGGAACGAAGGATCGGCGGACTGGGCATATTCATTACTGTAGGGTTAACCGACGGAGCAAACTACAGCTATGCCGACGGACGCAATCGTATATGCCTGAAGTTTAGCGTAACGGGCAAGTGACAGCGCTTTTTACCGGGGTCGATGTCGCACTATATTAAGGCTGACCGCAATTGCCAACATACCAAATTACACGCGTTAAACTAGACATCGTGGTGACCCAAGCGACAGGCCCTGTTCGCAAGTGCCACGTGATACAGACGGCAATCTGAAACCGAGCTCAGCTTGCAAATTCATGTGCAATACGCGGAATGTTATCCTGCAATTTGTAAAATGATCGATCACCCACAGGAATTCGGATATCAAAATTGAGGCCGGGATGCCCTTCCATTGTTATAGGCTTGAGTAAACCATGTCCTCCACATTTTCTTTAGCGTATTTTTCAAACCATGATCTGCTCGGCGTCGTCACCGATGAAGAGTACGAGAATTTCAAAAGCCAGCTACTACAAGCGTTCCAGGAGGAATGGCCAAACGCCACCATTAGAATCGACGATGACGAGGAAGCTTATGTAGAAACAGGTGGTATCAGTGGTCAAGCGGAACTTGATGTGCGAAGCCGTGTTGCCGATATAGTCAATGAGGTCATTGATTCGGGTGATTGGCGAGAAGACGAAGAAGATTTCTACGACGAAGACGAGATTGATGATCTCGGCGACCTTACGGAAAAGGATGACTATTAATTAGGCTTGGCGTTGCCATAAGAGTTAACCGCCACACGACCGCCGATGAGATGTATATTGAGCTCAAACCTTGGGCCAATGCTGACGACACGGATACAGTGTCGGCTAGTAGCACACGGTTCTGGCAGTGCGGTCGCCATTTCAACAATGTTACTGATATGAGCAGATACCTGCCGGACTCCCGCAGGAGGCTGTTGCCGGAACGGCACTGGAATCGAATGTTGGTGGGCCCGGTGGGACTCGAACCCACGACCAAAGGATTATGAGTCCTCTGCTCTAACCGGCTGAGCTACAGGCCCGTTTGATATGCCGCACAAAAAATGGCCGGGCGAGCACCCGGCCATTTTATTTCGCTAACTTAAAAAGATCTCAATTATTATCCAGGAAACTGCGCAACCGCTCCGACCTCGACGGATGACGCAATTTGCGCAGAGCCTTTGCCTCGATCTGGCGAATGCGCTCCCGAGTAACATCGAACTGTTTTCCGACCTCTTCAAGAGTGTGGTCAGTATTCATTTCTATGCCGAACCGCATGCGCAATACTTTAGCTTCACGCGGAGTCAGCGTATCCAAAACCTCTTTGGTCGCGTCACGCAGACTGGTGTAGATAGCAGCGTCCGAGGGGGCCATTGTGGCCTGATCCTCTATGAAATCCCCAAGGTGAGAATCGTCGTCGTCGCCAATCGGCGTCTCCATCGAAATTGGTTCCTTGGAAATCTTCAGAATCTTGCGAATCTTCTCTTCTGGCATTTCCATCTTGACGGCCAGCGTAGCGGGATCAGGCTCCTGTCCTGTTTCCTGCAAAATTTGGCGCGAAATGCGATTCATCTTATTGATGGTCTCAATCATGTGCACGGGAATACGAATGGTACGTGCTTGATCGGCTATGGATCGCGTGATGGCCTGACGGATCCACCATGTGGCATAGGTGGAAAATTTGTAACCACGCCTGTACTCGAACTTGTCCACGGCCTTCATCAAGCCGATATTGCCTTCCTGGATCAAGTCGAGAAATTGCAAACCTCGGTTGGTGTATTTTTTCGCAATTGAAATCACCAATCGCAAGTTAGCTTCGGTCATCTCTCGTTTAGCCCTGCGCGCCTTAGCCTCGCCAGTCGACATTTGACGGTTAATTTCCTTGAGATCCTTAACCGGAATACCGACACGCTTCTGCAGGTCTATGAGCGATTGCTGCTGCTCCATGATGGCAGGGGCGAATCTGGAAAGCACATCGCTATAAGGCTTACGGCCACCGACCTCCCGGCCCACCCAGTTAAGATCTTCCTCATTGCCGGGAAATGTTTTGATGAAATATGCGCGAGGCATGGCCGCTTTTTCGACGCACAATTCCATAATTGCACGTTCGTAAGAACGCACTTCTTCAACCAATCCGCGCAGCCCGTCGCACAACGCCTCCACTTGTTTGGCGGAAAAACGAATGAACATCAATTCCGCGGAGATTTCTTCCTGCGTTTTTTGATAGGGCCGGCTGCGTGATCCGCTCTTGGCCAGCGCCTTGATCATCTTGTTGTATAGCACTCGCAGCTTAGCGAACCGCTCCAGTGCATCGGCCTTCAACTGCAGCATGGCGGCGTTCTGCACGGCGGCGCCATCATCGTCGTCGGCATCTTCAGTCCCAAGATCTGCTTCGAGGTCTTCCTCCGGGATTTCTTCGGAAATCGTTGCTTCTGGAGCGTTCGGGTCGATCAGGCCATCGACAACTTCGTCGATCCGCATCTCCTCTCGTTCAATCTTCTCCGCGAGATGCAAGATTTCTGCAATTGTCGTGGGACATGCTGAAATCGCCTGGATCATGTGCTTCAGGCCGTCCTCAATGCGCTTGGCGATTTCGATTTCGCCTTCCCGCGTTAACAGCTCCACGGAACCCATTTCTCGCATATACATACGGACAGGATCAGTGGTGCGGCCGAATTCCGAATCCACTGTGGACAATGCCTGTTCGGCTTCCTCAACCACGTCTTCATCAGGCACCACCGCCGGCGTGGATTCATTCATTAACAACGTTTCCGCGTCGGGCGCCTCGTCATAGACTTGGATGCCCATATCATTGATCATGCTGATGATATTTTCGATTTGCTCAGCATCGAGCATGTCATCAGGAAGGTGATCGTTGATCTCGGCATAGGTCAGGTAGCCACGTTCCTTGCCCAGAACAATCAGGTTCTTTAGGCGCATGCGCCGCGCTTCAGCATCAATCGGCTGTTGCACCTGCACCTGCTCTTTGTTCTGGTCTTTGCGTCTTTCCCTAGCCATGTGCGAATTTCCCTCGAAAACAAACCCTTACTGACAGCGCAATAAAAAATAACCGCGCATTATACCGGAGTCACCCCATGGTTTCATTGGCACTCTGCTGCAAGCGGCGAAACTGCTCTTTTTCTTCAGAGGTCCAAGTCTGACTTTTGCTCTTTTCGAGCAACAGCGTCATGCGTATATTGCGAAAACGCTCGGCTAGTTTAGTCCACGCTCCGATGAACTCGGCCTGCAGCGCAACGTCGTCCAGTTCATGCCATTTCATGCTTCCGGTTTCGATTTCTTGGGCCAGCTTCTCAAGTTCGTTGCCACGGAAATATTCGGCTACGCTGTTGATGGTAGACCCATTAGCGTACAGATCGAGCAGCTTGCCAAGTATGTAAAGCTCCGCCTGCGGGAGTTCACTGGAAGCGAGATCGGCATTCTGGTGAAGCTGATGTGCATTCCCAAGCGGAGCTAGCGAGGGCCGGAACGCCAGCATCTCGGCAAGCGCACGAATCAACGACGGCTTGATCGAATCTCGCCGCGCAGGCGTCTGAGAGCGCGATACGGTTTTGATCTCGAAACTACGGTCGAGTTCGGCTTGGGATAGGCCAGCCAGTTCAGCAAATTGTCTTCGCAGCATCAGGGACAACATGGGGGCGCCTACCTGTTTTACCAGGGGCTTTGCTTCCTGCAGAAGCTTGGCCCGTCCCTCAATCGTACGCATGTCTACGCGGGCAACAAGTTCCCGTACCAGTATTTCGGACAACGGCGGCGCTGTCGCCAGTAACGTTTCAAATGCTTCCTTGCCGTTCGTCCGCACGAAACTGTCGGGATCATGCTCCGGGGGCAGAAACAGAAATCGAACCTGCTTGCCGTCTTGAAGTTGGGAAAGGCTGTTTTCCAATGCGCGCCAGGCTGCACGGCGTCCGGCTGCATCCCCGTCGAAACAGAAGATAACATTGTCAGCCTGACGGAACAGCTTTTGTATCTGCCAGGGAGTTGTAGCGGTACCGAGCGTAGCGACTGCGTAACCGACACCGTATTGGCTCAGCGCCACCACGTCCATATACCCCTCAACGACAACCACGCACTGCGCATCCCTGATAGCGCTTCTCGCCTGAAACAACCCGTAAAGCTCACGACCCTTTTCAAAGAGAGCCGTTTCCGGCGAATTGAGGTATTTTGGTTCACCCTGGTCGATTACCCGTCCGCCGAATCCTATTATTGACCCGCGCTGGTTATGGATCGGGAACATGATGCGGTCGCGAAAGCGGTCGTAACGTCGGCCGTCTTCTCCGGATACTACCAATCCCGTTTCGGTGAGCGATTTAGTTTGATAGTCGACGAATGCCGCCTCGAGGTTCTGCCAGCCGCCGGGCGCATAACCAAGGCCATACCGTGCGGCAATTTCACCAGTCAGGCCGCGATTTCTGAGGTAGGTGATAGCCTTTTCCGAACATTTCAGTTGTGCTTTATAGAATTGAGCAGCCGCATGCATGACATCGAGCAAATTTACCTCAGTCCCAGCCTTGTCTCTGCGTTGCGATTCGGATGAATTTTGCTCCGGGACCACCATGCCAACGCGGGTCGCCAGGTCGTTGACCGCATCAACAAATCCCATGCCTTGATGCTCCATCAAAAAATTGATCGCGGTGCCGTGCGCACCACAACCAAAGCAGTGATAGAACTGTTTGGTTTGGCTGACCGTGAAAGAAGGGGATTTTTCGTTATGAAACGGGCATCGTGCGGAGTAGTTTGAACCGGACCGCTTCAGCGGGACATGGCATTCGACCACATCGACGATATCCACGCGACCAAGTAAATCCTGAATAAAAGAATTCGGAATCATGCGTGAGCATCTCGCCGTGGATCCTGCGGCTTAAGAAGGAATATCGCAGGACATTCCATGGATTATAGGTCAGTTTTCCCGAGTTCCGGGACAGTATGACCCGCGAAGGGCGTTAGGTCCTGTTTAGCCGGTGAGCTTGGCTTTAACCAGCGCGGATACTTTGGCCATGTCCACTCGACCAGCCAGTTTAGACTTCAGCAAGGCCATGACTTTACCCATGTCCGCCATCAGGCGCGCGTTGCTACTGGCTATGGCCTCGTTTACAGCAGCGTCAATTTCGGCAGGCGACATGGCGGCCGGCATATATCCTTGAAGCACTTCAATCTCAAACAGCTCTTTGTCTACGAGGTCCTGGCGACCTCCCTTTTTAAACTGCTCAATAGAGTCCCGCCGTTGCTTAATCATCTTCTCGATGATCGTTAGAATGTCGGGGTCGGAAAGCTCGACGCGTTCATCCACTTCCCTTTGTTTGATCCCCGCCAGCAAGAGTCGAACGGCCGAAAGCCGCTGCACGTCTTTGGCGCGCATGGCAGTCTTCATATCTTCGGTAATTTTGGCTTTGAGCGCCATGACCACAGATGGGATAAAGATACAAATGCAAAACGGTGAATGGGATCCCATCCACCGTTTAAATTTTACTGTCTTGCCCTGCTACTAGTACAGCTTGGGAGGCAGCAGCTGGCTGCGTAGGCGTTTGTGATGCCGCTTCACCGCCGCTGCGAGTTTGCGTTTGCGCTCGGAGGTCGGTTTTTCGTAGAATTCACGCGCTCGCAGCTCGGTCAGCAGACCAGTCTTTTCAACTGTCCGCTTGAAGCGTCTCATGGCCACTTCAAACGGCTCATTTTCCTTGACACGAATCGTCGGCATACCAACTTCCTTAGTGAATGAGCCCAAAAACGAAGGGTGCGATTCTAGCAATAATCCCCGGCTTTTGGAAACATTCTGGGCCTATTCAGGACTATCACCGGTTCGATTTAACAGGTGTCGGCAAACAAAATTCAAAGACTTATGCTGGTTCTAGGAGTGGAGACTTCGTGTGACGAGACCGGTGTAGCCCTCTACGACACGGGCGCTGGGCTGCTCGGTCACATCGTTTACTCTCAGATCGCCCTACATTCCGAATACGGGGGGGTGGTCCCGGAACTGGCTTCGCGCGATCATGTACGGCGGCTATTGCCCCTCGTACGGCAACTGCTATTACAAAGCAGTCGAGCGCTGGGCGACATAGATGGTATCGCCTATACCATGGGGCCAGGGCTGGCTGGCGCGCTGCTGGTCGGAGCCAGTGTATCGGCAGGCTTGGGGTTTGCGCTCGGTGTTCCGGTCATCGGCGTCCACCATCTGGAAGGGCACCTCCTTTCCCCCCTACTCGCGCAACCTAAGCCAAGTTTTCCTTTTGTCGCTTTACTTGTTTCCGGCGGCCACACTCAGCTGATGAAAGTTAACGCAGTCGGCCAATACGAACTGATGGGCGAATCGGTCGACGACGCAGCAGGCGAAGCCTTTGATAAGACCGCTAAGCTGCTGGGACTGCCATACCCAGGCGGACCTGCGCTCGCCAAATTGGCCGAGTCAGGGAACCCTAAACGAATAAAATTACCGCGTCCGATGATCGCAAGCGGCGACTTGAATTTCAGTTTTTCTGGTTTGAAAACCGCCGCACAGGTGCTTCTGAAACGCGAACTGGAGAGCCCGCAAAATAAGGCCGACATCGCCGCAGCATTTCAGAGCGCGATCGTTGACGTCCTGGTAGCAAAGGCGATGAGTGCCCTATCCCAAGCGGGACTTGACCGGTTGGTAGTGGCCGGAGGAGTGGGCGCCAACCATTGCCTTCGGCAAGCACTGAGGCATCAAGCCAAAATGCGCGCATACGAGGTCTTCTATCCGCCTGTGGAACTGTGCACGGATAACGGGGCGATGATCGCCTTTGCGGGCGCTCAGCGGCTGCTAGCCGGCGCTATGGGGCCTCTCGGCTTCTCGGTTCGTCCACGCTGGGAGCTTGATGAGTTGAAGCGCCCCGCAATAGCGTAATTCTGCTTTCAGTGCCATTGAGCAGTCGTTGCATATTGCCCCGGTGACGCCAGAGCAACAACGTCGTCATTACCAGCACCATTACAGCGAGGGGGCTCCAGCCCAGAAGGAAGATCGCGCCCATCGTGGCGGCAAAGGCCCCCACCATCGATGCCAAGGACGAATAACGAAAAACTGCGATCGCTAAAAGCCATGCGAGGAATGCAACCCCGGCGATACGCAGATCGAGCGCCAGCAAAATACCTGCGGCGGTCGACACCCCTTTGCCGCCTTTGAAGCCAAAATATATCGGATACAAGTGGCCGATGAAAACAGCTAACGCCACTGCCGATAAGGTAAATTCGCTCAGATCAAATTCCGGTGCCAGGCGCTTCGCCAAAGACACAACAATCGCACCTTTCGCAGCATCGCCAAGTAGGGTGAGCACCGCCGCTTCTTTTCTTCCTGTCCTCAGCACATTGGTTGCTCCGGGATTCCCGGAACCGTAGGTGTGCGGATCGGGCAAGCCGAAACACCAACTTACGATAACTGCGAATGACACCGAACCGATGAGGTAAGCGACCAACGTGAATACAATTTGCGTCATAAAAATATCCCGCGCTCACCCCCGAGGATGGTGTTTTGCGTGCAACTGTTTGAGCCGTTCACTCGCAACATGCGTATAAATTTGTGTTGTGGAAATATCTGCGTGGCCCAGCAACATCTGCACAACGCGCAGGTCTGCGCCATGGTTGAGCAAATGCGTAGCAAAGGCATGGCGCAGGGTATGCGGTGATATGCCTTTGCGAATGCCCGCTTGCTTGGCATAGCGACGGATCAAATGCCAGAACGCCTGGCGTGTCATGGCGTCTGCCCGTGAAGTTACGAATAACGCGTCTGCTGGTCTGCCAAGCAATATATCAGGCCGGGCATCGGTCACATAGCGATCGATCCAGAGGAGTGCCTCCTCTCCTACCGGCACCAGCCTTTCTTTGCTGCCCTTACCCATGACCCGTACCACACCCGCGTCCTGACTTATTTGCCGCACACTCAACGTTACAAGCTCTGATACACGCAGTCCGCTAGCGTAGAGCGTTTCAAGCATTGCCTTGTCGCGCAAACCGAGCGCCGTATCGATATTCGGCGCAGCCAAAAGCGTGTCGACGTCTTGCTCCGCCAACGTTATGGGCAAACTGCGCGGAAGCTTGGGGGAGTCGACTTGCAAGGTCGGATCAGTCTTGATCCGCTTCTCTCTCTGCTGATAACGGTAAAAGCGTTTGAGGCTGGACAATAAACGAGCCGCCGAACGGGCTCCGGACTTATGCTTGAATTTGTAAGCTAGATAGTCCAGCAAATCCAGGCGTTGAACTTGCAACAGGGATTTGCCGCGCGCCGTTGAAAGCCAGAAAGCGAAAAGCGTCAAATCGCGCCGGTAGCTTTCTAATGTATTTCGCGCAAGGCCGTCCTCGAGCCAAAGCGCATCGCTAAATCCATCGAGCAATGCATCATTGGATACCATTGTCTAACGCCTGCTTCTCGTGGCGCAACAATCTTGCACGTTTGCGTCGCCTCCCAGATCGATCAACCTCTTTGACATGCTCCTATATCTTAGAACGGGTTGCTATTGCATGGTGAAGAACCGGTTCCTGTTGCATTGGTGGCATTGTAGCAATCCAATGCTTACCGCAGCTAGCGGTGGAAGTTGGCTATACTTTCGCCTTCAACGACGTCCCCAAAAGGTGGCACTTCAAGTGACTGAGCCCGATCAATCCACGATCTCGATCTGTAGTTTTGAAGGGACGCAACTTCCTCCTGGCGAGCGGCTTCAAATGGAGCTTGGCTCCGACGGCAATCAGCACTACACCACGTTGATCGGTTTTGTCCCCGGACACAGCGTACTGGTACGGACGCCGCTAATACAGAACTTGCCCATACCGGTGCCGGAGGGAGCCCATGTACTGCT
>JBJMWI010000193.1:0-3070 GCA_045810225.1 Burkholderiales bacterium
GCGACCGGCATCGCAGAAAAAGTGACCGCCAATGAGGCCGGTCCCGCCGCTTACCAAATGAGTGCCGCTTATGACTGGGCGCCGTTCGGATTAGATGTCCCCGTCTTCGTCATCGGCAAATATCAGCGCATCGAGACTCCCACCCTGGTACGTTTTCTCGATTACCATCAGGAGTTAGCCAATCGCTACGCGCAAGTTGCCGCCCAGGTGCAGTGGTTCTCTTCGGCCAGATCGGAACGATTCCAAATTGTCGAACTGGGAGAACAGTCGGCCATTCCATTCAGCAGCGGGCCGGTGCTATTCGCGCCGCTTCAAAATCAGCCCACCAAGGAACTGGAAGTCTCGCTGGCTTATGCGCGCAGCCATGCCGACGTGAGCTCGGCGAGATTGTGGATCTATGAAGGCATCGCCGTCGCGGCGCAGGCGTTTCAGCGCGAGAAACAGGAGGGCCGAGCGGCGGCCATCGCATTTATGGAGACGCGCAGGCGCATGCTGACTGAGATCGAAAAATCTAACCTGGCCGGCAGCCCAGCGAGCCAGTCAGGCCAGCCGCCATCGACTGCTGCCACATCGCTCGCTTCGAGCAGCGACGAGTTGCTGGCCCGTAGCAAAGGCATGTACGTGTGGTGGCTGTTGCGCGACATGCTGGGCGACCGCACACTGCAAAATGCACTTCGCAAGTATCGCGCAGAAGAGGACAAAGAGCCGGCTTACATGCAGCGCTTGCTTGAGGCGGAGGCGCGCACGGCTGCCCCTCAGGCCGCCGCCAACCTGGAACAATTCTTTGATGACTGGGTATATCGCGATCGCGGGCTACCCGATTTCCGCATCGCCTCCGTGTACGCGCGCGAAATGCTGGGCAGCGGCTTTCTGCTCACCGTGACTGTAGAAAACCTGGGAGGAGCTGGCGCTGAAGTTCCGGTCATTGCCCGTGCACGCGATGAGAGTCCGAGCAGACGGCTGTGGGTTCCAGCGCGACAGAAAGCAACCGTCCGCATCCCGCTGCGCTCCCGGCCCGCAGAAGCTCAGGTAAATGATGGCAGCGTGCCGGAGACCGACATGAAGAACAACCTTGTTCCTGTAGAATCCACCAGCACTCCGTAGGCACTCAGTTCCAAACACAAATACACACCGACCACCAACCACTAAACATTGAACTAAACATGGCCTACATACAATTTCTCGGCGCTGCGGGGACTGTTACCGGTTCTAAGCACCTTATTAACCTTTCGGAGGATTCCAGCGGCCGCACTGGCTTCCAAGTCCTGATTGACTGCGGGCTGTTCCAAGGGAAGAAGGAGTGGCGCGAGCGCAACTGGCAGCCATCGCCGATTCTGCCGCGGGAAATCGATGCGGTAATTCTCACCCACGCGCATCTCGACCACTCCGGCTGGATTCCGCGCCTGGTGAAGGAAGGCTTTAGCGGCCCCATTTACGCCACCGCTCCGACCATCGATCTTTGCGGGGTGCTACTGCCCGATTCCGGCCATCTACAGGAAGAAGATGCGGCTTTTCACAATAAGCGCGGCTCCAGCCGGCATCAGCCCGCGCTGCCGCTTTACACCATGCAGGAGGCGGAGCAGTCGTTGCAGTACTTCCGTCCGGTGGAATACGGGAAAGAGATAGAGCTGCGTCCCGGATTCTCGTTCCGCTTTGTCCGCGCCGCCCATATCCTCGGCTCCTGCCTGGTGGAGATCACGCTGCAACAGAATGGTAGCCAGCGCGCGCTCCTGTTCACCGGCGACATCGGCCGGGTACGCTACAATCAAGTTGCTCCCGTAAAAGTGGTGCGCTCTGGCCCAACCGAGGGCGAGAGCGCCGACTTGCTGGTGATGGAGTCTACCTATGGCAACCGCGATCACCCAACCAGCGATGCGCGTCCCGAAGTGGCTCGGTTGATCAAAGAGACCGTGGCGCGCGGCGGCACGGTGGTTGTGCCCGCGTTTGCCGTTGAGCGCACGCAAAAACTGATTTTCCTGCTGAAAGACATGATGGATGATGGTGAAATTCCGCCTGTGCCGGTTCATGTGGATAGTCCTATGGCCATCCGCGCGGTCAATATCTTCCTGAAGTATTCAGACGAATTCAGCGACGAAGCGCGCGAACTTATCGGCAAATACGGCTCGCCCCTTGCCTGGAATGGTTTCTTTTTTGATACCAAGGTGGAAGATTCGAAGAAGATCAATCAGTCACGGTTTCCGACGATCATTATTTCTTCGAGCGGTATGGCCACCGGCGGGCGCGTGCTGCACCATCTGGCCCAGCGCCTTCCTGACGCCAAGAACCTCGTTCTGTTTATCGGCTTTCAAGCGCCAGGGACGCGAGGCGCCTTGATCAAGAGCGGCGTGCCCGGCCTGAAAATCTTTGGCGAAGAAATTCCTGTACGTGCCCAGGTAGCAACTCTGGAACAGTTCAGCGATCACGCCGACACACCTGAGCTGCTGGGCTGGCTGCGAACTTTCAAGAAGAATCCTGCGATCACCTATTTGGTGCACGGTGAGCCGGCGGCGTCATCGCAATTACAGAATGCCATCCACTCCCAGTTGGGCTGGAATGTCGAGGTCGCGCAGTGGATGCAAAAGGTACAGGTGTAATTGGCGTTTCAGATTGCTAACTAACTGGCGTGATCGCGGCGGTATCTGTTCCTGCAACTCTCACAGAGAACTACACCGAGATCCTTCGCTTGCCACCCTGCGCTGGCGCAAACGCGCAGGGTCCTCGGCCCGCTCAGGATGACAGCCTTCCAAAAATCAGGGAATGAAGAATCCGCAAGTCTCAGCGATGCTGTCATCCTGAACGAGGGAGGGATCCCGAACGCGTTCTCCAGTTCGGGAAGCCCGAGTGAAGGATCTCGGTTCTCGTGAGTGCGTGATCGACGCTGCAATTCAGCGCCTTGCGGTCCACGTTCCAGCATTGACATCCCCTGTCCCCAGGAGCAGAATTGCGCCCCATCCAGACGTGGAGGTGCTCTATGTCACTCAAAGGAAAGTTCGCGCTGATTACTGGAAGCTCGCGTGGCATCGGCCGTGGCATCGCTCTGAAGCTCGCCGAGAAGGGCGTTAAGGTCGCC
>JBJMWI010000194.1:0-16876 GCA_045810225.1 Burkholderiales bacterium
CGTCAATCCCAGCGTTTGTCCCGCTACGCGGCTCAGCTCCTGCGAGATTTCAGCCAAATGCCGGTGACCGGACACAGCGTACGCTTTGAAATTATCGGAAGCCTCCGAGAAAAGCAGATTGACCTCCGCCTTGCGACCAGCGCCGCTGACACCTGATTTCGCATCCGCAATCAGATGAGTATTGTCGACTACTCCCGCCTCAATCAATGGCAGGAAACCGAGTTGAACAGCCGTCGCATAACAGCCAGGGTTGGCCACCAGCCGCGCTTTGGCAACGTGAAGTCGATTCACTTCTGGAAGACCGTAAACTGCTTCCGCCACGAGTTCGGGACAAGAATGACTTACGCCATACCACTTTCCCCATTCGGCAATGTCCTTGATGCGAAAGTCTGCGGAAAGATCAATTACACGAATGCCTGCTTCAACTAGCTCAGGCGTTTGCGTCATCGCTACTCTGTTTGGCGTGGCAAAAAACACGACGTCGCATTTCTCCAGCGCACTCACGGACGGTTCGGAAAAATTAATGTGAACGCGCCGGCGCAAGCTTGGAAACATATCAGCGACCGCCGTGCCCGCCTCTTTGCGCGAGGTGATCGTCTTTAATTCCACTTCTGGGTGCGTCGCCAGTATCCGAAGTAGTTCCACGCCGGTATAGCCGGTACCACCCACGATGCCTATTTTTTTCATCTTACCAATGACTTATAGATATAGATGATGATATCGCCTGCCACGAGTTTGAAGCAAATAAAAAAGCCGCCCAAAGGCGGCTTTTTCGGTGGCCGGGCGAGAGGATCTCAACGCTTTGAGAATTGCTTACGACGTCGGGCTTTGTGCAGACCGACTTTTTTTCGTTCGACTTCCCTTGCGTCCCGCGTAATCAAACCCGCCTTGCTTAGAATCGGCTTCAATGACGCATCGTAGTCAACCAGCGCTCGTGAGATGCCATGCCGCACGGCACCTGCTTGTCCGGATTCTCCACCACCATCCACATTTATCAAGATGTCGAACGTGCCGAGATGATTTGTCATCACCAGAGGCTGCCGGACAACCATGCGCCCGGTTTCGCGGGAAAAAAATTCGTCCACCGGCTTGTCATTAACAATTATTTTGCCGCTACCCGGTTTGATGAAGACACGGGCTACTGCGCTCTTGCGGCGGCCGGTCCCATAGTTGTACTGGATTGCCATCTGATGTCCTAAACGGTGAGATTCTGCGGTTGCTGTGCCGAATGCGGGTGATCCGAGCCCGCGTAGACCTTCAGTTTCTTCAGCATTGCATAACCTAACGGACCTTTGGGAAGCATGCCTTTAACTGCTTTTTCGAGCACACGCCCGGGAAAACGGCCATGCAATTTCGAAAACGTTGCACTATAAATTCCACCCGGATAGGTTGAGTGCCGGTAATACACTTTCTGCTCGGCCTTGGCTCCTGTGACGCGCAGTTTTTCCGCGTTCACGACTACGATATAGTCACCCGTGTCGACGTGTGGCGTGAAAGTGACTTTGTGCTTGCCGCGAAGTCTCCGGGCGATCTCGGACGCAAGGCGCCCCAGCACCTTATCGGTGGCGTCAACCAGAAACCAGTCGCGTTTTACCTCGTGTGATTTAGCAGAAAACGTTTTCATGGGCGGATGGTCCGCAGTCGGCAATTAATAAAAGCCGCGTAGTGTAGTTGAACGCTGTGTCCGTTGTCAAACCACGATTTCGTCGACAAGTAACGGAATCTAAAAACGAAATGTGCCCTGCCTCGGGTCTGTACCACGCCCCTGCTTGTCGCTCTGTGTGCGCTGCACTTCAATGACAAAGCCATTTGGTGAATAATGCGTTCCCGGCAGTCACCAAGTAGCTCCTTCCGTTTCGTTTATGCGCAAGTTATGGCTCATATTTGCTCAGGCCGTCACGATCAGCCTTGCAGCGTTATTCGTGGTAGTGACTTTGCGACCGGACCTGGTTCCATGGTCCGGGCATAACAACGGTATCGTCACAGTACGGGAAACATCCGACGGTCCCAATGACCGCGTAAATTCCGGCTCGTTCAGCGGAGCGGCGAAGAAGGCCATGCCTTCTGTGGTCAATATCTTCACCAGCAAGGATGTGAAGGTGCCACGCCATCCATTCATGGACGATCCCCTTTTTCGGCGTTTCTTCGGCGATCAACTGGATGGCGAGACACAACACAGTTCCAGTCTGGGATCCGGCGTAATCATCGGCCCGGAAGGATACATCCTGACCAACCATCACGTCGTAGAAGCTGCGGATGAAATAGAAGTTGCACTTGCCGATGGAAGAAAAACACCCGCCAAGGTCGTCGGTACAGATCCGGAGACTGACCTGGCTGTTCTAAAAGCCAATCTTTCGGGGCTTCCCGCAGTAACCTTCGGCAACCCGGACAGGCTCTCGGTTGGCGACGTTGTGCTTGCAATCGGCAACCCATTTGGCGTGGGACAAACGGTTACCATGGGAATCGTCAGTGCGCTCGGGCGTAGCCATCTTGGCATCAGCACTTTTGAGAATTTCATCCAGACGGACGCGGCCATCAATCCTGGCAATTCTGGCGGTGCGCTGGTAGATGCGTCTGGCAATCTCGTGGGAGTCAACAGTGCAATCTATTCCAGAAGCGGCGGCTCTCTCGGCATAGGGTTCGCGATTCCGGCTAATCTGGCCAAGCAAGTCATGGAACAAATCGTTCGAACGGGCGCGGTCACGCGCGGCTGGATCGGGGTCGAGGTTCAGGATATTTCCGCCGAACTTGCTGAATCGTTCAAGTTGTCGAACGTTCATGGAACATTGATTGCGGGCGTGCTGCGTGGTGGACCGGCCGATCGCGCAGGGATCAAGCCTGGCGATATTCTTGTGGCGGTCGAGTCCAGGGACGTGGTGGATTCAACTAGCATGCTGAATCTCGTGGCTGCTCTTGAACCGGGCAAGCCAGCGACGTTGAAGATCTTGCGCAATCGCAATGAAATGACTGTCAAGGTGAGTGTCGGCAAGCGGCCGCGACCTGCCAGACGCAACGAACTCGAGTAGCACCACGGTGCAAACGGATGTGCGTCAGCTCGCAGAGCTTGACTTCGACTCCGAGGGGCTGGATTTGGTGATCCATTGTGCTACGAAGATCCCCACCTCGTACAAAAGCCATAGTGGTACGGCCAGCATGACTTGGGATACCACGTCTGGCGGCGTGAATACCGCACCGAGAATGAAAGCACCGACGATCATGTACGGTCGAATCTCCTTCAGCTTTGCCACGCTTACTACGCCCATCCGTACCAGAATTACAACGGCGACCGGCACTTCAAACGTCACGCCAAACGCAAGGAACAGGGTCAGCACGAAGTCCAGGTACTTGCCGATGTCGGTCATCACTGCAACACCCACCGGGGCCACAGAGACCATGAAGTGAAATACAACGGGAAAAACCAGATAATATGCAAATGCCATGCCGCAGATAAACAACAGCGTGCTGGTAATGATTAGCGGTGCTACCAGTTTTCGCTCATGTGCGTACAATCCGGGCGCCACGAAAGCCCAGATCTGATACAGCAAGTACGGTAGTGCAATTACAAACGCGGCCATCATCGTTACCTTCATTGGCACGAAAAATGGCGCCGTTACTTCAGTAGCTATCAGCTGTCCGCCTATCGGCATCGAAGCAAGCATGGGCTGCGCAAGCAAGGCATACAGGTCCCGCGCCCACGGAAACAAACAGACGAACACCAGCAGCAACGCGAGTACGCAACGCAACAGTCGATCGCGTAACTCGATCAGATGCGACATGAAAGAATCCGGCTCGGCCATCTTGTGGATATTGTCGAAAAAAAACGAAGCTATAGATGGCCGGCCTGATTAGCCCGGCTTTTCGTTGGTGGATTTTGCCCCGGGCTTCGATTCCGTATCTCGCATGCCGTCAACCGGCTGCTGTAATTCCTCTGAGCTGGTAGCCTGCGGCGCTGGTGCCGTAGGGGGAATTAACTGGATCCCAGCAACCGGCTCAACTATGGATTCAGCTTGCTTCTGCACCGATTCAACTTGCTTCTGCACTTCAGCACCGGCTTGCTTGACCTCGTTATCAATATAGTTGACTTGTGACGTAACCGACTGCTCGATGGACCGAGCTGCATCCTGCATCGTATTCTTGAGGTTGCGCAGCTCCTCCAGTTCTATCTCGCGGCTAATGTCCGACTTCACTTCGGACACGTAGCGCTGCAGGCGGCCAAACAGGTGCCCCAGGGTCTTCGCCACGCGCGGCAGCCTTTCGGGGCCAATAACGATGAGTGCGACGACCCCGATAACAAAGATTTCCGATGCGCCAATATCGAACATGGATTTGGGCGGCGATAAAAAGCGACCTAGCTTTTAGTCTTGTCTCTTACTTCCCCTTCAAACGTCTGCGCGGCATTTGCGCCATCCAGTCTTGCGGCTGGCTTGTCCTCATCGGCGGTCTTCATGCCCTCTTTGAAGCCTTTCACGGCGCCGCCAAGATCAGAACCCATGTTGCGCAGTTTTTTCGTTCCGAAAATCAAAAGTACTACGACCAATACAATTAGCCAGTGCCATATACTGAATGAACCCATTTCTAATGCTCCTGAATCAAGATATTTAGGTTGAGCGTTGGATCATTCCCGGCAGTGGATTCTTACCGCCAAGCACATGCATATGCACATGAAATACATCTTGTCGGCCTACACGGCCGGTGTTTATAACCGTCCTGAATCCGTCGGGTGAACCTTGCTCGTGTGCCAATCTGCTGGCCAACACCAACATTTTGCCCAATACCATCTGGTGACGATCCTGCACCTGCTCCAAAGATTCGACATGCTCCTTTGGAATTAACATGAAATGGACTTGCGCAACCGGATTAATGTCGTGGAAGGCCAGTACATCGTCGTCTTCGTAGACCTTACGGCTCGGAATCTGGCCTTTGATAATCTTGCAGAACACGCAGTTATCAACAGTCGTTGTCATTGACTATCTCGACAGCAGTCTGTTTACAACGCAGATCATCATAAGTTTCAGCCGCGCCGCGCCTTCTTTTCGTCCAGGCCCGAGATGCCTTCGCGGCGTTCTAGCTCGGCAAGTACATCATCCGGACCGAGATTGTGCCATGCCAGCATCACCAGACAGTGGAACCAAAGGTCCGCCGTTTCACGAACGATATGAAGTTTATCACCGTCCTTAGCGGCCAGCAGGACCTCTGCGGCCTCTTCTCCTATTTTCTTGAGAATGGCGTCCTGCCCTTTGGAGAACAAGCCAGCCACGTAGGAACTAGCGGGTTCGGAATCCTTGCGTGAGGCAATCGTTTCGCCAAGGCGGCGCAGAATATCGGCATCTATCATGGCTTGGAATGGTAAATCCGCGCCGGATCCTTCAGCAGCGGTTCTGTTTCAACCCACTTCCCGTTTTCGAGCTTCCGAAAAAAACAGCGTCCATGCCCGGTATGGCACGCAATTCCTCCCACTTGCTCCACTTCCAGCAGGATCACATCCGCATCGCAATCAATGCGGACCTGCTTTACGAGTTGGATATGACCCGATTCTTCGCCTTTGCGCCACAGGCGTTGTCGAGAACGCGACCAGTATACTGCCCGCCCGGATGCCACCGTTTCCGACAACGCTTCGCGGTTCATCCACGCAAGCATCAGCAATGCTCCGGTACTCTTGTCCTGAGCGATAGCCGGGATAAGCCCGTTTGCATCAAAGACCACTTCGTCTAGCCAGACCTCGCTCACAAGCGAACCTCGATGTCATTTTGCGACATGAATTGCTTTGCCTGGTACACGGTCAATTCACCGTAGTGAAACACGCTGGCGGCTAGAACAGCATCCGCCTTTCCCGCTACGATCCCATCAACCAGATGCTGCAGATTACCGACGCCTCCACTCGCAATGATCGGTATTTCGAGCGCATCCGAAAACGCACGGGTAAGTTCGATGTCGAAGCCGGCCTTCGTTCCGTCCCGATCCATGCTGGTAAGAAGCACCTCACCGGCACCAGCCGCTTGCATTCGTCTTCCCCATTCAATGGCATCCAGTCCGGTTGGACGGCGGCCACCGTGGGTAAACACTTCCCAACGTCGGTCCGGTCCTAGCACCCGCTTAGCGTCCACGGCAATGACAATGCACTGTGAACCATATCGTCCGGCTGCATCTTCGATTAATCGAGGATTCTGGACTGCGGCAGTATTGATGCTGACTTTGTCGGCGCCTGCATTGAGCAAACGACGCACGTCATCCACTGCGCGTACGCCACCGCCGACCGTAAGTGGAATGAATACCTGTGCTGCGACTTGCTCGACTATGCCCAGCAGTAAACCGCGATCATCCGAACTGGCTGTGATATCAAGAAAAGTCAGTTCGTCAGCGCCTTGTTCATCGTATCGGCGCGCTATTTCAACCGGATCGCCCGCATCGCGTAAAGCAACGAAATTCACGCCTTTGACGACACGGCCGCCGGCAACATCCAAACAGGGAATAATTCGTTTGGCAAGACCCATGGGCGGTACTGAATGTGACTTGAGAACTGATTAGGAGCGAAGCTGGTTTTTAAATAACGTGGGCAGGACTGAGTGCTGATGAAGGCACGTGTACTACGGTTTTACATCCGCAATCCCGGGCTTGTCTCCCGCCATTTTGTCGGCTAGTTTCTGGGCTTCGGTGAAATCGAGCGTACCTTCGTATATCGCGCGGCCCGTGATAGCACCCAAAATGCCGTCCGCTTCCGCTTCACACAACGCAGCTACGTCTTTTAGATCCGTGATACCGCCACTGGCGATTACCGGAACAGACAATTCGCGCGCCAGATCAACCGTGGCTTTGATATTGACACCGCTCATCATGCCGTCTCGGCCAATATCCGTATAAATGATCGCTTCAACGCCAAGATCCTGGAATTTTTTCGCGAGATCCAGCACGTCGTGACCTGTTACCTTGGACCAGCCTTCCACCGCGACCTTGCCGTCCTTTGCGTCCAAACCGACCATGATGTGCCCTGGAAACGCGTAACAGGCATCGTGGAGAAATCCAGGCGTCTTCACAGCCGCGGTGCCGAGAATAATATAGGCAATGCCATCATCTAGATAGCGCTCGACCGTGTCGAGATCGCGTATACCACCACCAAGCTGCACAGGAATATCACCACCGATCGCTTTCACGACCGCTTTGACCGCCTCTTCGTTTTTCGGCTTGCCGGCGAAGGCTCCGTTAAGGTCAACAAGGTGCAACCGGCGCGCCCCTTTACTAATCCAATGTCTCGCCATTGCACCGGGATCTTCGGAAAAAACGGTCGGATTCGTCATCGAACCTTGCTTCAAACGGACGCAATGTCCGTCTTTCAGGTCAATTGCTGGAATGATCAACATGATGTTAATTGGACTCGATTTGCACTGCCAATCGAAGGGTGTGATGCCGTTTACCGAAGCTCGGTTTGTGAAAAGTCAGGCATTAGTTGCAGGCACCGCGCCTGCCTGCTTGATCAAGCCTTTCGCCCCGTCCCAGGTAACGAAATTCGATAGCAGGCGCAAACCCGCGGATTGGCTCTTTTCCGGATGAAACTGCACGGCAAAAATATTATTCCTTGCCACGGCGCAGGTAAAGCTCGACGCGTATTGACTGGTCCCAGCCAATAGGTTTTTGTCATCCGGCTCCACATAATAGCTGTGCACGAAGTAAAACCGGGTGCCATCCGGGATTCCATTCCACAGCGGATGGGACATTGCCTGGTAGACCTGGTTCCACCCCATGTGAGGCACCTTGAGTTTTTCGCCACTCCCATTCGTGAGACCGCGGGGGAATCTTACGACCCTCCCAGGTAGCAACCCGAGGCCGGCCGTATTTCCTTCATCACTGTGGTCGAACAGCATTTGCACGCCAATGCACAGACCTAGAAACGGCTTGGTTCGAGCAGCTTCCAGCAAGGGCAACCGTAGCTTTCTGGCATCCATCTCCCGCATACAATCCGGCATGGCGCCTTGACCTGGAAAAACGACGCGCGCAGCTGCCTCAATTTCCAATGGATCACTTGTTACCGCGATGTTCTTCTCCGGCGCAACATGCTCGAGCGCTTTTGCCACCGAGCGCAAATTGCCCATTCCGTAGTCGACGACCGCAATATCAATCATGACAAGGTATTTGTTGCATTAACTAACTACCTGCAAAACCAGTCAAAGGCTTCCTTTGGTAGATGGCAACGTCCCGCTGGCGCGGGCATCAATTTCGACCGCCATGCGCAATGCTCGCCCAAATGCCTTGAATATGGTTTCGGCCTGGTGGTGTGCATTTCGGCCCTTCAGATTGTCGATATGCAGCGACACGGAGGCGTGATTTACGAATCCTTGAAAAAACTCATGCACCAAGTCCACATCGAATACGCCGATCAGGCCACGGGCATAGTCGACGGAATATTCCAATCCCGGTCTGCCGGAAAGGTCGATCACCACGCGAGACAGCGCCTCGTCCAGAGGCACATAGGCGTGCCCATAGCGACGCACACCTTTTTTATCACCAATTGCCTGGCTGAACGCTTGTCCAAAAGTAATCCCGACGTCTTCTACCGTGTGATGGGCATCGATATGCAGGTCGCCCTTGGCTTGGACTTCGAGATCCACCATACCGTGGCGCGCGACCTGGTCAAGCATGTGATCGAAGAATCCAACACCAGTCATAAGTTTGGATTTTCCGACTCCGTCCAGATTCAGCTTTACCGCGATCTGGGTTTCAAGGGTATTGCGTGTGACTTGGGCTTCGCGCATGGCTTTAGCGATGTACAGTTGACCTTATCGTAACTCAATTACGATCGCGTAGACGACGCCACCGCCGTTACCGGCTCATCCAGAATTTTGCCAAGCGCCTCAATCAGAAAGTCGCACTGGCTGTCCGTGCCGACCGTAATACGAAGAAAAGGCGCAATTCGGGCGGGATTCTGAAAATTCCTGACAACGATCCCACGCTCGCGTAATTTCGCCGCCAGATCGATTCCGGTACGTCCCACATGCCGCGCAAAAACGAAATTGGCGGTCGAAGGAATAACCTCGAAATCCATTTTTAAAAGCCCGGCTACCATTCGACGTCTGCTTTCGACGACTCTGCGCCAGGTCTCCTCAAAGTATGGTTCGTCCTCAATCGCTGCCAGTGCGCCTGCCTGGGCCAGACGATCCAGTGGATAGGAGTTAAAGCTGTCTTTCACCCTGTCCAATGCCTCGATCAGTTGCGGGTGACCGATGGCATAGCCTACCCGGAGTCCCGCAAGCGAACGTGATTTGGACAACGTGTGGGTTACCAGCAAGTTCGGATAGCGCCGCACCAGTGGCACAGCGGATACGCCGCCAAAATTCACATACGCCTCGTCGACCACGACTACCGAACCCGGACTGGCTTGCAACAGCTTTTCGATCTCGGACTGCGCCAACAAGACAGCCGTCGGAGCGTTTGGATTGGGGAAAATAATTCCACCATTCGGGCGCAAGTAGTCCATTACATCGATTTCGAATGACTCTGTCAGCGGCACCTCGCGGTACTCGATACCATAGAGACGGCAATAAACCGGATAGAAGCTATACGTTATATCCGGAAACAGAACCGGCAATTCATGCTTCAGCAGCGCTTGAAAAGTATGGGCGAGCACCTCGTCCGATCCATTTCCGACAAAGACGTTGGCCGCTCTCACGTCATGGCGCGCGGCGATTGCTTGTCTCAGTCGCTCGCTGACCGGATCGGGATACAGGCGCAGCGAATCCCCCAACTCCGCTCGTAGCGCTTCCAGCACGCGTGGACTGGGGCCATAGGGATTTTCGTTGGTATTGAGCTTGACCAGGTTGGCGAGCTTTGGCTGCTCCCCTGGGACATAAGGCGTCAAGCCGTGTACCACGGCACTCCAGAATCGGCTCATCGATGGATACGATACTGTGCGGACTTCGCGTGAGCGGTTAAGCCTTCCCCTGCTGCTAGCTCAGCCGCGATCAAGCCAAGCCTGCGCGCGCCTTCGGCTGATACCTCAATCAGGCTGGTGCGCTTCTGAAAATCGTAAACGCCCAGAGGGGACGAGAAACGAGCAGTGCGCGAAGTCGGCAATACGTGATTGGGTCCCGCACAGTAATCGCCCAACGCCTCGGAGGTATAGCGACCAAGGAATATTGCGCCCGCATGGCGTATCTTCTGTGCCCAGCGCTTAGGTTCCTCCACACACAGTTCCAAATGTTCCGGAGCAATCCGGTTGGCGATCGTACATGCTTCCTCAAGATCGCGAGTCTGAATCAACGCGCCGCGTCCGTTCAGCGAAGCCCTTATGACATTTGCGCGCGGCATGTCATTCAGTTGCCGCTCGATGCTTGCTGCAACCTTGTCGATGAATTGCACATTTGGGCAGAGCAGGATCGCTTGCGCCAACTCATCATGTTCCGCTTGGGAAAACAAATCCATGGCCACCCAATCCGGATCCGCTGTGCCATCGCAGATCACCAGTATCTCGGAAGGACCGGCTACCATATCGATGCCAACGAGGCCAAAAACCCGGCGTTTTGCTGCTGCAACGTAAGCGTTTCCAGGGCCGACAATCTTGTCAACCGCCGCAATCGTTTGAGTGCCGTACGCAAAGGCGGCGATGGCTTGCGCACCACCGATGGTGAATACTCGGTCGACTCCCGCAATGCTGGCTGCCGCCATCACCAGTTCGTTATGCTGACCGTAAGGGGTGGGCACCGCCATAATGATTTCGGACACGCCGGCAACCCGGGCGGGCAGTGAATTCATCAATACCGTAGACGGATAAGCCGCTTTCCCACCCGGCACGTAAACACCAACGCGATCCAAAGGCGTAATTTTTTGTCCGAGCGTGGTGCCATCCGGTTCGGTGTATTGCCACGATTGCAGCGTCGTGTGCTGGTGGTAGCTGCGAATACGGTCTGCTGCTTGTTCGAGCGCGTCACGACGCACTGCAGACAATTCAGCCAGTGCCCGGTTGAGATCTTCGCGAGGGATTTCCAGGGCAGCCATGCTGTCAGCCGGCATAGAGTCCAACTTGGCGGTGTATTCCAGAACAGCCTGGTCCCCTCGCAACCGCACATCACGCATTATGGATTCGACTGTTTTTTCCACACCTGAGTCTTGCGCACTCTCGAAGGCCAGCAATGATGTTAATTTGGTCTCGAATTCGGCATCTCTCGAAGATAGCCTCGTGATACTCATCATGCTAACTCCAATGCCCCGGCACGAAAGGCATCGATCAACGGTTGCATTTCCAGGCGTTTGAGCTTTAGAGCGGCCTGGTTGACGATGAGGCGTGCGCTGATCGGCATGATCTCTTCTACGGCCTTCAGCTGGTTCGCACGCAATGTATTGCCGCTCGACACCAAATCGACAATCGCATCAGCCAATCCAACTAAAGGCGCCAGCTCCATGGAGCCATAAAGCTTGATCAGATCGACATGCACCCCTTTTGCCGCGAAATGCTCACGCGAGGTTTTGAGATACTTGGTCGCGATACGAAGGCGAGCACCACGGCGCACAGCAGCTTCGTAGTCGAATTTTTCGGGCACTGCGACCATCATGCGGCATTTGGCGATATCAAGATCAATCGGTTGATAGAGTCCCGTACCGCCGTGCTCAAGCAACACGTCTTTGCCTGCAATACCGAGGTCGGCCGCGCCGTACTGTACATAGGTCGGCACATCGGAAGCGCGTACGATAATGATGCTTACACTGCCGTTGTTAGTCGCCAGGATGAGCTTGCGCGAACTTTCCGGGTTTTCAGTCGCGACGATGCCGGCCGCCTTCAGCAGCGGCATTGATTGTTCGAATATGCGCCCTTTTGAAAGAGCAATCCTGATACTCATATTTTGCTATCAAGCGCTACCATTAATGGGCCCGCTTGATGCGCGCGCCCAGCTGACCAAGTTTTTCTTCTATGCATTCGTAACCGCGATCGAGATGGTAAATGCGGTCCACAAGAGTTTCGCCTTTTGCAACCAAACCCGCCAGCACCAGGCTTGCTGAGGCTCGCAGATCAGTGGCCATGACATTTGCACCATGCAAGAGATTGACCCCCTTCACGATTGCCGTGTTTCCCTCCACCTCGATGTTAGCGCCTAGACGGCGCAATTCCTGCACATGCATGAATCGATTTTCAAATATTGTCTCGGTTACGACGGCAGTTCCTTGCGCCACCGTATTTAGCGCCATGAACTGAGCCTGCATATCGGTGGGGAAGGCTGGATAGGGCGCGGTACGCAGATTCACGGCTTGGAGGTTGCCATTGGTTGACAACCGTATCCAATCTTCACCATGCTCGACATGCGCACCCGCCTCCTGCAGCTTGCCAATAACCGCATCCAGGATGTTGGGACGAGTGCCCTTCAGCATGACGTCGCCCATAGTGGCTGCCGCCGCACAAAGAAATGTGCCTATTTCAATTCGATCGGGCATCACGCGGTGCGTTGCTCCGTGCAGCTGCGTTACGCCTTCGATGGTAATCATGTCCGTACCAGCGCCCTTGATTCGTGCGCCCATAGCGTTCAGACATTCCGCCAAGTCGGAAACCTCGGGCTCACGTGCCGCGTTTTCCAGGACCGTGATTCCCTCAGCCAACACCGCTGCCATCATCAGATTTTCGGTTCCGGTGACGGTAACCAAATCAAGGACAATATGGGCCCCCTTGAGCCGTTCGGCACGAGCCATAATGTAGCCCTGATCTATGTCGATCCGCGCACCAAGAGCTTGCAGACCCTTGATGTGAAGATCGACCGGGCGCTGGCCTATCGCGCATCCACCAGGCAAAGACACGCGGGCCTGTCCATAACGCGCGATCATAGGGCCAAGCACCAGGATCGATGCGCGCATCGTTTTCACGAGCTCATACGGTGCAGACAGGTTGTGCAGTTTCGCCGCAGACAGACCCACTCCCAGTTTCTCGTCCAGTGAAATCTCCACTCCCATCTGCGCGAGAAGGCTAAGCGTAGTAGTCACATCGCGCAGGTGAGGAATGTTCTGGACTCTCAGCGTGTCGCCCGTAAGCAATGCCGCGCAGAGGATTGGCAGTGCCGCATTCTTGGCACCGGAAATGCGAACTTCCCCGGTTAGCGGCACGCCGCCCTGGATGACCAGCTTATCCACTTGGCAGATAGAGACTAGCGCGCAGCCCAGTCTTCCGGAGTAAAGGTCTTCATGGAGAGCGCGTGAATCTCTTCACGCATGCGATCCCCCAGCGCCTTGTAAACAACTTGATGCTGCTGGACCCGTGAACGGTCCCGAAACGCCGGGCTCACGATCACGGCCTCAAAATGGTGTCCGTCGCCCGACACCTCGACGTGATCACAGGCAAGATTCTGCTCGATGTAGGATTTGACTTGCTCTGGTGTAACCATAACCGTTCTTCAATGGCGAAGTTTGTAGCCACGTTTAAGCAGCGACAAGGTGCCGAATGATAAAGCCAAAAGGCAGCCGCCTACAATCGCGACACTAAGCAGGGGGGAGACATCGGAGACACCAAAGAATCCATAGCGAAAACCGTCAATCATGTAAAAGAAGGGATTGAAGTGCGAGACCTCTTGCCAGAATAAAGGCAGCGAGTGTATCGAGTAGAACACTCCTGACAGAAACGTAAGCGGAACGATGATGAAATTCTGAAACGCCGCCAGCTGGTCAAATTTTTCGGCCCAGATACCGGCGATAATCCCTAAGGTGCCGAGCAAGCCGGATCCTAGCAGTGCGAACACAATGACCCATGCAGCTTTCACAATCGGCACGTGTACAAAAATGGCCGTAACGGCGAAGACTCCAAAACCAACCATCAGACCGCGCACAACAGAAGCCAATACATAAGCGGCAAAAAATTCAAAATGTGAGATTGGCGGCAAGAGTACGAAAATGATGTTTCCGGTGATCTTGGATTGGATCAGACTGGAAGAGCTATTGGCAAAGGAGTTCTGTAACAGCGACATCATCGCCAGACCGGGCACTAGAAAGGCGGTATAGCGAACGCCGGGGTAAACCTGAACGTGCTCTTCCAGTACATGGGAGAAAATTAGCAGATAGAGCAGCGCAGTTAGTACAGGCGCTAGCACGGTTTGAAAACTGACTTTCCAAAAACGCGTGATTTCCTTGCGGAACAGCGTACTGAACGCACCCATGGGCGCGGAAACAACCATGGTCAATCCTTCCTCATGATTTCTACGAACACTTCTTCAAGGTCCGGTTGTTCCAGTTCCATGAATGACACCGTGAGATTGCTTTTGCGAATTTCGGCGAGCACGGATTCGACTTCAGCGTAGTCACGCAGCGCGAGCAAGTATTCCCCATTGGTTGGAGCCGTCGCAGTCAGCGGCGCAAGCACGTCAGGTAAACGGCCATTTGCAAGTCGAAGGCGCAAGTGTGCACCCGTATAGCCTTTGAGAAGATTGTGCGTTGAATCGAGCGCTACCAGTTTGCCTTGTTTCAGCATTCCCACTCTGCTGCACAGCGCCTCCGCCTCGTCAAGATAGTGGGTCGTGAGCACAATAGTGTGTCCATCTCCATTCAGCTGGCGGATGAATTGCCACAGGCCTTGGCGCAATTCCACATCAACGCCCGCGGTCGGTTCATCCAGAATGATCACCGGGGGCTTGTGCACCAATGCCTGAGCCACCAACACGCGGCGTTTCATGCCGCCAGAGAGGGCGCGCATATTGAAATCCGCCCGGTCGGTCAAATCCAGGCGGGCCATCACTTCATCAATCCAGTTATTGTTTCTGCCCAGTCCGAAATAGCCCGATTGGAACTGGAGGGTCTCGCGCACCGTGAAAAACGGATCAAAGACCAGCTCCTGCGGAACCACGCCCAGTGAGCGCCGCGCCTCGCGGTAATCGGTCAGCACATCATGGCCCATCACGCGAAGCGTGCCGCTGTCACAGCGAGCCAAGCCGGCGAGAATGCTGATTAACGTGGTTTTGCCCGCGCCATTTGGACCGAGAAGTGCGAAAAACTCCCCTTGCAAAATGTCCAACGTAATCCCGTGGAGCGCTCGCACGCTGCCGTAGGCCTTTGACACCCCGCTTATCTGGATGGCCGGCGGCACGAAGGACTGCTAGATTTGGCGTTCAGCAAAACACTAATCGGCAGCAATGGGAATCAGATCGATAACGCCGTAAAGCTCTGCCAAACTGCGCAAACTCTGAGACAGATGGATAAAGGAGATTTTCGTGCCGTTGCTATTGAATTGCCGAATCCACTCGAGCATCAAACTCACCGCGGACGAATCGACGGTTGTGACTCGAGAAAAATCGACCACCACACTTGGGCCCTCAAACGTCGCGCCATCGGTGACAAATTGTTCAACGTTATAAAGCGTGACCGGACCTTCGATAAAGTATCGATTCGCTTCTCTGGTGATCATTTCTTTGCCGTGGGAGGTTGCGGCTTTTCACTATTTTTTTCGATCAAGCTCTTGATCAGTCCGTCGATACCGCCGCTCTGGATTTCCTGGGCAAAAAGGTTACGATAGTTGATGATGAGACTGGCCCCGGCCACGCGAACGTCATACACTTTCCAGCCTTTTGGCGTCTTGGCCATATCGTAGTCTACCGACATGGGCGCGGCGCCACCCGGTAGTTTGATAAGCGTCTGTACCGACGCTTCGGTCTCTCCGGGAGTTGCCTTGTACGGGCGATATTCAACCGCAATCCCGGTATAGGCGGTAAACGCAGCAGAATAAGAGCGCACCAATAAGGTACGAAATTCCTTCACTAAAGTCGCGCGCTGTTCTGACGAAGCCTCACGCCACGCACGCCCCACCGCAAGTCGCGTCATACGTTCAAAATCAAAATGCGGCGCAACTTTCTGCTCGATCAGCTGGACGATCTTAGTGACATCGCCCGCGCGGATGTCCTTGTCCTCGCGCACGATCGTGAGTACTTCCTCGGTGGTCTTCCGAACCAGCGCATCGGGCGACACTTCCTCCGCTGGCGCGTGACTAACAAACAAACCCGCTATTAAGAAAGCAATGAGCCATTTCCCTAGTGCCTTCATACCTGTTTGCATAATGATTTCCTTTTAAGCTTGCTATTCCTTTTTCCCTGAACTGGTCTCTGCAGCTTTGCCATAGAGGAATTGGCCGATAACCTTTTCCAGAACAATGGCGGATTGGGTTATCTTCAGACGGTCTCCGTCCTTCAGATTTTGCTCGTCGCCGCCCCCGTCCATGCCGACATACTGCTCTCCCAGCAAGCCCGCAGTCAGGATGGAAGCCGAGGAATCCCGCGGAAATGGATAGCGCTTGTCAATTCGCAGCGCCACATTGGCGCGAAAATTACGGGTATCGAGCGAGATGCTTTCCACACGACCTACGACGACGCCTGCGCTCTTTACCGGAGCACGCGCCTTCAATCCACCGATGTTATCGAATTCTGCAATGACCCTGTAACTGTCGGACATGTTTACGCTGCTTGCGTTCCCGACTTTCAATGCGAGAACAAACAACGCTGCCACGCCGGCTGTGACAAAAATGCCAACCCAGAGATCCAGTGTAGTGCGTTGCATAATCAGACTCCCGTAAACATGAACGCCGTAAGTACAAAATCAAGAGCGAGCACCGCCAGGGCAGATGTAACGACCGTGCGGGTAACCGCATGGGATACGCCCTCCGCGGTGGGAGGCGCATCGTACCCCTCGAAAAGAGCAATGGCGGTAACAGCGGCACCGAATACAACGCTTTTGATCACGCCGTTCATTATGTCATTGCGCAGATCGACACTTGATTGCATTTGCGACCAAAACGCGCCCGAATCCACGCCGATTATTACGACCGTGATCAGGTAACCGCCGAATATTCCCATTACACTGAATATTGCGGCGAGTAGTGGCATCGACAGGAAACCGCCCCAGAACATCGGGCTGATGACCCTGGCAAATGGATCCA
>JBJMWI010000195.1:0-7129 GCA_045810225.1 Burkholderiales bacterium
CGGCACTCCGTCAGCCATTGGTGCGGCCGGGGCGGACCGTGTGACCACAATCTATTCCTGGCATCTGAATGCAACCGACCCACAGTGGGAGCGCACCATTCTGGAATACCAGCGCAAGTATCAAACGAATGCCGACCTTGCCTATATGCCTGCTTTCCGCACGGTGGAGATGCTCGCGAGCGCAATGACTCAAGCGAAAACCACCGATCCCGTCAAAGTGGCCCGTGCATTGGAAGGCCTGCATTCTATCGGACCGACTGGCGAAGCATGGATGCGTGCCGAAGACCATCAGATCATCGCTCCCATCTTCGTGATGAGCTTTGTGAAGGCCGGGCAACCGGGAGCGAAACACGATGTAGAAGGAACGGGGTACGGTTGGAAAACGGAAGTACTCATTGAAGCAAAGGACAATGTTCCGCAGGTCCGCTGCCAGATGGAGCGGCCACAAGATGTGAAGTAAAGAATGACACGCCTGCCGAAGGAGTCAAAGTGGATAGACGGAAACAGGTGGAATTGCCCATGCTGCTTCCCGGGACGCGCATGAGCACTAGCCCCACTGATTACCTTCCGATCGAACAGATGCAGCTCATCCGCTTCGATGGTGTGCGCTGGGTCCGCTTCGGCAATGTTCTCTCGAAGCGATAATTTACATGTCCATGAGCATCGTACCTTTCTTCTTCGACGTACTGGCCTATAGCTCGATCTTCGTGCTGGTAGTGCTGGGCCTCGGCGTGATCGCCAGCATGATGGGCATTTTCAATTTTGCGCATGGCGAATTTGTGCTGCTGGGTGCGTACACCGTTTATCTGTTCCAGAGTAAAGGCCTGCCCGTTTGGGCAGGTATGGCGGTCGCACCGATTGCCGTGGGGCTTGCCGGACTGGTGCTCGAGCGTATAGTCATTCGCCGTTTTTATGCGGCTCCGATCGTCGCCATGCTGGGCACATATGCCCTTGGACTGGCGATGCGCGAGTCGATCCGCGCGCTGTTGAACGGCCAATTTTATTCTGTCACGGCACCGCTGATCGGTTCCTTTTCGTTTGGTGAAATTTCGATTTCCCAATGGCGCACGGCGGTGATCGTAATAACTGCGATCGTCATGATCGCGTGCTATCTGTTGCTTACCCGTACGAGTTTTGGGTTACAGGTCCGCGCCTCACTTGAAAATCCCGCGCTGGCACGCGCATCCGGTATCTCGACGCGGCGCGTGTACGCTGCAACATTCGCATTCGGGGCGGCGCTGGCTGGCCTTGCCGGCGGTCTGATGGTGCCGATCTACGCGATCAGCGCCGACATGGGCGTACCTTTCCTGATCAAATCTTTTCTGGCCGTCATGCTCGGCGGCATGGGCAGTTTCGAGGGCGCCATTGCCGGGGCTGCCTTGGTAGGTGCCACCAGCGCGGCGCTGCCGTGGGCGATCAAGCCCGTAGTGGCGGATGTTGTGGTCTTCATTATCGCCGTGGCGATTGTGAAGGTTCGGCCGCAAGGCCTTCTATCAAAGTGGAGGAAGTGATAATGAAAAACGATGAACGCCGCACCCGCCCGTTGTCCGCGTCTAGACGACTGTTTCTGCAGCGTACCAGTCTGCTTACGGGAATGATCGCACTGGGTGGTGGAAGCTACCTGTACAACCCTAAAGGCGCTTGGGCAGCCGACCCCATCAAGGTCGGCATTGCGACCGACCTGACTGGCGCAATCAGCTGGGGCGGTATACCGAATTCGCAAGTGGCAAAAATGGTCATCGATGACATCAACAAGGGCGGAGGCTTGCTCGGTCGGCCATTGCAAATGATCCTCGAAGACACGGCAACAAATGAACAACTTGCGGTGACCAAGGTTCGTAAGTTGGTGACGCAAGACAAAGTTGATGTCGTGTTCGGTGGCATCACGAGTTCCATGCGTAACGCCATTAAGGACACCATCGTTAATCGCGGGAAGACACTATATATTTATCCCCAGCTGTACGAGGGAAAGGAATGCACGCCTTTCCTTTTCTGCACCGGGCCTACGCCAGCGCAGCAATGCGACACTTTCATTCCATGGCTGATCAAGAACGGAGGTAAAAAATTCTATCTACCTTCCGCCGACTATGTTTGGCCACATACACTGAATGCATATGCTCGCACGGTAATCACCAAGAACGGTGGTGAAGTCATCGGCGAAGAGTATTTTCCGGTAGACCACAATGAATACAGTGCGACCGTCAACAAAATCATGTCGAGCGGGGTCAACGTTGTATTCAACACGACCATACCTCCGGGGGTTGCGGCTTTTTTCAAGCAGCTCAATGAGGCTGGCTTCCAGAAAAAAGGCGGTCGGCTGTCCTGCGTGTACTACGACGAGAATGCCCTGGGCATCACGCCAGCCCATGAAATCGAGGGGCTGGCAAGCTGCCTGGACTATTTCAAAGCTGTCAACGACCCTTTCGGAAACAAGTTGCAGGCTGAATACGGCAAACAATTCGGTGACAAGAATCCGTTCACGGCCGGCAGTGGCGCAACCGGAATGTATCGCGGCATCAGACTGTGGGAGGCCGCAGTGAAAGAAGCGCAGAGCGTCAAGCGGGAGCCCGTGGCAAAAGCGCTGGATCACGCCAAGATCAGCGACGGACCTGGCGGCGGGTGCGAAATGGTGCCTGGCACGCGTCACGTCAAGATGAATATGTACACCGCCGTATCCAAAGGCGGTAAGTACGAGATCGTCGAAAAGAGCAACGGCCCCGTCATGCCCGGGGAGTGCGGCGCCTGACGATTGTGTAATTGAATCGACGCCACTCCAGGTCTGGATTTGCCTGGAGTCGCGTTTTGCTCCTGGAATCTCTGTTACGACATTGGCTGCAACATGAGTCGGCCCACCAAATTGATAGCGCCGCGACCATTGCGAAAAATCATTCCATGGCTGGAGTTCATGCTGCTCGCCATCAGTTTGATCGTTCCGGTTTTCGCAGATGATTTCTGGACGCTGTTCTTCACGCGCGTGTTTATTCTCGGCTTGCTTGCACTTAGTTTCGACCTGGTCTGGGGTTATACCGGCATTCTGAGCTTTGGCCAGGCGTTGTTCTTCGGTATGGCGGGATACTGCACCGCGCTGCTTGCCACGGAAGCAGGCATCAATTCGGTACTGGTGTTGTTGCCAGTGGCTGGGTTGGTCGGTCTGATTGTTTCGTTAATCCTGGCTTTTATTGTCATTTTGGGTCGGCGTGTACCGTCCACCGTGTTTGTGGCGCTTGGAACGCTTACCGGGTCTTACGTGGTGGAGCGGCTTGCACGCGGCTGGTCGTACGTAGGCGGCCAAAACGGCATCCCTTCCTTGCCGCGGCTGACGTTTGTCGGCCATGAAATCACGGAGGGCGTCTGGTTCTATTACATGGCACTGACAATATTGTTCGGCACCTATGTCGCGCTCAAGTATCTCACGCGCTCGCAGTTCGGGCTCGTGCTCGCGGGCATTCGGCAACACGAAACGCGCATTACGTTCTTCGGTTACCGTGTGCAGCACGTAAAAGGGATTATTTTTGCGCTCGGCGGATTCATTGCCGGGCTCGCCGGGGGCATGTATGCATTCCATGAGGGCTATGTCGGCCCCGGTCAGCTGAGCCCGGTGCTTTCGACGCAGGTGGTGCTCTATGTCTTGTTTGGCGGCGTAGGCACTTTGATCGGCGCGATCCTGGGGGCAGGCGTAATCGAGTACCTGAGCTTCATGCTATCGCAAGAATTTCAGCGGCTTTGGCCGATCATCCTCGGATTGCTGCTGCTGACCATCGTGATGTTTCGCCCGACCGGGCTTATTGGCTTTTTCGCTTCAGATCGTGAACGGATCGGCTCCTTCGGCCGGCCGAATGAAGCCGCGCCGCCCGCCGATGCGGATCAGAAACCGGCGTAAACATGAATTTGCTTGAGGCACGCAATGTCACCAAGATTTACGGCGCACTGACAGCGCTCAATGGTGTGGATCTGGTCGTGAGCGACAACCAATTCCACGGTCTGATTGGACCCAACGGCTCCGGCAAGAGCACGCTGCTGAAATGCATCGCAGGCGCGGAAATGCCTGATGGCGGAAGCGTCCGGTTTCTGGGAAAAGACATCGGCCATGCGCCACCGGCGGAGCGGGCGCGCGCTGGCATGAGCATCAAATTCCAGATCGCCAGCGTGCTGCCTGAGTTGAGCGTGTACGACAACATACTGCTGGCGGTGCAGGCACAGGATAGTTTGGCCGGGCTGTTGTTCTCCCGTTCAAGACGCGCCCTTGACAAGCAGGTGGCAAGAACGCTGGAGCAGTTCCGTCTGTCCACAAGGAAAGGCGATCTGGCCGGCGTGCTGTCGCACGGCGAGCAGCAATGGCTGGAGATAGCGATGGCGCTGGCCGGCAACCCGAAGCTGCTGTTGCTCGATGAGCCCACGGCCGGAATGAGCGGTCAGGAGCGGCGTGCCACCGGGGAATTGCTAGCACCTATCAAGCAGGTTTGCTCGCTGCTGATCGTCGAACATGATCTTGATTTCATCAAGGACATCTGCGACTCGCTGACAGTACTCGACCAGGGCCAGGTGGTGGCAAGCGGGCCCACTGTGCAAGTCCAGAACAGCGCCAAGGTCAGGGAGGCGTATTTGAGCCATGCCTGAAATCGCTCTGGTGAATGCGTCTTTGCTCGATGCGGATCGGCTGTGCACCTTTTACGGCAGCAGCCAGACGTTGTTCGACGTATCCATCAAGGTCCCGGCGCGCGGCGGTGTGGCCATCCTGGGACGCAATGGCGCAGGCAAGACCACGCTGCTCAAGACACTGGCGGGCGACCTGCTTCCGGCGCGCGGGTCGGTACGCTTCAATGGCAGCGATGTCGTGCGGCTGCCTACGGAGAGAAGGATGCGCCTTGGTATCGGCTACGTCCCGCAGGAACAAGGCGTATTCGGACGATTGACCGTGCGCGAAAATCTATTGATCGGCGCGATGAGCAATGCCGGGGGCAAGGAGCGCATCGCCGAAATGCTGACCTTGTTTCCGTTGCTCGCCAAGCGCCTGTCCCAGCAGGCGGGTACACTTTCCGGAGGCGAGCGCAAAATGCTGGCGATCAGCCGCGCATTGCTCGGCCGGCCGAGCCTATTGATGCTGGATGAACCGACCGAGGGCGTGTGGCACGGCGTGGTCGAGGAGATCGCCACGCGCCTGGAAGAACTTGCAAAAACGATTGCCATCTTGATTGTTGAACAGCATGTCAAGATGGCGCTGCAAGTATCGCAATACTGCTATGTCATGGATCGAGGTCAGATCGCACTCGAAGGGTCATCGGCGAAGGTCCACGACAACCCGGAACTGGTCCGGCTGCTTTCTCCCTGACTTGCGCAAAGAAAAGCATTTCAGACCATCCCTTTCAACCTATAAAGGAGACCATCATGGCAGTGCAATATCCGACACCCGAGCAAATCTGGGACGCCGCCGAACAGGTCGGACTAGATCTCACCGAGGCAGACGTGACGTCGTATCTAGGCCTGATCAAACCCAACATCGACGCCTACAACCTCATAGATACCATGCCGGACAATCTGCCGGCCGTGAAGTATCCGCGCACGCCCGGTTACTTTCCGGATGCTTCGCAGAATCCACGCAACGCCTGGTACGTCAGGACATCGATCAAGGGCGCATCGTCTGGTGTGCTTAAAGGCAAGAGAGTCGCCGTGAAAGATAACGTCATGGTGGCGGGCGTGCCGATGATGAACGGCAACTCGATACTGGAAGGCTACGTGCCCGACATTGACGCAACTGTTGTCGCGAGGCTGCTGGACGCGGGCGCAGAAATCATCGGCAAAACGCACTGCGAATCGTATTGCATTTCCGGAGGCAGCCACACCGGCGCAAAAGGACCCGTTCATAACCCGCACAAGATGGGTTTTTCCGCTGGCGGTTCTTCTTCCGGCAGTGGCGTCACAGTAGCGCTCGGTGAAGCCGACATCGCACTCGGTGGGGATCAGGGTGGGTCGATACGCATGCCTTCGTCCTGGTGCGGCATTTATGGCATGAAGCCCACGCATGGATTGGTCCCTTACACGGGCATCATGCCCATTGAAATCTATGTCGACCACACCGGACCGATGTCTGCCACCGTCAGCGATAACGCGCTCATGCTGGAAGTCATTGCGGGCCCGGATGGTTACGATCCGCGTCAATACGGGACGCCGAAGAAAGTGAAGTATTCAAAAATGCTGGACGGTGGCGTTGCCGGATTGAAAATCGGTGTGGTCCGCGAAGGGTTCGGCCGGCCCGAATCGGAAGCGGCTTCGGACGCGAAAGTCAGAAAGGCCGCCGAACTGTACAAGAAGCTCGGTGCGAAAGTAGAAGAGGTTTCCATTCCGGCACATCTGATCGGGCCCGCACTATGGCTGCCGATCGGGGTAGAAGGCATAACGCAGACGATGATGTTCGGCGATGGATACGGTCTCAGTCGGCCGGACCTTTATGTCACCAGCTTGATCGACAAGCTGCACGGCTGGGAATTACGCGCGAATGAATTATCGGAAACAACCAAGGTGATCACGACCCTGGGCGTTTATATCAAGAAGTATCACGGCAGTCACTACTACGGCAAGGCGATGAACATCACACGGCGCCTGATCGAAGCCTATGATGCCGAACTCGCAAAATACGACCTGCTACTGATGCCAACCATGCCAATGAAAGCGCAACCGCTGCCTGCAGCAAATTGCCCCCGGGAGGAATATTTCCAGCGCGCGTTGGAGATGATCGGCAACACGTGTCCCTTTGACATTACCCACCATCCCGCTATGACCGTTCCCTGCGGATTCGTCGACGGATTGCCAATCGGCATGATGTTGATTGGAAAGCATTACGACGAAGCAACTATCTACCGGGCGGCTTATGCGTTCGAACAGACTGGGGACTGGAAACACATGTAAGCAAAGGACAACGTTCCGCAGGTCCGGTGCCAGATGGAGCGGCCACAAGATGTGAAGTAAGAATGAAGCGCCTGCCAAAGGAGTCAAGTGGATAGACGGAAACAGGTGGAACTGCCCATGCTGCTTCCCGGGACCCGCATGAGCACTAGCCCCACTGATTACCTCCCGATTGAACAGATGCAACTCATGCGCTTCGATGGAGTGCATTGGGTCCGCTTCGGCAATG
>JBJMWI010000196.1:0-5873 GCA_045810225.1 Burkholderiales bacterium
TTGGTAACCGTACCGACGATTTGATTGATCTGCGTTTCCAATTCCAGTGCATCGACAATGCGCAGTCCGTATACATCCAGAATCACATTGCCATTGTCCGTGATAAATCCCTGGCGAAGCTTCGGTTGGCCGCCCAAACGAACCAATTCGCGCCCGACATGGGAACGTGCCATGGGAATCACTTCAACAGGCAGGGCAAATGTGCCCAGCACATCCTTCAGCTTGCTTGCATCGGCAATGCAGACAAAGGTCCGTGCCACGGCCGCCACGATTTTCTCCCGGGTAAGTGCGCCGCCACCGCCTTTTATCATCTGCAACTGGCGGTTGATCTCGTCGGCGCCGTCCACATAGACCGGAATGTCGGCGACCACATTAAGATCAAATACGCGGATTCCAACCTGCTTCAAGCGTGCGGCGCTGACATCTGAGCTTGCCACCGCGCCTTCGATGCGGCCTTTGATCGCTGCCAGTTCATCGATGAAATAGTTCGCTGTGGACCCGGTACCGACCCCAACAACGCAATTGTGGGGTATATGATCGATGGCGGCCTTTGCCACGGACTGCTTGAGTTGGTCCTGGTCCATGCTGGTCAATGACTAACGTCGCTCAAGCATAGCGTTTACGCGCCCGCGGTACAAACACTGCCGTCGGAAGTTGCGCAGACCGGCCGCCCGCTATAGGCTCGATCGGATTCCCGATCGGCAAAGGAAAACTCATTGAAGACAGATTACCTTGAAAGAATACTCAATGCGCGCGTCTACGATGTAGCCGTTGAATCGCCATTAGAGATTGCCTCATCCTTGTCCAAACGTTTGGGCAACGACTTATTGCTCAAGCGTGAAGACATGCAGCCGGTGTTTTCCTTCAAGCTGCGTGGCGCCTACAACAAGATGACCCGTTTGACCGCTGCGCAATTGGCAAGGGGAGTAATCGCGGCGTCGGCCGGCAATCATGCGCAGGGCGTCGCGCTGTCAGCGCAGCGTCTGGGCTGCCGCGCAACCATTGTAATGCCTGCAACCACGCCACGAATCAAAACGGCCGCCGTAGCGGCACGGGGTGCACGCGTAGTGTTGTTCGGTGATTCCTATGACGACGCTTATGCACACGCCATGCAGATTGCCAGCCGCGGGAAACTGAACTTTGTCCACCCCTATGATGATCCGGATGTAATTGCCGGACAGGGTACGGTTGGCATGGAAATACTGCGCCAGCATGCGGGCCCGATCGCTGCAATTTTTGTCCCAGTCGGCGGCGGAGGGCTGATTTCTGGCATCGGCGCTTACGTCAAGCGACTTCGGCCCGACATCAAACTGATCGGCGTAGAGCCGGTCGACGCTGACGCAATGACGCGTTCTCTTGCGGCCGGCCGCCGAATTACGCTTGAGCATGTCGGCCTTTTTGCGGACGGCGTCGCGGTCAAGCAAGTCGGGGCAGAGACTTTCAAGCTGTGCCGTGATGTGGTGGATGAGATGGTCCTGGTGGACAACGATGCCATCTGCGCGGCAATCAAGGACGTCTTCGAGGACACGCGCTCGATCCTCGAACCGGCCGGGGCTTTGGCCATCGCGGGCGCCAAGGCGTGGAGTGAACGTAGCAAGCTGGCAGGTCGAACGCTGGTCGCGGTCACCAGCGGTGCCAACATGAACTTTGAGCGCCTGCGTTTCGTCGCCGAACGCGCTGAACTGGGCGAGCAACGCGAGGCCATTCTGGCGGTCACTATTCCGGAACGGCCCGGCAGTTTCCGGCAGTTCTGCACGCTGCTCGGGCCGCGTAGCGTAACCGAATTCAATTACCGTTATGCCGATGCCCGGCAGGCGCATGTCTTTGTCGGCGTGCAAGTGCGCGACCGCAGCGAGATTGGCGCCCTGGTAGCACGCTTGCGCAGGCACAAACTCCCTACTCGGGATCTTAGCGACAACGAAATGGCCAAACTGCACGTGCGTCATCTGGTGGGTGGCCGTGCACCTGTAGTCATGGATGAATTGCTCTACCGGTTCGAGTTTCCAGAGCGGCCGGGCGCACTCATGAATTTTCTTAAAAAAATGAATGACGACTGGAATATCACGCTGTTCCACTACCGCAATCACGGCGCTGATTTCGGCCGCGTACTCGTCGGCATGCAAGTCCCCGCGCGCGATAAACCTGCATTCCGCCGTTTTCTGAACCAGCTCGGTTATTCAAGCTGCGAAGAAACCCGCAATCCGGCCCGTTCACTGTTTCTTTGCTAAGCATGCGGCGTTAAGCAACTGGCGACGACGGGTCGCGCTTATAATCATGCCCACTACTTTTTGCCGTTTGCGATTGATGAATGTCAAGACCGCCTTTTGCCTGATATTTGTTTCCTGCGCAGCAATTGCCGCTCCTCAGGATGATTTGTTTCTGGAAGCGCGAGAAGCATTTCAGCGAGGCGATATCGCGAAACTGAACGAACGTGCATCCAGACTGGAGGATGACTACGCGTTGACTCCGTACGTGCACTACTGGCAGCTACGTTCCCGCCTTGCCGACTTGTCGCCGGCCGAAATCCAGAGTTTCCTTGCCAAGCATGAAGGCAGTTTGGTGGCTGATCGTATGCGAGCAGACTGGCTGCGCCAGCTAGCACGAAACGGTGAATGGGAAAGCTTCTTGCGGGTGTACGGCAAGTCCGGCACGCCCGATACGGAGCTCGCTTGCTATGCTTCACAAGCAAAATTGGCGCGGGGGGAATCGGGCATCCTGACCCAAGCCCGGCCGTTGTGGTTCACCGCCCAAGCGCTTCCGGAAAGCTGTCTGCCGATTTTCCAGGCGATGTTCGACAAGGATATGCTCACCGCCGATGACAGTTGGAGCCGTGTGCGCCTGGCGCTGGAAAACGGCAATCTTGCCGGCGTCAAGATGCTAATGACGTACTTGCCGATAGCGCAGCGATTGGACACCAGGCTGCTGGAATCAATATCTAAACGTCCCCAACGTTATCTTGAAAGGACGCCCCTGCTGCTCAAGACCCGCGGCCAGCGGGAACTTGCCATTTTCGCCATTTACAAGACCGCGGAAAGCTGGCCAGAGATCGGGTCTGACCATTTGCGCCGCGTGTCTGGCATGCTCTCCGAAGAGGAAAGGCAATATGCGTGGGCGCAACTCGCCTGCTCGGCTGCCCGCAACTTGCATGCTGGCGCACTGGCTTGGTTCAAAAATGCCGGCAGTGGCATGAACGACCGTCAGTTTGCCTGGTACGCGCGTTCCGCGTTGCGCGCCGGGGACTGGACCGATGTGCTGACGGCGGTGAACGGCATGTCGAACATTGAGCGATCACGTGCCCAATGGCGTTATTGGCGCGCAAGAGCCCTGATGGCGCTAGGACATCCAGTCGAAGCAAACCTGCTGCTTGCGCCGCTATCGAATGAATTCAACTTCTACGGCCAGCTTGCTGCTGATGAACTTGGAACTTCTATTAGTTCCGTGCCGCAGACGTATCACCCTACCGGAGACGAAGTGGATGCCGTTGGGGCCGACCGCGCGATACAACGAGCACTGACGCTGTACGGTACTGGCTTGCGGTACGAAGGGGCGCTTGAATGGCAGTGGGCGATCAAGGACTATGACGATAAACAGTTGCTTGCTGCAGCCATGCTAGCGGTGCGCAATGACTGGTACGAACGTGCGATCGACACAGCGGAGCGGACCGTCATCTTGCACGACTTCGGCTTGCGTTACCCGGCTCCCTACCGCAAGCTGGTACAGGATTACGCGCAACAGCTCAACCTGGATGAGGCTTGGGTATACGGCCTTGTGCGCCAAGAAAGCCGCTTCGTGCATACTGCGCGCTCCACTGCTGGCGCGAGTGGCCTCATGCAACTGATGCCGGCCACCGCGCGCTGGGTAGCGAAGCGTCTGGGCATGATTGGCCATCACACGACTTTGACTGAAACCGTCGATAGCAACATTGGTCTTGGGACCTACTATTTGCGCCAAGTGCTCGATTCAGTAGACAAGCAAATGGTGCTGGCATCGGCGGGATACAACGCGGGTCCTCGGCGCGCGCGCGACTGGGCGGCGAGCCGGCCATTGGAGGGCGCCGTTTACATCGAAACCATTCCATTTTCCGAGACGCGCGAGTACGTCAAGAAAGTCATGAACAACACGCTTTACTATGCCCGTCTGTTCCACCAGCCGAATTTGAGCCTGCGCGATCGGCTCGGCGTCGTGCCAGCAAAATCGGCGCCCAACAATTGAATGTGCTGACTTTATAATTTCGCTACCTCCGCCCGATCCAAAACATGAAAGTCAGCTCGGTTTGCGTTATAGGCGGCACCGGGTTTCTCGGCAGCCACGTAGCGCGTCAGCTTGCAGCACGCGGCATTCGGGTGCGCGTGCCAACCCGGCGGCGCGAGCGCGCAAAAGCCCTGATCGTGCTGCCGACAGTCGACGTATTCAACGCTGACATACACAACCCCGCAATGCTGGAGCGCGCTATCGGGAACTGTGACGCAGTCATTAGCCTGGTCGGCATTTTGCACGAAGCGCGTTCAGGCGATTTCGTGCGCATGCATACGGAACTGCCTCGCAAAATCGTTGATGCCTGCCGCAAAACCGGACTGCGCCGATTGCTGCATGTGTCCACGCTTAAAGTCGCCCATGACGCGCCCAGCGCGTATCTGCGTTCCAAAGCGGATGGCGAGCAGCAAATCCATGTCGCCGAAGCAAGCGGCATACGGACCACCATTTTCCGTCCGTCGGTCGTATTCGGACCCGAAGATCGGTTCCTGAATGTGTTCGCGCGCCTCGCACAAACGCTTCCGGCCATCATGCTGCCATGCCCGAAGGCATGTTTTCAGCCAGTATACGTAGCCGATGTTGCTCGTGCGCTAGTGGAAAGCCTGGAGCTAGCACAAACTTATGGCCGTACCTTCGAACTGTGCGGCCCCGCAACTTATACACTTCACGAACTGGTGAAATATGTTTCGCGGCTGCTGCAGGTTGAGCGGCCGATCCTGCCGCTCAACGATGAAATGTCACATTTGCTGGCCTGGATGATGGAGTGGTCACCGGTCAAACTGCTGTCGCGGGACAATTACCAATCCATGAAGGTCGCCAACGTGTGCGATTGCCCATTCCCCGCCGTTTTCGGGTTTCTTCCGTCAGCGCTGGAAGCCGTGGTGCCGACGTATTTGCTCGATAATACGCCGCGCGCGCGTTACCGCTGGTTCCGATTTCGCGCCCGGCACTAGGCATACACCATCTGGAACGGAAATCCTGCCCAATGCCCAATCTGGTTCTCGTCATCGGCAACAAGGCGTATTCCTCGTGGTCGCTGCGTCCGTGGTTGCTCATGAAACAAGCCGGCATTCCGTTTGAGGAACTGCGGCTGTCGCTTTACGGCAAGGATGCCAGGCAAGCTCTTCTGACGTATTCGCCCACTGGCCGAGTGCCCGCGCTCAAAGACGGCGCCGTGACTATTTGGGATTCGCTGGCAATCTGCGAGTATCTGGCAGAGAAATATTCCGGCATGCACCTTTGGCCGGCTGATGTTGCGGCGCGTGCGCACGCGCGTTCGATCAGTGCCGAGATGCATTCCGGTTTCACGACCCTGCGCAGTCAGATGCCGATGAACGTCCGCCGTACATTACCGCGCCGGGCGAAATCCCCTGAGCTTGATGCCGACATTGCACGCGTCGAGGCTATATGGAATCAATGTCGCGCACTGCACAGGGCTCAAGGGCCGTTTCTGTTCGGCGGATTTTGCATTGCGGATGCGATGTATGCGCCTGTCGCTTCTCGTCTGCATACTTATGGCGTGTCGCTCGGTGGAGCGGCCGGCGAGTATGCAGCGACAATGCAGGTTTTGCCGTCAATGCAAGAGTGGATTGACGGTGCTCGCACGGAAACCGAAGTCA
>JBJMWI010000197.1:0-11367 GCA_045810225.1 Burkholderiales bacterium
CACGCCGCTCTCCGGGACATCCAGTGTCCGCGCCTGAGCCGCCAATGGCATCATAGCTTGCGTCTCTGCGCTGCCGTTGAATTCAGCTCCGATTATCCGGCGGCACATAGCCATGCCGTAGAGTGTTTTCGCTGACTACGCGTGTCCACATGAATTGCTTCAAGTAGTCGGGCCCACCAGCCTGGATGCCGGTGCCCGAATGTCCGATGCCGCCGAAGGGCTGCACCCCCACCTGGGCGCCGGTAGTACGGCGATTGATATACAAATTGCCAACGCGAAATTCATTGCGAGCCAGTTCAATATGCGCGGGCAACCGTGAAAACACGCTGCCGGTCAAGCCATAGTCGGTATCGAGCGCGAGTTGCACAGCGTGCTCGAACGAGCGCGCGTGCAGCACGGAGAGTACCGGACCAAAAATCTCCTCACGTGCCAGGCGATGCCGCGGATCAATTTCAGTGAAGATTGCTGGCGCCACATAACAGCCGCGTTCGGGAACGCTGCCACGGTAAAACAGGCGGCCTTCGCTGCGTCCCAAGTCAATATAGCTCTGCACTTTGTTGCGCGCCGAGCCGCTGATTACGGGACCGAATTCGTATTGCGGATCTTGTGGCGGTCCATAGGAACAGGCGTCGAGCGCCTCAGCCAGCCGTGCCGTAAAACGATCATGCAGGTCCTTGCCAACAACGATGAGGCGCGAAGCAGCCGAGCACTTCTGTCCCTGGTAGCCAAATGCCGAGTGCAATGTCTGCAGCACCGCCTCGTCGAGGTCCGCATCGCTGTCCACGATGATTGCGTTCTTGCCACCCATTTCGCAGACCACGCGCTTCAATTGCCGCTGTCCCGGGACCAGACCCGCAGCCTGACGCAGAATCGACAACCCCACATCGCGCGATCCGGTAAAGGCAATCATCGCGACGTCCGCATGCTCCACCAGGCGTTGTCCCACCTTGCTGCCGTGGCCGGTCAGCAGCTGACACACGCGCGGCGGAAAACCCGCTTCTCTGAACACGTCGAGCAGTTGATGCGCAATGAGTTGCGATGGTCCGGCCGGCTTCATGATCGCGGGGTTCCCGCTCACCAACGCCGCGACCGTCATTCCGGTCAGGATCGCCAGCGGGAAATTCCACGGTGCAATGACTACGGTTACGCCACGCGGCTCATAGCGCAGGTGGTTGGTTAGACCCGGAAACAGCGCGGTCGGCTGCCAGCCGTCAAGCCTGCTCATGTCCTGCGCGTAGTAGCGCAGATAATCGATCGCCTCAGCGACATCCGCGTCGGCTTCGCGCCAATTCTTTCCAACTTCGAACACTTGCCACGCCGCCAGCTCCGCACGCCGGCGCAACATGATGCCCGCCGCTCGCATGCATAATTCAACGCGCTCAGAAGCGGGCGTTGCACGCCACTCGGCAAACACCTTGCGCGCATTCGCGAGCGCCTGATCCACATGGGCATCGTCAGCCATCTCCACGCGTCCCAGCACTTCGCCGGGCTCGGCCGGGTTGATGGAAGCTTCGAATGCACCTACGCGATTGACGCCCTGAATGGCCAGCGGATACTCACGGCCCCACTGGCCACGCACGGATTCAAGCGCGAGCTTGAAGCGTGAGCGCACCTCGGAGCGGCTGAAATCCAGGTGGGGCGTGTTGGTGAACGAATTGGTGTTCGGCCGGGTCGGCGCAATGGCTTCGGCACGCGGTGGCGCCAGTAGCACCCGCGGGTCGCGGCCGTCGGCATAGGTCTGTCGCACGACTGAGGTATTCGCTGTGTTTTCCATCAGGCGCCGAATCAGATACGCGATCCCCGACAGAAGGTTGCCAATCGGCACGTACACGCGCAACGACACGCCCCGGCGCGCCAGTGCTTTCGCGAGCGGATCGGCCATGCCATACAGCGCCTGTATTTCCCAGGACCCGGCAGGCAAAGCCCGCGCGCGGGCCAGCGCCATTGCGCACGCCACGCTGCGGATGTTATGGGTGGCGATGGCCGGATAAATGACATCCGTGTTGTCGAACAGCATGCCGGTCAGGCTCTCGAACTGCGCATCCGTTTGCGCCTTTTGCCCGAATACGGGCTGCGGCCAGTGACGCTGTTGCGCCATCGCCACTTCGGTATCCCAATAAGCACCCTTGACGAGTCGGATGCCGATGCGGCGCTGGCGCGCACGCACAGCTCTGATGAGCTGTTCCAGATCGGTGGCGGTGTCGGGGAGATAGGCCTGCAACGCAATAGCGGGCAACCAGTCGGGCTGCGGATAGGCATCGAGCAGATGCTGGAACACATCCAGGATCAACGGCTTCAACTCGTATTGTTCCATGTCGATGGTGAGACACGCGTGCGTTGCACGGACGCGTGGCATAAGCTGATTCAGCTTGGTCAGGATGCGCTCACGCGCGCCTGCCAGATCGATCGGATCGGCGCGGGGCGTGAGCGCGCTCAACTTGATGGACAGATGCGGCGGCTTGGCCCCGCCGGCGACTTGCCAGTCGATCGATGCCAGATTGCGTTTCAAGTAATGCTCTGCTTCCGCTTCAGTCAGTACGGCCTCGCCGACCGCGTCGAAACTTGCCATGGCCGGAAAACGCCGCAGCCGCTTCAGCACGCGACTGACTGCGTGTTCAGATTCCTCGATTAAAAAATAGCGCGCGACCCGCCCGACCGCCATGCGTACGGCTGGGGCGAGGATGGCGGGGTTGGCAAGTTTCAGCAGCCTGCCCCATCTGCCGCCAAGTGCATGGCCTTCAAAATAGGCGAAGAAATGAATGGCGACGTCGGACGCGGTTTCGAGCTGAGGTAGCGTATCAATGAAACGGAACATCGCGGCCCTCAGCTGTTCATCGCGCAGCGCGCGGGCCACTACCCTGCCCTTGAGTCCACGCCCGTCCAACAACGATGGCGGAACACTGGCCGCAAGCCGATACAGATCCGTCCCGATTTCGGATACCAGGCTTTCGAGCTGCGGTTCGCGGATGGACTCGTCCACGGAGCTTTCAATGACACGTCGATCCCGTTCGATTCCGGGAAGCCAACACCAGTTCATTTGTCGGGGCCAAGGATGCACAGTCCCTTTGGCGCGTTGCTGTGCAAAGCGCTTGGAAACGCTGAAAATGCTGCAGTTGGCAACGATTTCTTCTGGCCCGGAACTAAACAGGCTCAAATACCGGTGATCGGCCAATCGTGTGCCGGCGTTGGATCATCTAAACTTCGGCTAAATGCCTAATCCTCTCGCCAAAGTCACGCGTGAAAGCTCCCCGATCTACTGAAACGGAAGTCGCTCAACCCGCACAGAAAGCGAGCTTGTTGCATGTGATGCGCATCGTCGTATCGATGCTGTTCATGATTGGCCGCAACCGCGATTACGGGCCCCAAGCCCCGATCATTACCCCCGCCCGCCTGATTATTGTGTCTTTGATCGGTGCTGCGCTACTGGTTGCGGGATTGGTGATGCTGGCTTCGTTTATCGCGCGCTGAAGCGTTCGCTCGATGTTGCGCGAGATAGCTGGAAAAAAAAAGCAGTCTGATGGGACAATGCAGGTGCAATGAAGCGAGGACTGGAATGGCAACGACCGGCACGATGACGCAAGCGCCACAACCGCCAACCGGCGAAGCGCGTCCGCTCGATGCGATAGTCATTGGCGCTGGATTTTCCGGCTTGTACCAATTACTCTGCCTGCGCGATCGGCTCGGGCTTTCGGTTCAGGTGCTGGAAGCGGGCGCTGGCGTCGGCGGCACCTGGTACTGGAACCGCTATCCTGGCGCGCGCTGCGATTCGGAAAGCCATTCCTACTGTTATTCGTTCTCTGACGAACTCATGCGCGAGTGGGAATGGTCGGAGCGCTATCCCGGCCCGCCGGAAATTATGCGTTATCTCAATTTCGTCGCAGACCGCTTCGATCTGAAGCGCAGCATCCGCTTCGACACGCGCGTAACCGCCGCGCACTACGACGAAATGACGAACCGTTGGCACGTCACCACCGAAGCTGGCGATCATCTCAGCGCGCAGTTTTTGATCACTGCCGTGGGTTGCCTGTCCACCGCCAATATTCCGGCGATTCCCGGGCTCGATGCGTTCAAGGGACGTTGGTATCACACCGGTCAGTGGCCGCACGAAGGTGTTGAGTTCACCGGCAAGCGCGTCGGACAGATCGGCACCGGCTCCACCGGTATCCAATCAGCGCCGGTTATCGCCGAGACGGCTGCTCACCTTACGGTGTTTCAACGCACCGCGAACTACAGCGTGCCGGCCCGCAATGGACCATTGACGCCGGAGTTCAAACGTTACGTCAAAGACAACACCTCCGAGATCCGCAAGGTCATGCATTCCACGCCGAACGGGCATCCCTGGCCGGTTTCCGAGCAGACCGCGCTGGATACCCCGCCGGAACAACGACAAGCATTGTATGAAGCGGCCTGGCAAACCGGTGGCCTGCGCTTCCGTGCGACCTTTCGCGATCTGGTCGTAAGCAAGGCAGCCAACGACACGGCCTCGGAATTCATTCGCAACAAGATTAGGCAGATCGTCAAGGATCCGGCCACGGCGGCGAAGTTGTCCGACATCGATCATCCGTATGCCGCAAAGCGCCCGCCGATCGACACGGACTATTTCGAAACCTTCAATCGCGACAATGTGACGTTGGTCGATGTTCGCGCCGACCCGATCGAACGTATTACGCCGCAAGGTATTCGCACGCGCAGCGCCGAGTATCCGCTGGACATTATTGTATTTGCCACCGGCTTCGACGGCATGACGGGCTCGCTGCTGCGCATGGACATTCGCGGACGTGATGGCCTGGCATTGAGCAAGGCATGGTCAGCCGGCCCGCGCAACTTTCTCGGCTTGCAGGTCGCAGGGTTTCCGAATATGTTCATGGTGACCGGTCCGGGCAGCCCCTCGGTCCTGTGCAACATGCCGGTTGCGATCGAACAGCACGTCGAGTGGATTACCGATTGCATTGCGCACATGCGCAAGTCCGGGCTTGCGCGCATCGAGCCACGCGATGAAGCAGTGGAATCCTGGGTAGCGCAAGTCAATGCGGCGGCCGACGCCACATTGTTGCCGCAGGCGAAGCACTCGTGGTATCTCGGCGCCAATGTGCCGGGCAAGCCGCGCGTGTTTATGCCGTATGCGGGCGGCATGGCGCATTACCGGAAGATATGCGCCGACGTGGCCGCACGGAACTACGACGGCTTTCGCTTCAGCCAATAACGCGCTATTGGCTTTAGCCAATATCGAGCGGCACGAATAAGCTGGACGCACCGCGCCGAACCAGCAGCGCTGCCGTGTTATTGGACTTACTCACGGACCGCTTCAGGTCATCAACGCTCTTTACCGGGGTTCCGTTCACGGCCAGGATCACATCGCCGGGGCGCAGACCGGCCTTCGCCGCCGGGCCGCTTGCCTGTTCGACCAGCAGACCCTGCTCGCCGCCAAGTTCCGAACGCTCGTCCGGCGACAGCGGCCTGACTGCGAGACCATACCTGGCATTGTCATCGGCTTTGGGTTGCGCGCGTGCCGTTCGTTCAACCGGCATTTCGCCGACCGCGATGGTCATGTTCTGAGTCTTGCCATTGCGCCAGACTTCGAGGGGCACCCTGGTTCCCGGCTTGGTTGCAGCCACCAGCGGCGGAAGCTGGTTCGACGTCTCGACCGGTTTGCCATTGAACGAGAGGATCACATCGCCCGTCTTCAGCTGAGCCTTGTCGGCGGGCCCGCCGGACTCTACCGAAGCCAGCAATGCGCCACGCGGCTTGTCCAGCCCGAATGATTTTGCCAGCGAGGCGTTGACTTCCTGAATGGACACGCCGATGCGCCCGCGCTCCACCTTGCCATACTGGATCAGCTGCTGCTCGACATTCGACGCAACGTCGATGGGAATGGCGAACGCAAGCCCCATGTAACCGCCGGTGCCGGAATAAATCTGTGAATTGATGCCGACGACTTCGCCCCTCATGTTGAACAGCGGTCCGCCAGAGTTGCCCGGATTCACTGCGGCATCAGTCTGGATGAAGGGCACATAACTGCCCTCGGGCAGTGAGCGCGACGTCGCGCTCACGATGCCGGCCGTGACCGTATTTTCGAACCCGAACGGTGAGCCAATGGCGAGCACCCATTCGCCAACGCGCAGCGTGGACGGATCGGCGAATTTGACGGTCTGCAGTCCGGTTGCATCGATTTTCACCACAGCGACATCGGTAACGTGATCGATGCCCTTGACCTGCCCGTTGAATTCACGCCGGTCGGTGAGCTTCACGCGAACTTCATCAGCCCCCTCTACCACGTGGGCATTGGTCAGGATAATGCCGTCCGAGCGGACGATAAAACCCGAACCCGTGCCTTGCATGGGCTGCTGTGGCGTGGGCGCATCAAAGCGGCGAAAAAATTTGTAAAGAGGATTGTCTGGCGGAATGTCTTCGCTGAATGGCGTGCGCCGCTCTCTGGATGCCGAAGCCATCTTGGTCGAAGTGATGTTGACCACTGCCGCCTTGTTCGCCTCCACTACTGCAGAAAAATCCGGCAGCATTTGCGCCGGTGCTGCGGTTGCGACGGGTTGCGGAGCAGGTACCGGAGTGGCCGATTGCGCGGGCGTCATGGTGGCGGGCTTCGCACTCGCCGATGGCGGTGCAGCTTCCTCTTTGCGTGAGCAGCCGCCTGCCAACAGCACCACGGCCAGCAACCCGACGTGAATTATCCTGGCTTTCATGACGCCCTCGCTCGGAATAGATACCCGAATTAGAGAGCCGCCGCCGACGCGCAGTTCACTGACGCGCGAAGTTTATCGTCGCGTAGGAGTAAGCAACCAACTCGCTGTAGGAGGAATCATGCCGTGCGGATCACGGAAATGAATTCGGTGCCGCTTTCGGGCAGCCACACTTCTCCGGCACGGCCCAGAATCTGGCGAATGGCTGTCCCGTTTCGCGGAAATCCAAAACGCTCGAACTTTTCGCTGCCTGGATCAAAGCGGTAGACCACATTGCCGGTCCACTCGCTGATCCATACTGCATCGCGTTCGTCCACGTAAACCGCATAGACATGTGGATTTTCGCCTGGGACTTTGAACGTGCGCCAGTTTTTCGCAGCCGGGCTGTACATCGACAGGTTTCCGCTCAGCCATTCACTGACCCACAGATTGCCGCCGCGGTCGCTCCAGATGCGTCGCGCGCCCTGCTCTTGGGTTGGCGGTTCGATCACGGTGGACTGGCCTGAGCGGCGGTCGATGTGCGCAATGAACGAGCCGGCCAGGGAACACCACCAGACCTCGCCTTGCGGGGTACTGCAGATGCCGTATGGACCACGCCCGTGCGGCGCATCCCATACGGACGTTTTTCCTGACTTCACCGCCAGCTTGCCGACGAGGCCGCTTTGCCCGGTGAACCACAGATCACCATCGCCATCGAAGGTGCAAGTATTCAGGTTGGCGTATGGCGTTTTGTCGGGAAGTGCAAACACCTTCACGGTTCGATCTGGCCAGCCGACTCTGACGATCGCCTGCTGGCCGCCATCCGTAATCCAGGCTGCCTTGTCCGGGCCCTGAATCACGCCGTGCGGTGCGGAACCTGCTCCAAGCGCAATGAGTTCAGTGCGGCCAGTGGCCGGATCGAAATAACCGAGATGGCCGCTCGCCTGCGCGGTGAACCACACGCCACCGTCCGATGCCGGCGCGACATCATGAATGCCGGTGCGGTGCGCCGTTTTCAGCGGCCAGGATTGCATGCGCGCGGACGGCTCCGCCGCTCGCAACGGGATTGCCGCGCTCAGTGCGGTTGCACCGATTGACGCAAGTAAGTGTCTGCGGGAGACGTTCATAACCGGGCCTCGCAAAAAAGGACTGAGGACTGTCCCGCAAGGGGATTCCGCGAGGGATACAGGGCTACGCCCATAACCGGTGTTCGACCATAAGCTATGAGGACTGAGCGAAAGGCGAAAGGTTCTCAGGACCAGATCATTGGCCCAGTCCTGTTTTTATCCTACCGCCTTTTTCTGGCGCGGCGCCGTTAACTCAAGCAACTCTGCGACGCGAAGCACTTCGCGCCGCTGCTCAGCGTTGAGCCGATTCACCGGTGGGATGGACTGACCGCAATCCACGCCGAGCCGCGCGGAAAGCACGGTCTTGCACACGTCAGCGGGTGCACCGAACAACCACACGAGGTCAACGAATTGCTTGACCTGGTCCTGCAGCGACTGCGCCAGCTTCATGTTGCCAGCCTCCCATGCAGCGAACAGTTGTGCGTAATGCCAGGGTGCCAGGCACAGCGGCGCATCGATCGTGCCCACGGCACCCATGGTCAGTGCCGGCAGCGGCAGCGCGCCATTGCCGGAAAAGCAGGTCAATCCCATGTCGGAGAATGCGCGGATCTGGGTGAAATCCTGTGCGGAGTGCTTGAGCCCTTTCAATGTCGGGATCTCGCGCGCGAGCTTTTCCATCATCGCCGGGAAGAATTCAATTTGTGTCAGCTGCGGAAGGTTGTAGACAAAGAACGGAAGGTCGCCGGCAGCGCCGGCAACGGCCTTGTAGTAATCGATGATGGAACGCTCGCTGGTTCGGAAAAATAGCGGGGGCAGACAGCACACTGCGGCACAACCTGCCGCACGCGCTGTCTTGGCAGCCTTCACGGCGCTGGCGGTGGTCATGGAGCCTACTTGCATGATGACCAGGGCACGGCCTTTGCAGGTTTCGGCGGAGACCTTTGCTAGCACGTCGCGTTGGTCATCGGTCAGCACCGGCCCTTCGCCAGTGCTGCCCGCCATCCAGAAACCACCGCAGCCGTGCAAGATGTTGTCGTCGAGCAGCGCGCGCAGCGCCCTGTCATTGATGCGCCCGTCGTCTGTTACGGGCGTAGGCGGCGCGGGGAATACTCCTTTGAATTCGAGTTTCATGCTGGATTTCCGGTTGGGTCGCAATGAGGAAGGATTCTAGCAGCGTGGCAGCCTGACTTTTCCGCTACACTGTTTTTCAGCCAGAAGCACGATGTTGGCAGGCAGCGTAAACGCTGCGTAACAATAAAAAGACACCGCGCCGCGGTGTCGCACACGGGGAGCATGCGCGATGGCTATTTCGAGGCGTGACTTGATCAAGTACGGCGCCGCGGTGGCCGGTGCCACTGCGCTGTCGCGGGGGGCATGGGCTGATACGCCCCCCATCAATCTGGTGTTCTCGCATCATGTACCCACCGCACATTTGATCCATGGGGTGGCCGAAAAATTTGCCGACAAGGTCAAGGAGCGCACCAGGGGCGCGGTGACCATCAGCATTCGTCCGGCGTCACAGCTATTCAATTTGCGCACTTCAGCGGAAGCACTGCAGCTTGGCACGCTGGATCTCTGCTGGACTGATCTCGGCACGCTAGGCAATTGGCAGCCACAGTTCGGTTTTGTGTCGCTGCCGTTCCTGTTCAACGACTACGATCACGTCAAGAAGGTGTTGTACGGACCGATCGGCCAGCAGGTCTGCAAGGATGCGAAAGATTCGCTCGGCGTAGAAATCCTGTCCCTGGGCGCTTCCGGATTTCGTGTGTTCCTGTCCAAGAAGCCCATCCAGAAAGCAGACGACGTGCGGGGGCTGCGCTTGCGCGTGCCGGAAATCCCAACCTGGGTGGAAATGGCGAAGGCACTGGGCGCCAATCCGACGCCCATCCCTGCCGGGGAAATCTACACGGCGTTACAGACTGGCGTGGTGGACGCCTTTGAATCGCCCGCCGACTACATCATGTCGAGTCGCAACTACGAAGTGGCCGGTTATGTGACGCGCACGCACCACATCTTCACTGAAGTGTCGATGATGGCGAGCGCCCGAAAAATGGCTTCGCTGCCACCGGAGGTGCAAAAGATCATTCGCGATGCGGCCGTTGAAGCCGTGCAAAAAGAAATGTGGGAAGCAAATCTCAAAGCGCAAGAAACTGCCTGGAACGATCTCGCCAAGCTGGTGAAGGCGAATCCGAATCCGGACATCGCCAGTTTCCGCGCAAAGATGGGCCCGGTCATCACCGGGTTTATCGGCCGGTCCGGACCGAAAGGAAAGGCTTTAGTCGAAGCTGTGCAGGCTGCCGGCAAGGCCTGAGACTCTGGCAACGGACAGATGAATAACCCGTTTGTCGGCGCGGGGCCGTTCGTCGGCCGTCTTCGCGCTTCCCTGCAAGTCGTCGCTGTTGCGCTGCTGGCAAGTTACTTCGTGCTCGTGCTGTTGCAGGTGTTCTTTCGCTATGTACTGAACGAATCATTGTTCTGGGCAGAGGAACTCGTCCGGGGCGCGATGCTGTGGGGCGTCATGCTCGGCGCTGCCCTGGTCGGAGCAGCGCGCGGCCACATCCGCGTCGAGGTGCTTGAACTGATGTTGCCGCCGCGCGGCCGGCGCGTGGTGATCTGGTTGGCAAACGCACTGACCCTTGCCTTCAGCTTGATCCTGCTGTGGGCCGGATTGCAGTTCGTTGAGCGCACCTGGATGCAGCAATCCCCTGTGCTTGACGTGCCGAAGTGGACCGTTTATCTCGCGATCCCGGTCGGCGCTGCGCTTGAATCGGTACTGATGCTGCTAACCTGGAATCGAGACAACCGCGTCGCCGAAGAACTCGCGGATCGCACGCTGTGAGCATCGGTTTGATGCTGGTGCTGTTTTCGGTGTTCATGGTGCTGGGCATGCCAATCGCGTATTGCATGGGTCTGGCCGCAATCTTGACAGTATTGACCGACGGCCAGCTTCCGGTGCTGTTGCTGGCCCAGCAGTTCTACGATTCGCTGGACAACTTTTCTCTGCTCGCGGTGCCGCTGTTCATCCTCGCCGGCGAACTCATGAGTGTTGCCGGGATCACGGAGCGACTGGTCGACTTGTCGCGCGCGCTCATCGGCCACCTGCGCGGCGGACTTGCGCAGGCCAACATTCTGACCAACATGTTCATGGGTGCAATCTCGGGTTCGGCACTCGCCGATCTGGCCGCAATTGGATCGATGATGATTCCGGCGATGAAACGCGAAGGCTACAAACCGGCGTTCGCGGTCGCGGTCACTGCTTGCGCCGCCATGATGGCGCCAATCATTCCGCCCAGCATCATTGCCGTGATCTACGGTTCGGTCACCGGAGTATCCATTGGCGCGCTGTTCCTTGGCGGCGTCATACCCGGCGTGCTGGCCGGAATATCGATGATGGTGCTGACCTGGTTCATGGCGCCAGGCGCTGGAGCAGGTCCATCGCCAAAAGCGTCCACGGCGCAAGCGATGGCGGCAACGCGCCGCGCAATGCCGGCGCTGATCATGCCGGCCATTATCATCGGCGGCATTCTGTCCGGCGCATTTACGCCGACCGAAGCCGGCGCGGTCGCGGCGCTTTATGCCCTGTTGTTCGGATTGATCGCGCGCAAGCATGGTTTCGCCTCGCTCTA
>JBJMWI010000198.1:0-63760 GCA_045810225.1 Burkholderiales bacterium
GGGAAGGATTCTTCGAGTCGGACCAGAGCATCAACGCGAAGATCCTGCAAAAGGTCGGCGTCACGATATAAGCCATAGCGGTGTTCGCAACTGGAACGCGACGCACGGCTGCATCACCCATTCAATCTTACAATTTTGCACGTAACCGTTGCCGGGTTGGCCAATGCGACAGCCCAAATGCAATGCCGCGCGCTGTCCGGATGAGCCTGGCGTCGACCTGAATCTGCTCCGTTCACATTGATTTACCGCGCTTAGCGGACAGACGTGAACATTTTTGTCGTCGGGGCGTAACCCACTTCAGGCACTGCGACCGTGGGGCATATTGCTTGCTACGACCATAGTGGTGGGCAGAGCGCAACGGCACGGGCTGCTTCATCCGTTGTACGCAACTGCGAGCGCCCTCGAGGTACGAAAATCATGTCCAAGACTGTTGCAGATTTCATTGTTGCAAGACTATCCGACTGGGGCGTGCGCCGCGTCTTCGGCTATCCGGGCGACGGGATCAACGGCGTGATGGGTGCGCTGGCACGCGCGCAAGACCGCATTGAATTTGTGCAGACCCGCCACGAAGAAATGGCCGCATTCATGGCATGCGGCCACGCCAAATTTACTGGCGAAGTCGGCACCTGCATTGCCACATCGGGCCCTGGCGCCATGCATCTGCTGACCGGGTTGTACGATGCCAAGGCAGACAGCCAGCCGGTTGTCGCGATTGTCGGCCAGCAGGCGCGTTCAGCGCTCGGCGCGCATTATCAGCAGGAAGCCGATCTGGTTTCCCTGTTCAGTGATGTCGCCAACGAATACGTGCAAATGGTGACCGTCGCATCCCAGGCGCGTCACGTGGTCGACCGCGCCTATCGCATCGCTATTTCACAACGCACGCCGACCTGCATCATCCTGCCCTCCGACGTGCAGGAACTGCCTTTCACACCGCCATCCCATGAGCACGGCAGCGTGCATTCCGGCGCCGGCTACGCGGCGCCACGCGTGACGCCCGACCCCGCACAACTGCAGCGCGCAGCCGATGTATTGAACGCCGGCAAGCGCGTGGCGATGCTGATCGGTGCGGGCGCTGCGCGGGCTGCGGATGAAGTGCTCGAAGTTGCGGATGTGCTGGGTGCCGGCATCGCAAAGGCATTGCTCGGTAAACCAGTGTTGCCGGACGACCTTCCGAATGTTACTGGCGGCATAGGATTGCTGGGAACGAACGCCACCCAGGCAATGATGGCGAACTGTGACACGCTGTTGATGATCGGATCGAGATTTCCGTATGCGGAGTTCCTGCCCAAGGAAGGTGATGCGCGCGGCGTGCAAATCGATATCGATGGACGCATGATGAGTATGCGTTATCCGATGGAGGTCAATCTGGTCGGCGATAGCGCCCTGACATTGCGCGCGCTGCTTCCCCTGCTCGAGCGAAAAACGGAGCGTGACTGGGCACGGAAAATTGAAAAGCATGTCGAGGATTGGTGGAACACGCTGGAGCGGCGCGCGATGCAAGACGCCCAGCCGCTTAATCCGCAGCGGGTGCTATGGGAGCTGTCCCCGCATCTTCCCGACCGCGCCATGGTTGCCTGTGACACCGGCACGACGGTCCATTGGTACTCGCGTGATTTGAAACTGCGCAAAGGAATGCAGGCGGCGCACTCGGGCAACCTCGCTTCCATGGGGGCTGCCATGCCGTATGCGCTGGCTGCGAAATTCGCGTATCCGGACCGGGTTGCCATCGCGCTGGTGGGCGACGGCGCAATGCAAATGAACGGCATTAACGAACTCATTACCCTGGCGAAATACTGGAAGAGTTGGCGAGATCCGCGCTTCGTGATCCTGGTCATGAACAATGGCGACCTTAATATGGTGACCTGGGAACAGCGCATTCTGGAAGGGGATCCCAAATTCGCGGGATCCCAGGATGTGCCACCCTTCTCGTATGCGGGCCTTGCCAAACTGCTCGGTTTCGACAGCGTCGTCGTTGACCACCCTTCCCAGTTAACGGACACCTGGGCCGATGTATTTCGTCACGACCGACCGATATTGGTGGAAGCAATGGTGGATCCGGACGTGCCGCCTTTACCGCCTCACATCACCGTCAAGCAGGCACGCCATTATTTGATGGCACTCATGAAAGGTGATGCTGATGCACTGAGCATCGTGCGCGCATCGATGAAGCAAATGTTTGCCTGAAGGCACCGATCCGCCAGCCAAGCTCGCCGCGTTCAAGAAAAATCAGCTACTTCTCAAATTAAATTTGTCCATGAGTCGGTACAGCGTCACCCGGGATACCCCGAGTTCCCGTGCTGCCATCGAGATGTTGCTGGCATGCTTTTGCAGCGTCATGCGCACGATGTTTTCATCCACGGTCGCTCTGGCATCCTTCAGCGTAGCGCCTGGCTGCTCACCGTTAATGCGCCGTTGAAGGCCGAAATCTGTCGGCTCATTGATCCTCTGGCGCATGCTCGCCACACCATAGGCGTGGCCAAGCGCGAACATCAGGCGCTGCGGATCCACCGGCAAGGTGTGATAATCATGAACATGCTGCAGCAAGAATTGGAGGCATTCGGGGCTGCACTGCCATTCCCTGGATGTCGCTGCAATCCAGGTCGTATTCATTTTTAAGATTAGGGGCTCGAGCTGCAGCGGCCTGATTCCCGGTGAGTCCAGCACGATCAAACCCACTGCAATGTCGTCCCGCTGCGCGGCCTCCACACCGGACTCTACGGACTCCGCAATGCGGGGGCGCCAAAGCGACAGGTCTAGCAGCTCTTCGATTTTGAACTGGCTTGGCGATGGATAAACAACCAAGAGTTCTCGACGCGTTATCGTGTTCATTTGCAACCATGGATGTGTGGCCAGGAGTTTCCCGTGAATTGCAATGTGCGTTTGAGCGCGTTGACCGCGCGCACGCCGGTACGACAAACGTAAATTCGTTTAATTCGAGATTTGGCTTCCGTTACTGGATGGTCATATCGGACTACGCAGAAGCGGACACGCCGCAGGGCGCTCGCGAAAGGCGTAGCAGCCAAGCCTGTGCACAAACGCTAAGCCGTTTAGTTGCCGAGATGGCTTGGCGATTCCAAGGCAAGGGTTACAACATCTCGGCAGGCAGCTGCCGTTCGTCGATCATCTGCTTGGCGAACTGGAGGGAAAGGACTTGCGCTTCCTGCGCTGTTTCCACGAATCGTGGTAGATCGAAAGTCTGCACCACCCCGGAATCTATCTTCGAAAGCGAGGCGCGCAAACCATACCATCCGCGTACGTCCCTCGGTAATTCGTCCGGCGCAATCAAATGAATCGCGAAATCCTGGTAGCGGAACGTTTTTGCGCCGGCAGAGAAATTAAATCGCTTGAACCTAAACATGCAGCGCCCCCCGTTAGTGACATCAGGAGCCTAACTGCCATGACCTGAAGCCACTATCGGCGCAGGCTGTATGTCAATGTAGTACTTCTCCTACTTTGACTTTGTTGCTGCCGGGACGGCCACTAGTGCCAGCCAGGGCGGTCGCCAGCCGCGAGGCAACACCATCGCATTTAAGGTGATACCATTTCGGCGGGGAAACCAAAGAATTAAACAAAGAACGAGAGGAGAATTGGATGGGAATTTCGGTCAACAGGCTAGCGATTTTCACGGGACTGTTGTTGGGTCCGCTGGCGTTGCCTTTGGCGCATGGCGACAGCGATAGCGAAGGCATGACGGTATTGATGAACGGTAATTTCGTGACCGCGGATCCTGAAAACATCAAGTGGGTGCCCAATAAGTCCGTCCCCCACGGCATGCAGATTGTCATGCTGTACGGCAGTCCATCACAACCCGGGCCCTATGTTTTCCGTGCGAAAATGCCATCCGGGTACAAGCTTCCTCCGCACAAACATCCCGATGAGCGCTCAGTTACCGTTCTTAAGGGAACTTATTGGTCCGGTGTGGGGGAACGTTACAACCCGATGGTGATGAAAGAATTCCAGGCCGGCGCTTACTATATAACCAAGGCTAACGTGCCGCATTACGCATGGGCACGCACCGAAGTGATTATCCAGGAGATGGGCACCGGGCCGCTCGAAAAACCAATCGAGTACATGAACCCGGACGACGATCCACGGAGCCAGTGATAGTCAATCGTAAACGGTGAATGGCAAGAGCGACGGGGTGGCAATGCCACCCCGTTTGTTTTGACGCATTTACCGATCGACAATTCACTGATCCCGGTTAGCTCGCCCCTTTCAGCGCAGCGCGTATTTGCTCCAGCGCGCCAGGATCTTCCAATGTCGTCAAGTCGCCGGGATCCCGGCCTTCGGCCATTGCCTGGATGCTTCTGCGAAGCATCTTTCCAGACCGCGTTTTTGGCAACAGCGTCACGAAATGTACCCGGGATGGTCGGGCAATAGCACCGAGTTGCTTGTCCACGGCCGCCAGCACTTCTTTCTCATGCGCAAGGCGCAATTCCGGAGTCGCTATTTTTCCCGCATCCTTGACCACCGCGAACGCGAGCGGCATTTGTCCCTTCAACGCATCCTGCACGCCCACTACCGCGACTTCCGCGATGTTGGCGTGCGACTGTACGGCTTCCTCGATCTCGCGTGTGCCGAGCCGGTGTCCAGCCACGTTAATTACATCGTCCGTTCGTCCAAGAATGAAGTAATAGCCGTCTTGGTCGCGGATGCCCCAATCGAACGTGGTGTAAACCAGTTTCTTTGAGAACGTGGAAAAATAAGTCTTCACGAAGCGTTCATCGTCTCCCCAGATCGTCGTCATGCATCCGGGCGGCAATGGGGGCTCGATGACTACGACGGCTTTTTCATCCATGCCAGCTTCACTTGCATCCGTTTCGCGCAACAGCTTTAAATCGTAGCCGTAGACTGGAAAGGACGGACTGCCGTACTTGATCTGGGTTTTTTCCACGCCCGGGACTGCGCTCAGCACCGGCCACCCGGTCTCCGTCTGCCAATAATGATCGATCACCGGCTTGCCAAGGCCCTCGGATATCCATGCATGCGTCGATTCATCCAGCGGTTCGCCCGCCAGGAACAGGTGCTTCAGGGCCGATAAATCGTATTTTTTGAGGAACGCCGGATCGTGCTTCTTCAACACCCGGATCGCAGTCGGCGCCGAAAACATGACATTGACCCGGTAGTCCTGGACGATTTTCCACCATATCCCAGGATCGGGACGCACCGGCAATCCCTCGTAAAGAATGGTGGTCAGGCCGGCAATCAGCGGCGCGTAAATGATGTAGGAATGACCCACCGCCCAGCCGATGTCCGAGGTCGTAAAGATAGTGTCGCCCGGGGCACCGCAATAAATGTATTTCATCGATGCGGCCATGGCGACGGCATGCCCGCCCACATCGCGCTGCACGCCTTTGGGTTTGCCCGTGGTACCGGACGTATACAAAATATAAGACGGTTCCGAAGATTCCAGCCATGTGCACACGACTTCCGCGCCCTGGTGTTGTTGAGCAAGTTCTGCCCAATCCACGTCTCGCCCCGCCACCTGTTGCATGTCGGGGTCAAGGCCGCGTCGATAGATGAGGACCTTTCCCGGAGGATGGTTCGATAAGCGAATGGACTCGTCCACCAGTGGTTTGTAGGCGATGGCCTTGCCCATCCTGCTGCCGCCATCCGCGGTGACCAGCAATGCCGGTCGTGCGTCGTCGATGCGCGCCGCCAGGCTCGCTGCTGCAAACCCACCGAACACCACCGAGTGAACGGCGCCCAGCCGCGCGCAGGCCAGAACGGCAAATACCGCTTGCGGCATGTTGGGCATGTAAATGATGACGCGGTCGCCACGCTGGACACCCAGCGAGCGCATCATCGCTGCGACCCGATTTACCTCCCTGTAAAGCTGCCGGTAAGTAAACGACTCCGTTTTATTGATTTCGGTGGAGATCCAGATCAGAGCCGGCTGCTCGCCGCGCACGGCAAGATGGCGGTCCACCGCGTTTGCACAAAGGTTTAGCGTGCCACCTGGGAACCAGCGCGCAAACGGCGGCCTGCTGTAATCGAGGACCTTCTCGAACGGACGCTGCCAGTCGACCAGTAAAGCCTGCTCGCGCCAGAACACTTCCCGGTCTTCGATCGAGCGGCGATGGAATTCCGCGTAACGCACCGGCATGATTGTCCTCCTTGCTGTGCGCCCTTACCCGGCGATCGTCACGACGGTACGACCGCGTATTTCCTGCTTCAGGATCTTGCTGAATACACTGTCGAGATCTGCGAAATTGACCTTCGTGGCGAGCTTATGCAAGTGCCCCGGTTTCAAATCGCTGCCGAGCCGTTTCCATATCTTTTTGCGCACTGGCAAGGCAGCGTTAACAGAGTCAATGCCGAGCAAGCTTACCCCTCGCAGGATAAACGGCATCACGGTGGCGTTGAAGCCAGGACTGGCGGCCAGCCCAATACTGGCGATGGTGCCGTCGATTTGCATGCTGCTGGCTATCCATGCCAGAACATCCCCGCCCAGATTATCGATGGCGCCCGCCCAACGCGCCTTGTCGAGCGGCTTGATTTTGCTTAGATCAACAGCAGCGCGCAACAGGACTTCCTTTGCACCGAGACTTTGCAAATATGCGGTCTGCTTTTCCTTGCCGGTCAATGCAACTACGTCATAGCCTGCGCCAGCAAGAATATCGATCGCGATGCTGCCCACGCCACCGGTCGCTCCCGTCACGATAACCGGACCGCTGGTTGGCTTCAGACCGTCGTGTTCCATGCGTTCGACTGCGAGTGCCGCGGTAAATCCGGCTGTACCCAGCGCCATGGCTTCAAACAGACTAAGCCCGTGCGGTACGGGCACCACCCAGTCGCCTGGAATGCGCGCGTATTCAGCGTAGCCGCCATCGTGCGCAACACCGATGTCATAGCTTGTCGCAAGCACGGCCTCGCCGCTGCGAAATCGCCCATCGGACGATTCAACCACCGTACCGGACAAGTCAATGCCTCCCACGCAAGGGAAACGGCGGATGATTTTGCCGGTGCCTGTCGCAGCAAGTGCGTCCTTGAAGTTAATGCTGGAGTACGCGACCTTGATGACCACGTCGCCCGCGTCAAGCTCGTCCAGGCGCATGTCGACATAACGCCCGGCGACCTTGCCGTCTTCATTGAAAATTCGATAGGCCTTCAAGGTCGTCAAATGCCAATACTCCGTGAGGCTTTAATGTTAAGCCAGATGGGCTTCGCTGAGGTAGCGGTGCGTTTGCATTTCGACCAGCCGGCTGAACGTGCGTTGCACTTCGACTTCGCCCGGCGCTGCCTCCAATAACCTGCTCACCGGCGTATCCGCTGACATGATGAGTTTTACGCGACGATCGTAGAATTCATCCACCAGCCAGGTAAAGCGCCGCCGGCGATCCGCGTCTGCTGCGCCGATGCGCTTCACCGCAGAAATCAATACGGTATGGTAGCGCCGGGACAGTTCGATATAGTCTGCCTGCCCGCGCGGGCCGTCGCAGAGCTGGTCGAAGGCAAACCAGGCGATGCCCGGGCCGACGCGCAATGCCTTTATCGAACGGCCTTCGATATCCAGCACCACGTTGCGGCTGCCGGTTGCGCCCGCAATGGCTTCGAAGCTGTTCTTCATGGCTGCCTCGGCGGACGCGTCAGCCGGAAAGTGGAAAACGCCGCCCTTCTCGAGGACCCGCAAGCGGTAATCCACGCCGCCTTCAACTTCGACCAGTTCCAGATGCTGCTTCAGCAATTCAATGGCAGGCAGGAATTGCGCGCGCTGAAGTCCGTCGCGATACAAGTCATCCGGACGCTGGTTGGAGGTCGTTATGAGCACCAGTCCCTCCTCGAACAATCCCTGGAGCAGTGTCCGCATCAACATGGCGTCGGCTATGTCGGTGACATGGAACTCATCGAGGCACAACAATCGATATTCCTCAGCGAGGTTTTGCGCGATCTCCTGAAGCGGATTTTCTTCGCCTTGCATGTCGCGCAGGCGGTGATGGATGTCCTGCATGAAACGGTGAAAATGAAACCGGGTTTTGCGCGCGACCGGCACAAAATCAAAAAATGCGTCCATGAGAAAGCTCTTGCCCCGTCCCACGCCTCCCGAAAGGTACAAACCCCGGATCTGGCGCTTGGGCATGAAAACGCTCAATAGCGAATAGCCAATGCGCTCCGATTCATCGAACTCCTGATATAGCCGCTCAAAATGCGGCAACGCTTGGGTTTGCGCGTGATCCAGCGAGAAACCATGCAGCTGGGCCGCCTGCTCGGCATACTCGGCGAAGGACTGAATCTCGTCTTCTTGCGCCGGTTGGCTCATTAAAGATTAATTGTCCGCTTGTCGACGGCAAGTGCTGCTTCGTGCAGCGCTTCGCTCAACGTCGGATGCGCATGCACGATACGCGCAATATCTTCGGAAGTTGCGCCGAACTCCATGGCCATGACCGCTTCGGCAATCAATTCGGATGCATAGGGGCCGATGATATGGATACCAAGGACGCGGTCTGTCTTCGCATCCGCCAGCATCTTTACGAAACCTGCCGTCTCACCAATGGCGCGAGCCCGGCCGTTTACGATAAACGGGAACTGTCCGACCCGATAGTCGGCCGCTGTGGCCTTAAGTTCTTGCTCTGTCTTGCCCACCCAGGCAATTTCCGGAGAGGTATAGATAACCCACGGCACGGTGTCGAGATTAATATGCCCTGACTGCCCCGCAATCATCTCAGCCACGGCGACACCTTCTTCAGAAGATTTGTGCGCAAGCATTGGCCCGCGCACCACATCGCCGATTGCATAAACATCCGGCAGGCTCGTGCGGCATTCGGCGTCCACTTCTACAAAACCGCGCGCATCGATCTTGAGACCAACCGTCTCTGCGCCCAGTTGCGCCGAATTGGGCACGCGTCCAACCGCGACAATGACCTTGTTGAATTCGGCGCTCTGGCTGCCTACTGCATCGGTATATTTGACGATGACTGATTTTCCGGAGACCTGCACGCTGTCGATCTTTACGCCGAGACGAATGTCCAGGCCGACCACCTTGGTGAACACCCGGAAAGCTTCCTTGGCGACTTGTTCGTCCGCGGCTGGCAAGAAAGCGGGCAAAGCCTCCAACATGGTGACTTCAGACCCCAGGCGCTTCCACACACTCCCCATTTCCAGCCCGATAACACCTGCGCCAATGACGCCAAGCTTCTTCGGAATATCGGGTAACGACAATGCGCCCACGTTGTCGACGATATGCTCGTTGTCAACTTTGGCGAAGGGCAGCTGCCGGGCGCTGGAGCCGGTGGCGATGATGACGTGCCTGGCTTCGATCGTCTCCTTGTTTTGTCCGTCTATCACCTCGACCTGATAGCCGCCAGCCTTGCCGGCGAAACGCCCGCTGCCGTGCATCGATGCTACTTTGTTCTTACGGAACAGCAGCCCGATGCCTCCAGTGAACGTTTCAACGATCTTGTCCTTGCGAGCCATCATTTTCGCCACATCGATCGCGACTTCTTTCACAGTGATACCGTGATCGATGAACTTGTGCAGGGCGCGTTCGTAGTCCTCGGACGACTCAAGCAAGGCCTTGGAAGGGATGCAGCCGACATTCAGGCAGGTGCCGCCCAGACTGGGTTTGCCCTTGGCGTTTTTCCAGTCATCGATGCAAACGGTGCTCAAACCAAGCTGGGCTGTGCGTATGGCCGCAGTGTAACCGCCCGGTCCGCCGCCAATGACCGCGACATCGAATGTTTTTGTCATGTTATCGCTGCGCCTGCATACCCGTGTCTGCTTCAGCCCTGGAGAACGCCAAGACTATAGTTCCAGCAGCAGACGCGATGGATCCTCGAGTGCATCCTTGATGGCCACCAGAAACAAGACTGCTTCGCGACCGTCGATAATGCGATGATCGTACGAGAGTGCCAGATAGTTCATCGGCCGAACAACGATCTGTCCATTTTCGACCACAGGACGCTCCTTGGTCGCATGCACACCCAGGATCGCGCTTTGCGGCGGATTAATAATTGGCGTCGACAGCATGGAACCAAACACGCCGCCGTTGGAGATTGAAAAGGTTCCACCGGTGAGTTCTTCGATCGACAGCTTGCCATCCTGGGCGCGCTTGCCGAAATCGCTAATCTGCTTTTCAACGTCAGCAAACGAAAGTTGATCACCGTTGCGCAGGATTGGAACGACTAATCCGCGCGGACTACCGACTGCGATCCCCACATCGAAGTAGCCGTGATAGACGATGTCGGTCCCATCCACGGAAGCGTTCACCACCGGATATTTTTTCAGCGCATGCACCGCAGCCTTGACGAAGAACGACATAAAGCCAAGCTTGACGCCGTATTCCTTTTCAAATTTATCCTTGTAACGGTTGCGCAGTTCCATGACCGGCTGCATGTTGACCTCATTGAACGTGGTCAGAATGGCCGCCGTGGATTGGGATTCAACCAGCCTCTGCGCGACGCGCTGGCGCAGGCGCGACATCGGCACCCGTTGCTCGGGTCGCTCGCCCAGAACGCGGTCTACGTTTACCGGAGCGGGCGGCAATGGGGGCTTGACTGCCGGATTGCGCAACACAGTCGCTACGTCTTCCTTGGTAACCCGACCGCCCCTGCCGCTACCGGTGATTTGCGATGTGTCCAGATTGTTGTCGGCGGCAATCTTCTTTGCCGCAGGCATGACTGCGGGTTGCGCCGCGGCCGCGGGCAGCTCCCTGGAAGCTGCGGGCGCCGCGGCAGCAGGCGTCAGGGCGACGACTTCCGCCGGCGCTTTTGCGTCGGTCTCGATTGTGGCAATGACCTCATTGCTGGTAACGGTCCCCCCGTCACCCTTAATCACCTTGCTCAGCACGCCAGATGCCGGCGCCGGCAATTCGAGCACGACTTTGTCAGTCTCGATGTCAATCAGATTTTCGTCGCGTTTGACGAACTCACCGGCTTTTTTGTGCCACGACAGCAATGTAGCCTCGGCAACCGATTCGGAAAGCGCCGGGATCTTCACCTCGACTAGCATGGCTGATTCCTTATTGTTGCAACGTCGCCTCTGGCAAACATCAGACGCCGTGAGACAGGGCAGCGTCCACTACCGCCTTTTGTCGCTGGTTGTGCAAAGCCAAGTAGCCGCCGGCCGGCGTGGATGACGATGGGCGCAGTGCATAGGACAGTTTCTGATGCGGCAGCATCTGGCGCTGCAGGTAATGTTGGATGCGATGCCAGGCGCCCTGGTTTCCGGGCTCTTCCTGGCACCAGACAATTTCTTTTGCATCCTTGTAGCGGTCGATCTCAATCTTGAACTGGTCGTGCGGAAAAGGATAAAGCTGTTCCAGCCGCACGATCGCGACATCGTCGAGGCCGCGCTCGCGCCGGGCCGCTACCAAATCGAAATACACCTTGCCGCTGCAGAACACTACCCGCTTCACTTTTTGGGTGTGTTGCAAGTCCGCGTCCGGAATCACCACCTGGAATTCTCCGTTCGCCAGCTCTTCCAGGGAAGATACCGATTCCTTGTGGCGCAGCAGACTTTTCGGACTGATGATGATGAGGGGTTTGCGAAATGGCCGGATCATCTGCCGGCGCAGCAGGTGAAACATCTGCGCAGGCGTGGAAGGAATGCAGATCTGCATGTTGTAATCCGCGCACAACTGCAGATAGCGCTCGATGCGCCCCGAGGAGTGTTCCGGGCCCTGCCCCTCGTAACCGTGCGGCAGCATCAACGCCAATCCGCAGATTCGCCCCCATTTCACTTCTCCGGCGGCGATGAACTGGTCGATGACGACTTGCGCCCCATTGGCGAAGTCGCCGAACTGCGCTTCCCAGATCACCAGTTCATTTGGCTCCGCAGTGGCGTAACCGTATTCGAATCCGAGTACCGCTTCCTCGGACAGCACGGAATCGATGACAACGAAATCAGGCTGGCTTTCGCTTATGTGCTGCAGTGGAATATAGGTTCCCGCGTCCCATCGCTCGCGATTCTGGTCATGCCACACCGCGTGACGATGAAAGAAAGTGCCGCGACCGCTGTCCTGTCCGGACAGCCGTACCGCGAAACCATCCTTCAAAAGCGATGCATAAGCCAGGTTTTCGGCCATGCCCCAATCCAGCGGCGAGGTGCCAGCGGCCATGGCACGGCGGTCCGCAACGATCTTTTCCACGCGGGGATGTAACTTGAAATGCTGCGGTACTGTCGTCAGCTTTGTCGCTAGTTGCTTCAGCGTGTCCATTGGCAAGCCGGTAGCTGCCTTGTATGTCCACGGAATATTCTTGAACGGTGCCCAGTTCACCTGAAACGGTGGTTTGTAATTGGACAGGATGGTCTTGTTGGTGTGGTATCCCGCATCCAGCGCATCGCGGTAAGTCTTGATCAGATCGTCCGCATCCGACGGTTTGATGACGCCCTGCGCGGCAAGCTTTTCGGCGTACAGCTTGCGCGTACCAGGATGCTGAGCGATCAGCTTGTACATCAGCGGCTGCGTCACCATCGGCTCATCCTGCTCGTTATGGCCAAGGCGGCGAAAACAAACCAGATCGATGACAACGTCTTTGTGGAACTCCATGCGGAAATCCAGCGCGGTTTCGGTCACCAGCGCGACGGCTTCCGGATCGTCGCCGTTAACGTGAAAAATCGGCGCTTCCACCATCTTCGCCACATCGGTGCAGTACAACGTGGATCGCGTATCGCGCGCATCTGAGGTGGTGAATCCAATCTGGTTATTGACGATAACGTGCAGCGTCCCGCCAGTGCCATAGCCGCGCGTCTGGGAAAGATTCAGCGTCTCCATGACTACGCCCTGGCCGATGAACGAAGCATCCCCATGCAGCAAAATCGGCAGCACCTGCGTGCCATCGCGGTCCTTGCGCCGGTGCTGGCGTGCCCTGACCGACCCTTCCACGACGGGATTGACGATCTCGAGGTGCGACGGATTGAATGCCAATGTCAGGTGCATTGGTCCACCGGGCGTCATGATGTCGGACGAAAAGCCCTGGTGGTACTTGACGTCACCCATCGGCAGCTGTTCGACCTGCTTGCCCTCGAATTCGGAAAACAAATCCTTAGGCATCTTGCCAAGCGTGTTGACCAGCACGTTCAAACGGCCGCGGTGCGCCATGCCGATGACGGTTTCCTGAATGCCTTTGGTGCCTGCGCGCTGCAGGGCAAGATCAAGCAGCGGAATCACGCTTTCACTGCCCTCCAGCGAAAAACGTTTTTGCCCCACGTAGCGCGTATGCAGATACTTCTCCAGCGTTTCAGCCGCCGTGAGGCGCTCGAGCACATGGCGTTTGAAATCGGCGTCATACTTGGGCTGCGAACGGATGCTTTCGAAGCGTTGCTGGATCCAGCGTTTGATCTGGGTATCCGTGATGTACATGTATTCGACACCGATGGAGCCGCAGTACGTTTCCTTGACTGCCCGCAGGATCTCGCGCAACGGCATCTGGTCCGGCCCTACCAGCGAGCCACTGTTGAATACCAGGTTCATGTCGGATTCGCCCAGTCCGTAATAGGCAGGGTCAAGTTCCGGGACAATCGGTTTTTCGAAGCGCTTCAGTGGATCGACATTGGCATGCCGCACGCCCAGAAAACGATAAGCATTGATCAACTGCAAAACCGAGACTTGCTTCTTCTCCACGCTTGCCACGGCCTCGGTGGCCCCGTGCGCCTGCGCAGGCGCGCCGCGCATCCTGGCGAGCCGGACGAATGCATCCACGACGGGCGCGTGAGCCACGTCGCGTGCGCCGCCTGACTGCTGCTGCATCTGGTCGAAGTATCGCCGCCATTCCGGCGTAACCGCCTGCGGGTCATCGAGGTAGGTCTCATAAAGGTCCTCGATAAAGGGCGCGTTACCACCAAACAGGTAGGAGCTGCCGAGGGATTCTTTCATCATGATGCTTTTTCCTCTTGTTCAGATGGCGCAGGAATGGCGAAAATCAACCCCGGCGCCTGCATGCACTTTCAGCGTTTCTCGATAGGCAATACATCACGCTTGGCCGCACCGGTGTACAGTTGCCGGGGCCTTCCTATCTTTTGTTCCGGGTCTGCGATCATTTCGTTCCACTGGGCGATCCAGCCTACGGTGCGCGCGAGCGCGAAAATGCAGGTAAACATCGAAACCGGAATGCCGAGGGCGCGCTGCACGATGCCCGAATAAAAATCAACGTTTGGATACAACTTGCGGCTCACGAAGTAATCGTCTTCAAGGGCGATTTTTTCCAGTGCCATCGCCAGCTTGAACAGACGGTCATTCTGCAGTCCCAGTTCATTGAGCACTTCATGGCAGGTCTCGCGCATGAGCTTGGCGCGCGGGTCATAGTTTTTGTAGACGCGATGACCAAAGCCCATGAGTTTGACGCCAGAATTCTTGTCTTTCGCCTTGGTGATGAAGTCGCCGATCTTGCTGACGTCTCCGATCTGCTCCAGCATGTTCAACGCGGCTTCATTTGCGCCGCCGTGCGCCGGACCCCACAGGCAGGCTATCCCGGCCGCGATGCAGGCAAATGGGTTGGCGCCAGATGAACCCGACAGGCGGACGGTCGATGTGGATGCATTCTGCTCGTGATCCGCGTGCAGGATGAAGATGCGGTCCAGGGCCCGTACCAGCACATCGTTGACCTGGTACTCCTCAGCCGGAACCGCGAACATCATGCGCATGAAATTGGCGGAGTAGGACAGCGAATTGAGCGGATACACAAACGGCTGTCCCATCGAATACTTGTAGGCCATCGCCGTGATCGTGGGCATCTTTGCGATCAGGCGGAAAGCTGAAATGTCACGGTGCGCCGGATTGTTCAGGTCCAGCGAATCGTGGTAGAAGGCCGACAGAGCGCCTACTGTGCCGACCATAACGGCCATTGGATGCGCATCGCGGCGAAACCCGCGCAAAAAGTTGTTCAGCTGATCGTGCACCATCGTATGGCGGGTGACCGTGGTGACGAACTGATCCTTCTGCGCCTTGTTCGGCAACTCGCCAGTCAACAGCAGATAGCATACTTCCAGGAAATTACATTGCTGCGCCAGTTGCTCGATCGGATAACCGCGGTACAGCAGCACGCCGGCGTCGCCATCGATATAGGTGATTGCAGAACGGCAGCTTGCGGTGGACAGGTATCCAGGGTCGTAAGTAAATTTGCCGGTCTTGGTCAGCAGCGTGCGGATGTCGACCACGTCGGGTCCGATAGTGCCGCTCATGACAGGGAAATCCACGGGACTCGAGCCGTCGTTGAACGAGATTGTTGCAGTGCGCTCCTTGTCCATGGCCTCGCTCGCTATCGAACTCATTAGGGACTGAAGTTTAACAGTTTCTTGCGCGCGCAACAGCGTTGGCTGCAGCGCAAAAATAGTTATTCAAATAATTTGATGAGTGCGGCTGTTTCAGCATCCGGCGCCGGCATTTTTCGAAACGTCAGGTCGAGCAGATCGTTGTCCGGATAGTCTAGCAGTCGCTTGAATGTCGCAAGGTTGGCCGGCGACAGATTTTCGAAATGACGGTCGAGGAAGCGCGCCAGCAGCAGGTCCAATTCCAGCAGCCCGCGCCTGCATTGCCACCGTATGCGGTCTGCTTCTGCCACTTTCGCTACACCGCCCGCTTGATCAGCAGGTCCTTGATACGGCCGATGGCGCGCGTTGGATTGAGCCCTTTTGGACAGACGTCGACGCAATTCATGATGGAATGGCAACGGAAAAGGCGGTAAGGATCTTCGAGATTATCGAGCCGCTCATTCGTGGCCTCATCACGGCTGTCGGCAAGAAAACGATAAGCCTGCAACAAACCGGCCGGCCCCACAAACTTGTCGGGATTCCACCAGAAGGACGGGCAGGCGGTGGAGCAGCAGGCGCACAGGATGCACTCGTACAGCCCATCCAGAGCTTCACGCTCCGCGGGTGATTGCAGCCGTTCCTTTTCCGGCAACGGCTCATCGTTGATCAGATACGGCTTAACGGAGTGGTACTGCTTGAAAAACTGCGACATGTCCACAATCAGATCGCGGATGACGGGCAGCCCCGGCAACGGGCGCAATTCGACCGGCTCACTCAAGTCGCTCAAGCGGGTAGTGCAGGCTAGCCCGTTCTTGCCGTTGATGTTCATCGCATCCGAACCGCAAACGCCTTCCCGGCACGAGCGGCGCAAGGAAAGCGAATCATCAATGGATTTGATGCGAACCAGTGCGTCGAGCAGCATGCGATCACCCGCTTGCATTTCGACGTCGTAATCCTGCATTCTTGGTTTTGTATCCTGGTCCGGATCGAAGCGATAAATCCTGAATTTCATACTTTCTCCTGGCGACGTATCCCCTCGCCGATTGGGGCTACTTCAATAGGTTCTGACTTTCGGCTCTATGCTTTGTACCGTTAAAGGCTGCAAGTGCACGGGCTTGTAATCAAGACGGCTGCCCTGCTTGAACCACAGCGAATGCTTGAGCCAGTTCACGTCGTCGCGTTTCGGATAATCGGCACGGTCGTGTGCGCCGCGACTTTCCTTGCGCGCCTCTGCCGAAACCAGCGTAGCAACTGCGACTTCAATAAGATTGTCGAGTTCCAGCGCTTCCACGCGCGCGGTGTTGAATACCCTGCTCTTGTCGCCGATCTGGGTACGCTGCACCCGCTGCGCCACTTCCCTGATCTTGCTGACACCGTCAGCAAGCATGTCCGGAAAACGGAATACTCCACAATGAGCCTGCATGATCCGCCGCATTTCGGTGGCGACCTCGTACACACGCTCGCCGCCTTGCTGGCCGTCAAGGCGCGACAGTCGCGCTGACGTGCTGTCGGCAGCGTCCTTGGGCAGATCCTTGTGCCCGGGATTCTCCTTCAGAAAACGAATCATCGTGTCGCCGGAGGCCTTCCCAAACACGAGAAGATCGGTCAGTGAATTGGTGCCGAGCCGGTTGGCGCCGTGCACGGATGTGCAGGCGCATTCGCCTGCGGCATAAAACCCCGTTACCACAGCCTCGGCGTTTCCCGATTGCGGAGCGACTACTTCCCCGAGATAGTTCGTAGGAATGCCGCCCATTTGATAGTGGCAGGTCGGCACCACGGGAATCGGGTCCTTTACCGGATCGACATTCGCAAATTTTTTCGCGATCTCACGAATACCCGGTAGTTTGTCTTCGATCAGCGCGACACCAAGATGATCGAGCTTCAGCAGCAGGTAATCCGCCTCAGGGCCGCATCCGCGACCTTCCTTGATTTCGGTAGCCATTGCACGCGACACCACATCACGGCTGGCGAGATCCTTGGCGTTCGGCGCATAGCGTTCCATGAAACGCTCGCCGTTCTTGTTCAGAAGGTATCCGCCTTCGCCGCGCACGCCTTCGGTGATCAGCACCCCTGCCCCGGCAACGCCGGTCGGATGGAATTGCCAGAATTCCATATCTTCAAGCGGGATGCCCGCGCGTGCTGCCATGCCGAGTCCATCACCGGTATTGATAAACGCGTTGGTGCTTGCGGAATAGATGCGGCCCGCTCCGCCGGTCGCGAAGAGCACAGCCCGCGCGTGAATGATGGAAACTTCCCCGGTCTCCATTTCCATCGCCGTCACACCGAGCACCTGGCCAGATGCATCGCGCACCAGATCGAGGGCCATCCACTCAACGAAAAAATGCGTTTTTGATCGAACATTGCGCTGATACAGCGTGTGGAGCATGGCATGGCCGGTGCGATCTGCGGCACAACAGGAACGCTGCACTGCCGGGCCGGCCCCGAAATGCTGCATATGACCGCCGAACGGCCGCTGATAAACGGTCCCGTCGGCATTGCGATCGAAAGGCATGCCGAAATGCTCCAGTTCGATTACTACCTTGGGCGCCTCGCGGCAGAGAAATTCGATTGCATCCTGATCACCCAGCCAGTCGGATCCTTTGACGGTGTCGTACATGTGCCACATCCAGCTGTCTTCGCCCATATTGCCAAGTGCCGCACCGATGCCGCCTTGTGCCGCAACCGTGTGCGATCGTGTGGGAAAAACTTTCGACAGCACCGCGACCTTGAACCCGGCTTCCGCCAGTTGAAGGGAAGCGCGCATACCGGCCCCGCCAGCGCCAACGATTACCGCATCGAATTTTCGCACCGGCAGGTTCATGTATCAGAGGCTCCAGAGAATCTCAACAGCCCAGAGGGCATAGGCCACCAGGATCAACACGACGACGACCTCCAGACCGAGACGTACGCCGGTATGTTTGACGTAATCCATCAGGATGTCCCGCATGCCGACCCACGCATGCCAAAACACGCTAAGGAAAAAAATCAGCGTGGCTACGCGCATGAACTGATTGCTGAACAATGCGCGCCACTGTTCGTGACCTTGCACGGGGCAAACCATCAGCATGCCGGCAAATGCAATAACGTATACGGCCATGACGAGCGCCGTTATGCGCTGTGCAAGCCAGTCTTTGAGTCCGTAATGCGCGCCTGTAACGATCTGTTTCACCATAACCAGACTCCAACAATGGCGGTAAGAACCAGGCTCACGATCAACACCGCCGCGCTGGTGATGCGCGTCGCGCGCAGATCGCCAGCGACATGGACATCGAGCAGCAAAAACCGCACGCCGGCGAAGAAATGGTGCAAAAACGACCACAACAGACCAACCAGGAACAGTTTCACCAGCCAGTTGCCGGTGATTGCACGGACGTGCATATAGCCCTCCGGCGATCGCAGCACCTCCTGCAGCAAATACAACAGCGCTCCGCCGAAAATGAACAGCGCGAAACCGCTGATCCGATGAAGGATGGACACCCACCCCGGTAATGGCAACCGGATCCTGAACAGGTTCAGATACTTTGGGCGCTGGTCAGCAGTGATCATGATTTTTGCGGTCAGACGATGTGGTTGCGGTAATGGTGATCGTTGGTATTGCAGTGGCTGCGACGCAACTCGACTGCTTTTTCCGCGTAAGTGTAGGCAACCCGCTCGATGACCAGTAGCGGCGTTTTTTCGCCCACACCCAGCTCGCTCGCTGCTGCTGGCTCCGCGGGCAACGCCTTGATCTGCTCGTCCACGTGCAGGATGCGCACCTCGAACTGCGTCTCGTACATGCTGTACAGCATGCAGTGGTGCCGCTCTATGGTCTCGGCAGACAATCCCTTGAAGCGCATGGCCGGCAAGCGGATCTCCTCGTAGATGGCCTCCTTGCCTGAAATGATCATGACGCGTTTGATCAGATAGGCGCTTGTTCCCGGCGCCAGGCCGAGCTTCTTTCCCGACGCCGCATCGAGCTTCACCTTGCGGCAATCGATCAATCTGGCTTCGACGTCGTCCAGCGCGCCGCGATCCGGCGTAATGCGCAAATACGGAAATTTGCTGCGTTCTTCGGAATGCGAGGCGACAAAGGTGCCTTTGCCCTGCTGGCGCACCAGCAAGTTCTGGTGGGCCAGCTCGCCGATGGCTTTGCGCACGGTACCCTGACTGACGCTGAAGCGGCTGGCGAGCTCCATTTCGCTTGGAATTAGATCGCCGGGTCGCCACTCGCCGGATACCAGGCTATCCGTGATCAGTGCCTTGATCTGCCGATAGAGCGGCTGGAAAGCGGGCGTATTGCGGTTGGCACTGGTCTTCATGTCGCAATCGATTTTTGCACATTGGCGGGCGGGTCGTCCACAAAAAGGTATCTTTTATAAGATATAAGACTGGTTTGACACCGTCGGAAATGCTTCGTTATGATGTTGGCCGAAATCCAATGATGCAGTTCCCTGTATCGCGCTGGTACAGCACTGTAGCCGACCTCTGCTCCACTTAAGCCGCCAGCCCACCAAACAGCAGGAGCCCTTACCATGAAATCTCCCATCCGAATCGCAGTTACCGGCGCTGCCGGCCAGATCGGTTACAGCCTGCTGTTTCGCATAGCGAGTGGTGAAATGCTGGGCAAGGACCAGCCGGTCATCCTGCAAATGCTGGAAATCGCCGATGAGAAGGCGCAGGCAGCACTGAAGGGCGTGATGATGGAACTCGAGGACTGCGCCTTTCCACTTCTGGTCGGCATGAGCGCCGCGTCGGATCCGCAGGTCGCTTTTCGCGATATCGATGCGGCACTGCTGGTTGGCGCCCGGCCCCGCTCGAAAGGAATGGAGCGCAAGGATTTGCTCGAGGCCAATGGCGCTATTTTTACGGTTCAGGGGCGTGCGCTCGACGCTGTTGCGAAGCGTACCGCGAAAATTCTGGTGGTCGGCAACCCTGCCAACACCAATGCCTACATTGCAATGAACAGCGCTCCCGGCTTGCCACGTGAACATTTTACGGCAATGCTGCGGCTGGACCATAACCGCGCGCTTTCACAGCTCGCGTCCAAATCCGGCAAGCCGGTCGATTCAGTCGACAAGTTGATTGTCTGGGGAAACCATTCGACGACAATGTATCCGGACTACCGTTTTGCCACCATTGCGGGCCAGCCGGCGGCCAAGGTCATTAACAATGAAACCTGGTATCGGGATGTCTTCATCCCCACCGTGGCAAAACGCGGCGCCGCGATCATCGAAGCGCGTGGCCTTTCGTCCGCCGCCTCTGCTGCCAATGCCGCCATCGACCACATGCGTGACTGGTTCGCGGGCACAAGCGGTAAATGGGTCACCATGGGCTTCGCCTCGGATGGGTCGTACGGCATTCCGGAAGGGATCATGTATGGTTTTCCGACCACGTGCGCGGGCGGCAAATACCAGATGGTCAAAGGACTAGAGATCGACCCTTTCAGCCGCGCCAGAATGGATGCCACTCTTAAAGAACTCGAAGAAGAGCGCGCCGCAATCAAACATTTAATCAAGTGACCGACTGCGTGACACGGCACAGTCGCGGGCTCAAGTTATCGCGCCGCTGATTAGAAAGATCAGCCGACCGGCGGACCCGACTACTATTTGAGAAATTGACATGCAAAACAGCGCAGGACAAAAATTCCGAACGGCAGTCGCCACTGAAAAGCCGTTGCAAGTCATTGGCGCCATCAATGCCTATACCGCTCGCATGGCGGAAGCCACGGGATACCGGGCGCTTTATCTTTCCGGCGGTGGCGTAGCGGCCAACTCTCTGGGTATGCCTGATCTGGGCATCACCACTCTCGAAGACGTCCTCACGGATGTAAGCCGCATTACCGAAGTCACTACACTGCCCCTGCTCGTGGATATCGATACCGGCTGGGGCAGCGCCTTCAACATCGCGCGCACCGTGCGCGCGATGATCAGGGCCGGTGCCGGCGCAGTACACATGGAAGACCAGGTAGGAGCGAAACGCTGCGGACATCGGCCCGGCAAGGAAGTCGTCAGCAAAGAAGAAATGGTGGACCGGGTGAAGGCCGCGGTTGACGCACGCACCGATGCGGGATTCGTCATCATGGCACGCACCGACGCCTTGGCAGTTGAAGGCCTCGACGCTGCCATCGACCGTGCCTGCGCGTACGTGGAAGCCGGCGCCGACATGATTTTCCCGGAAGCCATGACGGCGCTGCCGATGTACACGAAATTCAAGAAGGCCGTTAAAGTCCCGATCCTCGCCAACATTACAGAATTCGGACAGACGCCACTGTTTACCACTGCGGAGCTTGGTTCGGCGGATGTCGATATCGTGCTCTACTGCTGTTCAGCCTATCGCGCAATGAACGCGGCGGCGCTCAAGGTGTATCAGACCATCCGGGCGGAAGGCACCCAGAAAAGCCTCATTCCAGCAATGCAATCACGCGCCGACCTGTATAAGTACCTCGGGTATCACGACTACGAACACAAACTGGACGAGCTGTTCGCAAAAGGAAAACAACAATGAACGATCCCGTGGCAAGCACACCGAAACCCAAGAAGTCAGTGGCGCTGTCGGGGGTTACCGCCGGCAACACCGGGCTGTGCACCGTCGGCCGCACCGGCAACGATTTGCACTATCGCGGTTACGACATTCTCGATTTTGCCGAAAGCGCGGAATTTGAGGAAATTGCACACCTGCTGGTGCATGGCAAGCTTCCTACGACTGCGGAACTCGCGGCCTACAAGCGCAAGCTGAAGTCGCTGCGTGGGCTGCCTGCCGTCGTACAGGATGTCCTGGAATGCATCCCGGCGAACACTCATCCGATGGATGTATTGCGCACTGGGTGCTCCGCTCTCGGCGCCGTCCTGCCGGAGGACGAGGACCACAAGCTCGGACAGGCCCGCGACATCGCCGACCGCATGATGGCGAGCTTTGGTTCGATGCTTTTATACTGGTATCACTTTTCCCACTCGGGCCGGCGCATTGACGTGCTGACCGACGACGATTCGATCGGCGGACATTTCCTGCACCTGTTGCATGGCAAAAAGCCGTCTGCGCTGTGGGAACGCGCCATGCATACCTCGTTGATCCTGTATGCCGAGCACGAGTTCAACGCCTCGACGTTTACCGCCCGCGTTATCGCCGGTACGGGTTCGGACATGTATTCAGCGATCGGCGGCGCGATCGGCGCGCTGAAGGGGCCGAAACATGGTGGCGCCAATGAGCATGCGTTTGACACGATCGGCCGCTACGATAATCCTGATCAGGCCGAATCCGACATTATCAAACGCATTGGTGAAAAGCAGATCATCATCGGCTTCGGGCATCCGGTTTACACCATCAGCGACCCGCGCAACAAGGTCATCAAGGAAGTGGCGCGCACATTGTCGCGCGACGCCGCCGACATGAAGCTTTACGACATTTCCGAGCGCATCGAGCAGGTCATGTGGCGGGAAAAGAAAATGTTTCCGAACCTGGACTGGTATAGCGCAACGAGCTATCACATGATCGGCGTACCCACCGCCATGTTCACGCCGATTTTTGTCATCAGCCGCACGTCCGGCTGGTGTGCCCACGTGATCGAGCAGCGCCAGGATGGCAAGATCATTCGCCCGAGCGCAAATTACATTGGGCCGGAAAATCAAAAATGGGTGCCGATCGATAAAAGAGGTGAACGGTAAACGGTGAACGGGAGCGCGCGACTCGGCGATCAAGTGGTTTACGTGATTGCGGCGATTGCGTGCCAGCGCCTTTGCCGATTCACGACTTAACGCCGGATCCAAAAACTTCACCGATTACCGATTACCGATTACCGATTACCGATTACCGATTACCGTTCACCGTTCACCGTTCACCGTTCACCGTTCGCCGTTCGCCAAATGACCACCTACCTCTCCAATGTTCGCCCGCACCCCGACCAGGTGCTGATCGACATAGTCGACTATGTCACTCAGTACAAGATAACCAGCACGGAGGCCTACGAAACCGCGCGCTACTGCCTGATGGATACGCTCGGCTGCGGCTTCGAGGCGCTAGAATATCCCGCATGTACCAAACTGCTTGGGCCCATCGTGCAAGGCACGATCGTCCCGCACGGTGCAAAGGTTCCGGGCACGTCATATCAGCTCGACCCGATTCAGGCGGCTTTCAACATCGGCACCATGATCCGCTGGCTAGACTTCAACGACACCTGGCTTGCCGCGGAATGGGGTCATCCCTCCGATAACCTCGGCGGTATTCTTGCCACCGCCGACTGGCTGTCGCGCAATGCCGTAGCAGCGGGCAAAAAACCACTGACGGTGCAGGAGGTGTTGACCGGGATGATCAAGGCGCACGAGATTCAGGGCTGCATCGCGTTGGAAAACAGTTTCAACAAAGTTGGCCTCGATCACGTGGTTTTGGTGAAAGTTGCCTCCACCGCAGTAGTGGCCGAAATGCTAGGCCTGTCGCGCGATGAGATCATCAATGCGGTATCGCTGGCTTGGGTCGACGGTCAATCCCTGCGTACTTACCGGCATGCGCCGAACACCGGTTCGCGCAAAAGCTGGGCCGCGGGTGACGCCACCAGCCGCGCAGTGCGCCTCGCATTGATTGCGAGGACCGGTGAAATGGGTTATCCGTCGGTATTGAGTGCTAAAACCTGGGGTTTTTACGACGTACTGTTCAAAGGCGCGGCATTCAAGTTCCAGCGCCCTTATGGAAGTTATGTGATGGAACACGTGCTGTTCAAGATCTCCTTTCCGGCTGAATTTCATTCGCAAACCGCCGTTGAAGCCGCCATGCAGATCCATTCGCAACTGAAAAAGCTTGGCAGGAATCCGGAAGACATCAAGAAGATCACCATCCGGACTCATGAAGCCTGCATTCGCATCATTGACAAGAAGGGTCCACTGAACAATCCCGCGGACCGCGATCACTGCATCCAGTACATGGTTGCGGTGCCGATCCTGTATGGCCGACTGACCGCCAGTGACTACGAAGACGAGATCGCCCGCGATCCGCGCATTGACCAGCTGCGCGACAAAATTACGTGCGTGGAAGACAAGGATTTCACCAGGGACTATTACGATCCGGAAAAACGATCGATCGCCAATGCGCTAACCCTGGAATTCGCCGACGGCAAGAAGCTGAACGAAATTGTGGTGGAGTATCCGATTGGCCATAAACGCAGGCGCAAGGAAGGCATGCCGGTGCTGGTGGAAAAGTTCAAGACCAATCTGGCGCGCCGCTTCCCGGCCAAGCAGCAAAAGCTGATTATGGACCTCTGCATGGATGCCAAAACGCTGGCAGCAACACCGGTGAACGAATTCGTCGACATGATGGTCATCTGACATCTCGATGCGAAAAACCGGCCTGATGCTATTCGGACTTCTGACCGCGCTGCCGGCCACGGCGGACACCAATCCGATGCAGCCTGGAACGTGGGAATTTACCCGCTCAGGCGGCATGGCGGCGAACCTGATCGGTCGCTACTGCATTACAGCGCAGGATGTTGCGGATCCAATGTCGCCGGTCAACGGCTTCCTGTCGCGGGATGAGAAGCGTACCTGCAGTCCCTGGAAGGTGGATTGGCACGGTGATCGCGCGGAATATGCCGGCTCGTGCCAATTGGGTGGCAAGCCCGCGCAAGTTCGCGGCCGCATCGTCGCCAGCGCCGGCACCTATTCCGATACGCAGGACATAAAAAAAGAAGGCGACACAACGGCGTCGCCGATTCTCGACATCATTAACGGCCTGCGACTCGGCCCCTGCGCCAACTAAAGAGACATTCTTCCTGGAGCATTGTTCATGGCACACAATCTGTTCAACACGCTGCAAGAGTTCTCTCCCGGTTCGGGCCGGAAAGGGAAATTCTATTCCCTGCCCGCGCTGGAAAAGGCGGGAATCGGCAAAATCTCCCGTCTGCCGGTGTCCATCCGCATTGTTCTGGAATCCGTGCTGCGCAACTTCGACGCCAAAAAAATCACGGAAGAGCATGTCCGCCAGCTCGCGGCCTGGGCACCCAACGCCCCGCGCACCGCGGAAATTCCTTTTGTCGTTGCACGCATCATATTGCAGGACTTCACTGGGGTGCCGCTGCTTGCTGACCTCGCTGCCATGCGCGGAGTGGCGGCTCGCATGGGCAAAAACCCAAAGTTGATCGAACCCCTGGTGCCGGTTGACCTGGTTGTCGACCACTCGGTGCAGATAGACCATTACGGTTCAAAAAACGCGCTCGATCTGAACATGAAGCTCGAATTCCAACGCAACAAGGAGCGTTATCAGTTCATGAAATGGGGCATGCAAGCCTTTGACACCTTCAAGGTCGTGCCGCCCGGGGTTGGTATCGTGCATCAAGTCAATCTGGAATACCTCGCGCGCGGGCTGCATGAAAAAAACGGCGTCCATTATCCCGACACGCTGGTAGGAACCGATTCCCACACCACCATGATCAATGGTATCGGTGTGGTGGGGTGGGGCGTGGGCGGTATCGAGGCCGAAGCAGGAATGCTGGGACAGCCAGTCTATTTCCTGACACCGGATGTGGTGGGCGTCAACCTGACCGGCAAACTGCGCGAAGGCGTTACCGCCACCGACCTGGTGCTGACGGTGACCGAACTGTTGCGCCAGCAAAAAGTAGTCGGCAAATTCGTCGAGTTTTTTGGAGAAGGCACCGCAACCTTGGCAGTCCCCGACAGAGCAACCATTGGCAACATGGCGCCGGAGTACGGCGCGACCATGGGATTTTTCCCGGTCGACGATGCCACTGTGGATTATTTCCAGGGGACGGGACGCAGCGACAAGGAAATTGCCGCGTTCGCCGCTTACTTCAAGGCACAGAATTTGTATGGCGTGCCTCGCGCGGGCGAGATTGATTTCAGCAAGGAACTTACGCTCGATCTTTCATCGATTACCCCGAGTGTTGCCGGTCCCAAGCGCCCGCAGGATCGAATCGAACTGGGCAAACTCAAGTCGACCTTCTCGACCCTGTTCTCGCACCCAGTCGCCGAAAACGGCTACAGCAAACCGGCTGCAGAACTGAACAAGCGCTTTGCCACACGCTACGGTGAATTGCCGCAAACCGTCGGGGGCGGCGGCGAGCAGGCGCAGGAAACAGCGCCGAAGGCCCGCAGCAACGAGCACGGGCTGGTTAGCCGGAAAAACACCAGCATACCGACCGAGATCGAAATGATGGACAACCGTCCGACGCCGGATCAGGTCTCCGCCGCGGCGCATGATGCGGCCAACGTGGCCATCGGACATGGCGACGTCTTGATCGCTGCGATCACCTCGTGCACGAACACGTCCAATCCTGGCGTCTTGATTGCAGCCGGCCTGCTTGCCAAGAAAGCTGTGGAAAAAGGGCTCAAGGTCAAGCCGCACGTCAAGACATCGCTCGCACCGGGTTCGCGCGTGGTGACCGATTACCTGACCAAAGGTGGACTGCTACCGTACCTGGAGAAACTGGGCTTTTATCTTGCGGGCTACGGTTGCACTACGTGCATTGGCAATGCCGGTCCGCTCAATCCACAACTCGAGGAAGTCGTCGTGCAAAACGACTTGATTGCCTGTGCCGTGCTGTCGGGTAACCGGAATTTCGAAGCACGCATCCACGCCAACATCAAAGCCAATTTCCTGGCCTCACCCCCACTGGTGGTCGCCTATGCCATTGCCGGTACCGTGCTCAAGGACCTGATGACCGAACCGGTCGGGGTTGGGAAAAGCGGCAAGCCGGTTTATCTCGGTGATATCTGGCCGACTTCGAAAGAGATCTACGACCTGATGAGATATGCCAACGACGCAAAGACTTTCCGTCGGCTGTACGGTGATCTCACCAAGGACCAGCCACTCTGGAACCAGATTGCTTCCGCGTCCGGACAGGTCTATGACTGGCCAAGATCGACTTACATTGCCGAACCACCGTTCTTCGATCACTTCGACATGCAACCGGGTGCGATCAGCAAAATAGAAGGGGCGCGCGCGCTAGGGATCTTTGGCGATTCGGTCACGACCGACCACATCAGCCCGGCCGGCTCGATCAAGGATAGTTCGCCAGCGGGCCAATATCTCATCGCGCACGGCGTGTCGAAAGCCGACTTCAACAGTTATGGAGCGCGCCGCGGCAATCATGAAGTCATGATGCGGGGCACTTTTGCCAATGTGCGCATCAGAAACTTGATGGTTCCCGCCAAAGCAGACGGCACTCGCATAGAAGGCGGTGTGACCGTGTTCCAACCTTCCGGTGAACAGATGTCGATTTATGATGCCGCAATGAAGTATGTTTCCCAAGGCACCGCGACGGTAATATTCGGTGGCGAGGAATACGGCACCGGCTCATCGCGCGACTGGGCTGCCAATGGAACGCAAATGCTCGGCGTCAGGGCTGTGATAGCCAAGAGCTTCGAACGTATACACCGTTCGAATCTGGTCGGAATGGGTGTGCTACCGCTTCAGTTCAAAGGCAGCGATAGCGTGGACGCACTGCAGATTCGCGGAGACGAAATTTTCGACATCAGCGGCCTGAGCGGCGAAATCCGTCCGCAACAGGATGTGACCCTGATCATCACGCGACCGGATGGATCGAAGCGTGAAGTGAAACTGCTGCTGCGCATCGATACTCCCATTGAAGTCGATTACTACCGGCACGGGGGGATTTTGCCTTACGTGCTGCGCGAACTGGTTGCCGCCGCTTGACCGGCACACGCAGTATTTTGCGCAAGCCGGCAGGCGTGCGCAGCCGGCCTGACGCCAGTCCTTCAACACGCGCGCGGCGTGCGCAGCCACGCAGGTCGACGTCTGCCAAAGCTACAACTTCGGCTGCAGCAGCCCCGACCATAGGGTCGAACGAACCTGTTAGCTTTTCCGTACCTGCCCCTGCCATTAGCCAGAATGAAAAAGTCCGAGTGTCCAAGCTCATGTCGGAACGCGGACTATGTTCGCGTCGGGAAGCTGACGAATATATCGAGCGCGGGTGGGTCTACGTTGATGGCGTGCGCGTGGACGAGCTGGGCACGCGCATCAATCCAGCGCAAACCATTACGCTCGATAAACGGGCCGAAAACATTTCGCGCGTCACAATGCTGCTGAACAAACCGGTCGGCTACGTTTCCGGCCAGGCAGAAGAAGGATACCGTCCGGCCATTACGCTGATCGTGCCGGACAACCGTTGTGGCGGTGACAATTCCTCGCCGCGCTTTGAACGTGAGCATCTGAAAGGGTTGGCGCCTGCAGGCCGGCTCGACATCGACTCCACGGGGCTGCTGGTATTTACGCAGGACGGTCGCATAGCCAAACTGCTGATAGGCGAAGACTCCACAATTGAAAAAGAATACCTGGTACGCGTGGACGGCAACCTTGATGACAAAGGCCTGAAGTTGCTGAACCACGGTCTGAGCCTGGACGGCGTGCCGCTGAAGCCGGCAAAAGTGAGCTGGCTGAACCGCGACCAACTGCGCTTCGTCTTGCGCGAGGGGAAAAAGCGGCAGATTCGGCGCATGTGCGAGTTGGTGGGCTTGCGTGTTGTCGGGTTGAAGCGCGTGCGTATAGGCCGTATCGCGCTCGGCGACTTGCCCGCGGGACAGTGGCGCTACCTGCGCGAACACGAAAAGTTCTGAACGCCCATGCGGCTAGTCCTGGATACCAATGTCTGGGTGGACTGGCTGGTGTTCGATGATCCATCCATCGCACCATTGAAGGTGGCACAGCAGGCGCGGCAGGTCGACATTGTCGTCAATGAGCCATGCCTTCAAGAGCTACGCCGTGTGCTGACTTACCCGCAATTCGCGCTGACGTCGACGCAGCGCGCCGATCATCTGGAGGCAGCTGAGCGAATGGTCGTCAGGCACGATGATGCGCTTTCGGTCTCCCGACACAATGCCTTACCAAAGTGCCACGATCCGGACGACCAGAAATTTTTGGAACTGGCACGCGCAGCGTCAGCCGATTGGCTTCTGACCCGGGACAAAGCGCTGCTTCGACTCAGACGCCGCTTGCTTGCATTAGGTATTCGTCTGGGCTCACCTGCGGACTGGTCGACGGCACTCCTGCGGGCCAGTTGAGCTTACTCGACCCAGACGGCCGCTTCATGTCCCGCGGCGCGTGCGGTTCGGTAGCGGTTGATCGGATGCGCGGACTCGGCATAACCGAACGAAATGCCGCACACAAATTGCCGATGAGATGGAAGGCCGAAGTAAGCGCGAATGAAATCCGGATACGAAGCCAGCGCCGCCTGCGCAATCGAAGCCACCCCGAAGTTTTGCGCGGCGAGCATGAAATTGGCTACGTAGAGTCCACAGTCCACTGCCCCGTACACGCCCAGTTCCTGTTCGGTGGTAATCAATGCAACGTGCGGGGCGCCGAAGAAGCGAAAATTTTCCAGCGATTGCTGCGCGGCTGCCGCCTTGTCTTCGCGTCCAATACCGAGCGCCTGATATAACTGCACGCCGCAGACCTTGCGTCGTTCGCGGTACAGCCCTTCATAGCGCACAGGAAAGGGGAAGTCGGGATGAACCGGCGCCCCGTCGGCCGCGTGAGAATGCAGTGCGAGGCGAAACCGCTCCAGCGACTGGCCGTTCACGATCAATACTTGCCAAGGCTGGCAATTGCACCAGGACGGTGTCTGCTGCGCCAATTCCAGTATGCGGTCGATGGTTTCGCGTGGAACTGGCGTCTTTTGATAGTGACGGCAGCTGTAACGCTCTCTGACGACCCGCTCGAATTCCATCCGCTAACTCCGGACAGCTGACGGCTTTGTTTTTTTTCCTGTCACCGGCTTGCTTTTTACGGACCACACGCTCTGCGCATGCTTTGGCTTGAAGCGCTCATCCGGTTCGACCTGCAGACCCATGGTCAGCCGGTTGCCGGCATTGGCAAGCGCCACGATCTCGTTGAACTCGGTCAGCATGGCGTCGTCCAGTCCGTGTTTGCGTGCCGCAAACGTATGCGAGGTGATGCAATACTCGCAATTATTGTTCACGCTGACGGCCAGGTAAATGAGTTCCTTGGTGAGAGGGTCCAGGCGCGAAGGTTTCACCATGACTTCTTTCATCTGCGCCCAGAACCGTTTCAATACCGGCGGATTGGAAGCAAGTGCGCGCCAGATGTTATTGACGTAATCGGTGTTGCGCGTTTTCATGATGTCGTCAAACACCGCCTTTACTTCCGGCGATGCCTCGGCGTAATTCACCATTTTTACCTGGGCCATTGAAACTCCTTCCGTGAATGCCACTCGAAACGAGGCCGCCATCTTACCCGATGCCCGTTGGACACCGCACCGCGGTGCGTCCATAATGCGCCGTTCTTTCCCTTGATCATCATGAAGTTCCTGTTCGATATTTTTCCGGTACTGCTGTTTTTCGTGGCCTTCAAGTTCTGGGGCATCTACACGGCAACGGCCGTTGCCATCGGTGCGACCGTGTGCCAGGTGGGGTGGTCATGGCTGCGCCATCGAAAAGTCGACAACATGCTGTGGGTAAGCCTGTCCATCATCCTGGTATTCGGCGGCGCGACACTCTGGCTTCACGATGAGACCTTCATCAAGTGGAAACCCACGGTGCTATACTGGCTGTTCGCAGTGATCTTGCTCGGTTCAGACTTGGTGTTCCGCAAAAATCTGATCCGGGCCATGATGGAAAAGCAGCTGATCCTGCCGGCTCCGGTATGGCGAGCACTGAATTTTAGTTGGGCGGGATTCTTCCTGCTCATGGGGGCCGCCAATCTGTACGTCGCCTTCCATTTTCCGACGGAAACCTGGGTCAATTTCAAGTTGTTCGGCGGAACCGGCCTGATGCTGGTATTCATCGTGGTACAGGGCCTGATGTTGAGCCGGCATATCGAACACGAGGAAAAGAAATAATGCTGTATGCCATCATTGGCGAAGACGTTCCGAACAGCCAGGCCAAACGCGCCGCCGTGCGTCCAGCACACCTCAAGCGCGTCGACGAACTGATCGCTGCAGGCAAACTTATCCTGGGAGGCGCGTTTCCCGCCATCGACAGTATCGATCCCGGCCCCGCCGGCATGACCGGCAGCCTGATCGTTGCCGAATTCGGTTCGCTTGAGGAAGCGAAGGCATGGATCAATGCCGATCCCTACGTTACCGAAGGTGTGTTCGCCAAACTGACCGTAAAGCCGTATCGAAAGGTGTTCCCGAACTGACTATGGGTACCGATCAGCTGATTCGCGAGCGGCTTGCGCGCCTTGCCCCGGAGTCGCTGGAAGTGTTCGATGATAGTCAGGAGCACGCCGGCCACGCCGGCACAAAGCAAGGCGGCGGCCACTATCAGGTCATGATCGTATCAGCGCACTTCGCCGGCAAGAATATGATTGCACGCCACCGGTTGATATACGAGGCGCTGTCAGACCTGATGCAGACGCGCATTCATGCGCTTGCCATCCGCGCCTATGCGCCGCAAGAAATGGGCACTTCAGCCAAGGTTGAACGCTGAAGAGAGCACAAGCCCAGTCCAGAGTTCAACTCCCGTTACCAAAGGAACTGTAATGCACTCGGTCAAACAACCCGTTCTGCTCGCGCTGCTGGTCGGCTGCCTGACTCTGGCTGTGTCCGGATATGGCGCGGAGCCCAAGCCAAAAGATGCTGCGGATACCAAACCGGCAACCAAAGCGGAAAACAAAACGGACGCCAAGCAAAAAAACGTGGCCGTCGTCAATGGCATCGGCATACCACGTTCGCGATTGGAGTTTGTTGCAAAATCGCAATTGGCGCAGGCTCAATCCCAGCAGGCACAACCCGGGCAACCGCCGTTGCAGGATTCCCCGGAATTCCGCGATAACCTGCGCGAAATACTGATCACCCGCGAGATTCTTTACCAGGAAGCTATCAAGCGCAAGCTGGATAAAAATCCCGATTATCAGACGCAACTCGATCTCGCCAGGCAGCAGATTATCCTTGCCGTACTGATCGACGACCTGAGCAAGAAACTGACGCCAAGTGACGCGGACCTGCGCAAGGAATACGAGCGCGTAAAAAGCGAGCGTACCGCCACCGATGCTGGCAAGGAATACAAATCACGCCACATCCTGGTCAAGGACGAAGAAACTGCCAAGCAAGTCATCACCGATCTGGACGCGGGTGGCGACTTCGCGGCAATTGCAAAAGAGAAATCAGAAGACCCCGGCAGCAAGGAACAAGGTGGTGAGCTGGAATGGAGCTCGGCGCAAGCCTATGTTCAGCCGTTCGGCGAAGCGCTCCAGTCCTTGAAGAAGGGTGAGCGGACCAAGGAACCGGTCAAGACCAATTTCGGCTATCACATTATCGAACTGCAAGACGTACGCACGCTGCCTTTCCCCGATTACGAGCAGGTCAAGCCGCAGATCCAGCAGCAATTGGCAACCAAAATGCGCGACGATTACATTGCGGATTTGCGCGCCAAAGCCAAGGTTCAGAAGATCGATCCCAAGTAAACGTTTTCCGGCAACACCAAAGGGGCCGCGCGCGCCCCTTTTTTCTTGGTCAACGGCGGCCGTTCAATTGACCCAGCGCCGGGCGTTGCGGAATATCCTCATCCAGGGACTGTCTTCCTGCCACGACGGGGGGTGCCACGAATTCTGGATGGTACGGAACACGCGCTCCGGATGTGGCATAACGACGGTAAAGCGTCCATCCGCCGTAGTCAGCCCGGTGATGCCTTCTGGCGAGCCATTGGGGTTCAGCGGATAGCGCTCGGTTGCCTTGCCGTTATTGTCGACGAAACGTAACGCCGTCAGATGGCGCGCCACTGTCAATTGATTTTCGTCGCGGAATTCAGCAAATCCCTCGCCATGGGAAACTGCAATCGGCATGCGGCTGCCCGCCATACCTTCGAAGAACAGCGACGGACTACGCGGCACTTCAACCATCGCGACTCTCGCTTCGAACTGCTCGGATCGATTGCGCACGAAATGCGGCCAGTGCTCAGTGCCGGGAATGAGTTCATGCAGATTGCTCATCATCTGGCATCCGTTGCAAACGCCGAGTGCAAATGAATCCTCACGCTGAAAGAACAGACCGAACTGTTCGCGGGCTCGCGCATTGAACAGGATGGATTTCGCCCAACCCTCTCCCGCGCCCAGCACGTCGCCATAGGAAAAGCCGCCGCAGGCCGCAAATCCTTTGAAGCCGAGCAGCGAAATGCGACCGTTGATGATGTCGCTCATATGCACGTCGACAGCTTCGAACCCGGCGCGGTCGAATGCAGCTGCCATTTCGATCTGGCCGTTTACGCCCTGCTCACGCAACACCGCGATCTTCGGGCGTATCTGCTTTGCGATGAACGGCGCGGCAATATCGTCGGCCGGGTCGAACGTCAGCTCGGCATGCAACCCCGGATCAGTGACATCGAGGATGCGATCGAATTCATGCTGCGCACAGTCCGGATTGTCGCGCAGCCGTTGCATCTGCCAGGTCGTTTCGGACCACGCTCGCTGCAGTACCACGCCCGATTCCCGGTAAATTTCTTTGCCATTCGATCGGATGATCAGCAAGCCCTGAGTATTGATTTCACCAATGCGATGCAACTGCGGCGCCAAGCCCGCTTGTGCGAACGCATTGTTGAACGCCTCAAGATCTTGTGTGCGGACTTGCATGACGGCGCCCAGTTCTTCGCTGAACAAGGCGCTCAGCGCATCGCCGTCCACGTCCACGGTGACGCCGAGATGCCCGGCAAACATCATTTCCGCCAAGGTGACCAGCAGACCGCCATCGGAGCGGTCGTGATAAGCCACGATGAGGCGCTGAGCGTTGAGTCGCTGCACCGTCTCAACGAACGCTTTCAATTGTTGAGGTGCATCCACATCAGGCGTTTCAGTGCCGTACTGGCCGTAAACTTGTGCCAGGACTGATCCGCCCATGCGATTTTTTCCCGCGCCGAGATCAACCAGGACCAGCACGCTCTCCGTCGCCAGCGGCTGCAACTGCGGAGTCAGCGTATGGCGTGCGTCCACACACGGCGCAAACGCCGAGACAATCAATGACAGCGGCGCAATCACCTGCTTTTTCTTACGACCATCCTGCCACGCGGTTTGCATGGACATCGAATCCTTGCCGACCGGAATGCTGATGCCCAGCTCAGGGCACAATTCCATTGCGACGGCCTCGACGGTATCGAACAGCAACGCGTCTTCTCCGAGATGACCCGCCGCCGCCATCCAGTTCGCGGACAGTTTGATGTCGCCAATTTTTTCCACGCGGGCCGCCACGATATTAGTCAACGCCTCGCCTACCGCCATACGCCCCGATGCCGGTGCATTGATCAAAGCAAGCGGCGTACGTTCACCGATCGCAAAGGCTTCGCCCCGATAGGTCGCATATCCCATCAGCGTGACGGCCACATCCGCGACCGGTACTTGCCATGGGCCGACCAACGGATCGCGAGAGCATAGTCCGCCCACGGTGCGATCCCCGATCGAAATCAGGAATGTCTTGTTGGCCACGGCGGGAAAACGCAGGACGCGTGACACCGCATCGGGAATAGTCACCATGGAAAAATCCGCAGCCGGCAACGCGCGCGCGCGGTGTTGCACGTCCCGGATCATCTTCGGCGGCTTGCCGAGTACGACTTCGAGCGGCATGTCGACCGGATCATTGCCAAACTGCGAATCCCGCACTTTCAGCATGCCGTGATCGGACGCACGGCCGACAACTGCGAATGGACAACGTTCGCGCTCGCACAATGCCTTGAAATCCGCGAATCGCTCTTCAGGGATTGCAAGAACATAGCGCTCCTGTGCTTCGTTGCACCAGATTTGCGCGGGCGCCATACCCGGTTCTTCCGAAGGGATGTCGCGCAAGTTGATCTCCGCGCCGCGTCCCGCGCCGTGCACGAGTTCTGGCAACGCATTCGACAGTCCGCCGGCACCCACATCATGAATCGACAAAATCGGATTGTTGTTGCCCATGGCCCAACAGCGGTCGATGACTTCCTGCGCGCGGCGCTGCATTTCGGCATTGCCACGCTGCACGGAATCAAAATCCAGGTCAGCGATATTCGTACCGGTATTCATGCTGGATGCCGCACCTCCTCCCATGCCGATCAACATTCCGGGACCGCCGATCTGCACGAGCAGTGCGCCAGGTGGCACACCGGACTTGAATGACTGCAGGGCGGGAATCGAGCCTACGCCGCCAGCCAGCATGATGGGCTTGTGATAGCCCCGCGCCTCGCCTGCATGGCTGTGCTCGAACGTGCGGAAATAGCCGCACAGGTTTGGCCGGCCGAATTCATTGTTGAAGGAAGCGGCCCCGATAGGGCCTTCGAGCATGATCTGCAACGGCGAGGCAATGCGCTCGGGTTTGCCGATGTCGCTTTTCTCCCAGGGCTGTTCGAAGCCCGGAATGCGCAGATGGGAAACCGAATAGCCGGTCAGGCCGGCTTTCGGTTTGGAACCTCGGCCGGTGGCACCCTCGTCGCGGATCTCACCGCCGGAGCCGGTCGCTGCGCCTTCGAACGGGGCTATGGCGGTGGGATGATTGTGGGTTTCCACTTTCATCAGAATGTTCGTGCGTTCGCTGGTATAGCGGTAGGTGCCAAAGGCATCCGGATAGAAGCGTTCGATGTCTGTGCCTTCGATGACAGAAGCATTATCCGCATAGGCCACTAGCGTTCCTGCGGGATGAGCCGCGTGCGTATGGCGGATCATGCCGAACAGCGATTGGTCTTTTTTGCTGCCGTCGATGATCCACTGGGCATTGAAGATCTTGTGCCGGCAATGCTCCGAATTCGCTTGCGCGAACATCATCAGTTCGACATCGGTCGGATCGCGCGCCTCGCGCAAGAAATACTCCAGCAGATAATCCATCTCGTCATCCGACAGCGCCAACCCCATCTCGCGGTTGGCGCGCTCCAGCGCCTCGCGGCCCCCGCGCGTCACCTCGATTTTCGTTAGCGGCCGGGCAGCAACATGCTGGAACAACTGCTTCGCACCATCGAGCGAATGCAGCACCGATTGCGTCATGCGGTCATGTATCAGCGGCATGACGGCGCGTTGCTCCGCGGTATCAAGAGGATCTCCCGAACGCGTGCTGAAGTAATAGGCCAGGCCGCGCTCGATGCGGTCTACGGTGTCAAGGCCGCACGAGTGCGCGATATCGGTCGCCTTGGAGGACCACGGAGAAATGGTCCCGAGCCTGGGCACCACCAGCAGCAAACGTCCCTTTTCGGAGACGTGCGTCGGCGCCGGACCGTAGGTCAGCAGACGATCGAGAATCTTGCGCTGCGGAGGCTGCAGCGGTGTTTTGAGTTGCGCGAAATGCCAGTATTCGGTGGCTATCCCGGTGACGGCCGGTATCGTTTTCTTGACAGCTTGGATCAGCTTGTTGAGACGGAATTCCGACAGGGCGTTGCGTCCGCGCAGCGTCAGAAAGTCTGGCATTTAGGCATTGGTCAGTCCGGAAAGCGGAATTATAACGTCCCTCTGGTTTAAACTGCTCCATGCCCCACGCATTTGCGCCGGTCTTTCTGGCACGGCAAATCCGCGCGATCGAGCAAGCGGTACTGTCGCAGGCGTCTGCACCGCCCCTTATGGCACGCGCAGGGCTCGCGGCAGCACAACTTGCGCGCGACATGCTCGGTGAGCGCGGCACCAGCGTGCTGGTGCTAGCCGGGCCGGGCAACAACGGCGGCGATGCATTCGTTGCGGCGCTTCATCTTAAGCAGTGGTGGCATGAAGTCGCAGTCGTATTCACCGGAACAGAGACCAAGCTTCCGGCCGATGCGCAGCTCGCGTTTAAGGAGTGGCGTGCGGCAGGTGGAGCGGTGCATGCATCCATTCCGGCCAACACGCGCTGGCAGCTTATTGTTGACGGGCTGTTCGGCATCGGTTTGCAGCGTGCCCTGGATGCCCGGCATGCGGAGCTGGTGGACTGGGGCAATGGCTCCGGTATTCCGATTCTCGCCATCGACATTCCAAGCGGCCTGCACGCCGACACTGGATGCATTCTCGGCCATGCGACGCAGGCCCGCCGCACCATTACGTTCCTTGGCTTGAAGCCGGGTCTCATGACTCTGGACGGCCCCGACTGCGCCGGCGAAGTGTGCCTCGACACGCTGGGTGTTGCTGTTCCTGACATTCCTCCACCGCGTGGCTGGCGCATAGGGCCGGAAATTATTTCGCGCTTGCTACCGCCACGACGGCGCAATAGCCACAAGGGCACCTTCGGCAATGTTGGTCTCATAGGGGGCGCACCCGGTATGGTAGGCGCCGCATTTCTGGCAGGCCGGGCAGCATTGAAACTCGGTTCGGGCCGCGTCTTTGTCGGATTGCTGGCCGATGCCGCACCGGTTGATTTCGCTCAGCCGGAACTCATGCTGCGCACTGCGCAAGAGGTGCTATCCATGCAAGCGCTGGACTGCCTCGTCGTCGGACCCGGCCTGGGCGAATCCCAGGCGGCCCACCACGCGCTTGCCGCTGCGTTGGCGCATCGCGCACCGCTCGTGCTGGACGCCGATGCGCTGAATCTGCTGGCTTCCCATGCGCAACTGCAGGCAGCGATTGCCGCGCGCTCCAGCGCCTCGATCATTACCCCTCATCCGGCCGAAGCGGCTCGCTTGCTCGCCAAGACAACCAAAGAAATACAGGACAACCGAATCGAGGCAGCGCGCGCGCTGTGCGAGCGTTTTGCGGCTGCCGTGGTACTGAAAGGCAACGGCAGCATCTGCGCCTTTGAAAACGGCGACTGGTTCGTGAACACCAGCGGCAATCCGGGCATGGCAGCCGCCGGGATGGGCGACGTGCTAAGCGGAATGGTCGCTTCATTGGTAGCCCAAGGCGGGGATCCCGGACTGTCGTTGCTTGCGGCGGTACACCTGCACGGACTTGCGGCTGATGATCTGGTTGCCAACGGTATCGGCCCGCGCGGCCTGACGGCAAGCGAAGTGATCGATGCCGCACGCAAACTGCTGAACAAGGCGCGTGCGGAATAAATCAGCCGGCGACTGCTCGCACGGAAAGGATTCCAAGAATTGTCATGAAGATCGAGCCGGCAAGATGGCTCATGATCAATGCGACCGCCCAGCCGTAACGATTTTGCATGAGCAGGCTAACGGCTTCTGCGGAAAAAGAAGAAAACGTCGTGAGACCGCCGAGAAACCCTGTGATGACCAGCAAGCGCACTTCAATCGGCAGCGCGGACTGTTGAGAGAAGTACTGGACTGCAACGCCAACCAGATAGCCGCCGAGAAGATTCGCGGCAAGCGTGCCGTAGGGCAGGTTCGGATTAATACTGTTCAGGGCTATGCCGAGCCACCACCGCAGCCAGGCACCCAGGACGGCTCCGACCCCGACTGCAATGAATCCCGAACCGCCCATCTGCCGCTCCGACTGAATGCGAGACGGCAGATGATAAACCGATAATCAGTCCGGCCGACAATCGTAAGTACAGAAGTCATCACGCCGGGACGCCATCTTCATCGCATAAATCTGCGCTTCGCGCGCGTCAATCATGGATTGAGCTTCCTGCATCGGAAAAAGGCCATCCTCGGCGCTACGCATGAGGGACATCGAAAAAGCGAAGTGTCCTGCACTCTGTGGGTCTTTTCCGTACATCTCCCAATAACGATCACGTAGCTTTTCCTGTTCCTGCACGCCAGTAATTTGACCAGCAGCGCGTTCCGCCTTGAGTTGGGCACGATAGCCCTCGAAGCTCCTGTCTTTGCCGGGCTCGTTCATATGCGCGCAGGCGGTTAGCGCCAGCACCATAAGGACAATCAATATTTTCTTCACTTGGCACCCTCCCTTTTAAATAATAAAAAATGAAACTAAGTTAATCCCGTACCGAGCTGGGGACCAGGGTTGCTGTCCCCTCATCTCCGAATCTTGGTGTGTGCGCGCCATGACGGCGCAGGATGCTAAATACAACCGGAACGAAGAAAAGCGTGGCTACCGTGGCGAGCATCAGGCCGCCGATTACCGCGCGGCCGAGCGGTGCGTTCTGCTCGCCGCCTTCGCCAAGGCCGCTTGCCATCGGTGCCATGCCGATCACCATGGCGGCGGCCGTCATCAACACGGGGCGCAACCGTGTGGATCCCGCCTCTAGCGTCGCTTCAATCGGGCTCATGCCATTACGCAATTGTTCATTGGCGAAAGACACCATGAGGATACTGTTTGCCGTTGCGACGCCGACACTCATGATGGCGCCCATCAAAGAAGGCACGCTGAAGCTGGTGCCTGTCAGGAACAGCATCCAGATAATTCCGCAGAACGCGCCTGGTAGCGCCGTAATGATGATGAAAGGGTCGGTCCAGGACTGGAAATTAATTACCATGATGAAATACACCAACAGCACGGCGGCTATCAGTCCGATGCCCATGCGGGTAAATGCGTCATACATACTCTCAGCCTGGCCAGCGATTTCAATGCGGGTGTTGTTCTTTTGTTCCCGAGCTTTGGGGATGAATTCATTGACTACCTTGCGTACATCGCTGGCAACTGCACCAAGGTCCCTGCCCTGCACGTTGGCATAGATATCGAATGCCAACTCGGTATTGACGTGATTGATGATGGCCGGCAGATCGACACGCTTTACCGTCGCAACATTACCGAGGGTCTGGGTGGGGGACTGGCCTTTGCCTGACAGCGGTATATTTAGTACCGCCTCAACCGAATTCAACGCCGTCTCGTGCGGCTGCACTACGACCACTTGGTACGGGCGGCCGGTCTTCGGATCGTTCCAGTAATTTGGCGTAACGGCCACGCTCGAGGATGAGGCAATCAGGAAGTTTTCTGCGATCTCGCGCTGTGAAACACCGAGCTGTGCCGCGCGCGTGCGATCCACTTCAACGCGCAATGCCGGCTGATTCATGATCTGGTGCACATGCACGTCGACGGCACCGGGGACGCGCTTCAGACGTGCCTCTATTTCGCGCGCAAGATTGAAATTTTTATAATCACCGCCGATGATTTTTACATCGATTGGCGCCGGCAGACCGAAGTTCAGGATCTGGTTCATCATGTCGCCGGGCTGGAAATAAAAAGTGCATTCCGGGAATTGCTGGGGCAGCACCTGTCGCAAGCGGCGGATGTATTCCTTCGTCGCTATCTCGTGTTCCGGTTTTAGCGAGACCAGAATTTCGCCGTCGCCAGAGGACAGCGTGACGTTGTCGCTATAAGCCAGGTTCGTTGATGGCGGAATGCCAATGTTATCGATGATGACGTCCAGGTCCTTCGGAGCGATAGTGCGGCGAATCTGATCCTGAACACGCGAAAAAATTACTCCGGCGTCCTCGATGCGCGTCCCGGCTGGTGCGTTTACGTGCAGCCGTATCTGGCCGGCATCGACCACAGGGAAAAATTCCCAGCCAATAAAGAGCACCGCTACAGCCGAACCAGCCACCATCACGATGAACAGGACGAAGACGATGGCCCGATTGGCCAATGACCAACCCAGCGCGGCAAGATACCCTCCACGCAGACGCTCGAAGTTGCCTTCAACGAAAGCATGCAGCCGGCCCATCGCACCGCGGCCGCCTTCCCGCCCGTGCTCGTTTTCAAGCAGCAGATAGCGCGACATGACAGGGACCAGCGTTCGCGATATGCCATAAGACGCAAGTATGGAAAAAACCACCGCCAGCGCCATTGGCGTGAACAGGTATTTCGCGGCACCGCTAAGCAGAAGCACCGGCAGGAAAACAATGCAGATGCAAAGCATGGATACCAGTGCCGGCACCACGATCTGCTGAGAGCCATCGAGTATTGCCTGCCGCAGGCTTTTCCCCATCGCCATATGGCGGTGAATATTTTCGATGGTGACTGTCGCATCGTCGACCAGAATGCCAACCGCAAGCGCAAGGCCGCCCAGGGTCATCAGATTCAGCGAGTATCCCATCAGCGAGAGCATGATCACCGAGAACAGGATCGCCAAAGGAATGGACGTAACCACAACTACGGTTGAGCGCCAACTGCCGAGGAACAATAGAATAAGTAATCCAGTCAGCGCGGCAGCCATTAATCCTTCGAGCACGACCGCCCGCATTGCGTTGGCGACAAAGACGGATTGGTCGAACAGGAATGAAAGGGATAATCCCTCGGGTAGCGTGACGTTCGAAAGCCGCTGGCGAACTTCCCGAATGATGTCTAACGTGGAAGCGCCACCGCTTTTGAGCACCGTAATCAGTGCCGACTTGCGACCGTCGTGACGCACCAGACTGGTTTGCTCGTTGTAGCCGTCGCGCACATCGGCAACATCGTTGATGTACACCATTGCCCCGCCAACAGTTTTTACCGGCAGCAAGCCAAGCTCGGCAATCTTCTCCGGACTGTTGTTGATGCTCAAGATATAGTCCCGCGAGCCGATCTGCGTTGATCCGGTCGGCAGGTTCACATTCTGGCGGTTGAGCGCATCATTAATGTCCTTGGCCGTAATGCCTTTGGCGTGCATGCGCACCGGATCGGCATCGATCATCACCAGACGCGGTCGCCCGCCATAAGGCAGCGGAACAGTGGCTCCGGGAACCGGCACGACTTCGTTGCGCACCAGCCACAGGCCCTGATCATAAAGTTGCTGTTCGCTCAACGTATCGCTGCCTAACGCAATCTGCAGAATTGGCACGCTCGAGGCGTCGTACTGCACGATTTGCGGCGGCTGCTGGCCCGGCGGCATGCGCCGGATAATGGTTTGAGACGTCGCGGTAATCTGACTGACGGCCTGGTCAATGCGCACCGACGGCTGGAAGTAAATGCGGATTACGTTCTTGCCATTGATGGTGTGGGATTCGATACGCTTGACATTGCTGACCGTCGTATTGATCTGTTGCTCGGAAAAAATGGTGATCTGCTTTTCGAAGGCATCGGGAGGAATGCCGACGTACTGCCAGATCAGCGTGACAATCGGCTCTGAAATTTCCGGGAAGATGTCCTTCGGCATGCGCAGAATTGACACGATGCCCAGCAGCACAATCAACAGCGCCATGACAACGAACGTATACGGCCGGCTCAGCGCCAGCCTGACAATCCACAAACCGACCTCCGTGCATTTGTTGCAACAATATTGCTTTGATGTTACAAGGTCGGGCATGACAACCGCAACAAAAAAACGTTGTTAATCATATGTTTCAAAATGAAATCGATATTTCAATTTGAAAAAATTCGTAATGCTGAACGAATGATCGAAACGAGGAAGACGCGATGACTGCGCATTCACAAACTGCCGTCGGGCACCGTTATGGACGCAATGCCATGCGGGGCCGTATCGCCGGGGTAGCGTTGGTTATCGGACTGGTGGCCGCCATGGCGGTACTTTTTGCTATTGGCCTATGGCCCAGGTGGAATGCGCTGAAAGTAGCGCAGGCCGAGGCCGAGAAAGACGACCGTCCCGTAGTCCTCTACGTCACCCCCAAACGCAGCAACTCGAAAGCCGACCTCGTATTGCCGGCAAGCCTGTATGCCATGCAGGAAGCCACCATCTATGCACGCACTAACGGCTATTTGAAACGCTGGCTGGTGGATATCGGCGACCAGGTCAAGGCAGGACAGCTATTGGCTGAAATTGAGGCCCCGGAAGTGGACCGGGAACTGGACCAAGCCCACGCTGCCCGTGCACAAGCCCGGGCGCATCTCGATCTGGCGCGCGTAACGGCCGATCGATACAGTTCCCTGCTGAAGGAGGAAGCTGTGTCGCCGCAGGAAGTCGATGAGAAATATGGCATCCACCAGGCGCGCAAGGCCGATTACGCTGCCGCAGAAGCCAACATACGGCGACTAGAGCAGATGAAGTCGTTCCAACGTGTCACGGCTCCTTTCCCAGGCACGATCGTGGCGCGCAATGTTGACGTCGGGTCGCTGATCCAGGCGGGCAGCTCGTCGTCTTCCGGGTGGTTGTTCAAAATTTCGCAAACCGAAACCATACGCGTGCACGCGGCAGTGCCACAGAGCAGCATGCGCATGGTCAAGGCCGGCATGACAGTAGATCTCGTGGTTCCGGAACTTGGTGAACGCGCGTTCCCTGCCAAAGTCGTTCGCAGTGCCGGCGCCTTTGATGCCGCTACGCGCACCATGGTGGTGGAAATGCATGTGCCAAACAAGGACGGCCCCTTGCTACCCGGGATGTACGCACAGGCAAGAATCAACTTGGTCAATGCTGAACCTAATCTGCAGGTGCCAATCAATGCGCTGATGATCGGCGGGGAAGGCGCGCGCGTCGCTGTCGTCGACAAAGATGATGTAATTCACATCAAGCCCGTGAAGGTGGGCCGGGATTTTGGCAAAGAAGTCGAAATTCTTGCCGGCCTGGCTGACAACGACCGGGTCATAAACAATCCGCGCGACAGTCTGGCGGAAGGCACCAAGGTGCGTGCAACCGAAATGCATGCGCACACGGAAAAGAAAGAAGCGCCCAAGCCTTCTTCCGCTCCAACCGAAAAACCGAAGTCCTGAAGCCTCGTGCACGCACGGATTTTTCCGCTGTTGATGATTGCGATGCTGGTGGACGGCTGCATGCGCGCCGGCCCCGACTACGTCCGTCCCAAAGCCCAATTTCCCCCCGCCTTCATCGAGCCCGGCCCGTGGAAGGAGGCAGCGCCAAACGATGAGGCCATACGCGGGAAATGGTGGGAGATTTACGCAGATCCAGTGCTCAACCAGCTCGAAGAGCAGGCTCGTGCTTCCAGCCCGCGACTGCAAGCCGCCGCGGCGAGAGTGCAGCAAGCAAGGGCGGTACTTGGTTTCAACCAGGCGGCACTTTATCCGACGTTGGAGTTTTCTCCGGACGCGGCGCGCGCCCGCATTTCCGGCAACCGTCCCGATCAGCCTGAAAAAGTACCGGGCAACCATGAATACACCACCAATCGGTTCCGTCTGCCCTTATACGCTTCGTATGAAGTAGATCTGTGGGGGAAAGTATCCCGCATCGAAGAATCCGCCAGCCGTCGCATGGAAGCCAGCGTGGCGGCTTATCACGGCGTTCTGCTGACCTTGCAAAGCGACCTCGCGAACAACTATTTTCAGTTGCGCGCAGCGGATGAAGAACTTTTACTGCTGACCCGGGGGATCGAATTACGGGAACGTGCGCGGGACTTGGTGGCAGCTCGCAAGCGCGGCGGCCTGGCCAGCGAGCTTGATCTCGCACGTGTCGAAACCGAACTCGCCGCGACGCAAGCGGACGCTGAAGCAGCCTTTCGGCGCCGAAACGACCTTCGGCATGCGCTGTCCGTGCTGACCGGCGGTGCGCCGGGAGCTTTCGAACTGGCAGCGGCCAGCGTCGTGCCGCAGCCACCTGTCATACCGGTCGGCATGCCGGCTGACCTGCTTGAGCGCCGCCCGGATGTCGCGGAAGCCGAACGCCTGTTGTCTGCACGCAACGCGGAAATAGGCGTGGCGAAGGCTTCGTTGTTCCCGTCTATCAAACTGACGGGCGCGCTGGGATTCGAGAGTGCCGAATTATCGGATCTGTTGAATCGCAACAGCCAAATCTGGCTGCTCGGCGCTTCCCTGACGCAACCGTTGTTCGACGCCGGAAGACTGCGTTCGAATGTCGACCGCGCCAGCGCCCTGTATGACGAAAATCTTGCGTACTACCGCGAACGCCTGTTGATTGCATTCGGTGAAGTCGAAGCATCGCTGTCCGCATTGCGCATTTTGGAAAAACAGCATGAAGACCAGCTGCGTGCGGTCAACTCGGCCGAGCGCGCCGAGCAATTGGCAACGGCACGTTATAAGACCGGGCTGGTGAATGTCCTGGAGCTGGTGGACGCGCAACGCACCCGCTTGCAGGTTGAGCGCGCACGCGTCCAGGTCCGGCAGCAGCAGATGCTGGTCAGCGTAACCCTGATTCGGGCATTGGGAGGAGGCTGGGGGGAGAGACGCAATGCATCAGGAACGGCGTGGGTGATGCCGAGCCAAGGCGCTGGTGGTTAGTGTGCCGAGTCGCCGGCATGGTTTGTTGCTTGTCGTAAAAGCTTCTAGACGACCGTCTCAACCTGGGAATCAAAAAAGTAACCGGCACCGCGTTGGGTCAGTAACAGCTTTGGGCGACTCGGGTCGGATTCAATTTTGCGCCGCAAGCGCAGGATCTGCACATCGATGCTCCGGTCGACCGCATCATCATCCGGGCTGCGGCTGAGTTGCAGCAGTTTTTCCCGACTGAGGATGCGTTTCGGCGCACCGAGAAAAGCAGCAAGCAGCGAGAATTCTGCGTGGGTAAGCTCGGCCCGCACGCCATCGCCGGACACCAGCCGGCGCGACCGCATGTCGAGTTCCCATCCGCCGAAACGTAAAGCGCGCGGACTGCGCGCCTGCTGTTCTGTAAGTGAATGCGCCTGCGTACGGCGCAGGATGGTGCGGATCCTGGCTAGAAGTTCGCGCAAGTTGAATGGTTTGGTCAGGTAGTCGTCGGCGCCGAGTTCCAGGCTCAATATGCGGTCGACGTCATCGTTGCGGCCGGTGAGGATGATGATTGGCACGCTGGAAGTCTCTCGCAACTCACGCGCCAGATGCATGCCGTCCTCTGACGACAGCTTCAGATCGAGCAGGATCAGGTCAACAACTTCTCGCGCCATGACTTCCCGCATGGCTGTTCCATCCGGAGCATCAGTCACGCGCAAGTCATAACCGGACAGGTACTCGGCGACCATGCGGCGCAAATCGGCATCGTCATCGACGACAAGGATATGTCTAGTGATGTTCACGAGCGAAAGAATAGAATTTTTTACAGCGCCCTGCAATGAACGGACAAGATTACTATAGCGGCTCGGAGTCGGGTACGAAAATGAACATTCACGCCGGACGGCTAAGTGAATTGCCGGCGGGCTGCCGAGCGCCGCACACATGATCGAAATACTGTTAGTCGATGACGACGCGCTGGTGCGCGGATTGCTCGCTGAATGGCTCGTCGCGGCCGGCTATGGCGTGCAGCACGCCGACAATGGCTCAACCGCGCTCGAGATGCTGCTCACGCGGGACTTCGGACTGCTGATTACCGACATGGATATGCCAATCAGCGGTGGACTCGATATCATAAAAGCGGTTCGCCGCATGCGCCCCGGACTGCGAGTCATCGCGGTGTCCGGCGGAAAGCGGGATGGCGGGCAAAATTGGAGCGTGTCAGCGCTGGATCACGGCGCGACGAAAACACTGCCCAAGCCGCTTGAGCGAAGCGACTTGCTCGCCGCGGTAGAGCAACTGGCGCCGCTGGATAAATCGCACACAAAGCGCGCATGAACGATCTTTCCGAACCCGCTCCTGCGCAGACTGCGCCCTCCCGGCCGGAGAAAAAGCCCGCGCAATCGCGTATCGATTTCTCACTTGCGCTACAAGTCGCGGGTGCCCTTGTCGTGACCGTGATGGCCAGTGTGCAAATTTACGACATCCTGCGCAGATTGGATATTGTTGTTGAAACGGCGCAGCAGAGCTATGGCCATCTGGCACGGGTGCTGTCGGAACAAACCCGCAGCACGCTACAGGCAGTGGATGTGGTCGTGCAGGAAACTGCTGCTGATCTAGCGGATCCGTTGCGCACCAATAATTCGGCGATGCATGAACGCTTGCGCGCTCGCATGACCCTGGCACCGCAGATCAGCGAGTTGTTGCTTTCCGGGCCCGACGCCACCGTGGTTGCCGCGGGCAGCGACGCACCGCCGCGAACTGCCTGGGTCGCGCAGCAGGAATTCTTTCTGGTACACCGGCAAAAACCTGCCACTAGTGTGTTTGTCTCCGCAGCGTTTCATCCGGAGGGATCGGCCACCTGGGTGGTGGCGCTAAGCCGCCAAGTCACTGATGCAAGCGGCCGTTTACGCGGGGTAGCGGCAGCATGGGTCGACCTCGATTATTTCCGGCGCTTCTATCAGGAGATCGCCTTGCGCCCTGGCAGCGAAGTTGTGTTATTCCGCACCGATGGTGGACTGCTGACACGCAATCCGCAGTCGGCTACCGATCAACCGAACCGTGTTTTCGTCGACGCACCACTGTACCTGGGCCTCATCTCAGGATCACATGAACCCGGCAAACTGCTGAACAGCCACACCGACGGAAAGCAACGTATCTATGCAAGCCATGCTGTGCCGGGGTATCCCCTAGCGGTAGGTGTTAGCGTGCAGAAGAGTATGTTGCTCGATGCCTGGCATGAACAAGTCGTGCATAGCACCGTGCGAACGACACTGCTTTGCCTCAGCATTATCGCACTGGTGTCGCTGGTGGTACGCCACCTGCGCCGCAGCGAGCGCGCAGAAGCGCAATTACGCGTACAGACCGCTCTTCTTGATGAATTGTTCGAGAGTGCACCCGAGGCCATTGTCATGCTGGATCTGGACCAGCGGGTCACACGGGTCAATCGAGAATTCAGCCGCATGTTCGGCTATAGCGGTGAACAGATCCACGGCCAGGCACTCGATGAGCTGATCGTACCCAGGGACCTGCAACCTGACTGGCAACGACTGGCGCGCTCCGTGCGACATGGCCAACGCACCAGTATCGAAACCGAACGATTGCGCTCCGACGGAGCGCGGCTGCCCGTATCCGAACTCGGCGCACCGATCTTGGTCGCAACCGGCCAGATCGGCAGCTATGCCATCTACCGCGACATATCCGAAAGTCGGCTTGCGGATGCCGAACGCGACAAGCTGGAAACCCGGCTGCGCCAGGCCGTCAGGCTTGAGGCGATCGGCACTATGGCGGGCGGCATCGCACATGACTTCAACAACATCCTGTCGGCGATTCTGGGTTACGGAGACATGGCACGCAACGCCGCCGCCGAAGGCAGCATGCTGAAGCGCTACGTCGGCAATGTGCTGACCGCGGCGCATCGGGCCAAGTCGTTGATCGATCAGATCCTGACCTATAGCCGCAGCAATCGCGGTTTACCTACGGCAGTGAACATGGATGAGGTGGTGGAGGAAACCATGGATCTCGTGCGGGTGTCGCTCCCGCAGAACATCGAGCTCGAGACCGTTGTCGCTGCGCGTGGCACGGCAGTGATCGCTGACCCGATCCACATCCACCAGCTACTTATGAATCTGTGCCGAAACGCAGAGCATGCCCTGGCGGCAGGTGGCAAGCTTACGGTCGCGCTCCATGTAGCCGACACCGACAAAGATGTTTCACTCTCGCATGGATTGTTGCCCGCTGGCCGCTACATCCGCCTGCGCGTCGCAGACACCGGTTGCGGGATGACCGCCGAGGTCGCTGGTCGAATATTCGAGCCGTTTTTCACCACGCGCGATCCCGGCGCGGGTACCGGATTGGGGCTCGCGCTGGTGCATGGGATCGTCACAGAGCTCGGCGGCGCCATCCATGTATCTACCGTGGCAGGACAAGGCAGCCTGTTTGATATCTACTTGCCGCGCTCGGACGCGGAAGCGATTGCAAAAGCCGAACACGAAGTGCCGTTGCCACGCGGGAGCGGCGAGCGCGTATTGCTCGTTGAAGACGAGAAGCCGCTCATGCTGCTGACCGAAGAAATGCTCGCCGCACTCAACTACGAACCGGCGGGCTTTACGCGGCCTGCGGAAGCGCTGGAAGAATTTCGGGCCAATGCTGACCACTTCGATGTAGTTGTGCTCGATCAGATTATGCCCGGAATGACGGGCACTGAGCTGGCGCGGCAAATGCGTCATTTGCGAGCGGATGTTCCGGTGGTCCTTATCAGCGGCTACAGCGGGCCGGTGCTCGCGCAGGAGGCGCTTTCTGCAGGCATCGGCCATATACTGACCAAGCCTCTCGATCTTCGGCAGATCGCCGAAGCAATGGCTAAAGTGTTGTCCCGTCAAAAGGCGCAGTGAATAGTGTCGATAAACGCGGAGCAAATGGCTCTCTAAGGTTTGCCGAATCCGTAATTCTGCAAAATTTTTCGCGCCGCATCCGAATGCACGAACTGTACAAATTGTCTTGCTTGCGCGCTGTTGCTTGCGCCCTTGATCGTCGCAATGGGGTAAAGGATCGGGGTAGCAGTTGGTACTTCCAGCGCAATGCGGACTTTGTCCGGTAACAGTGCGGCGTCCGTGCGGTAGACAAATGCAGCTTCCACTTCGCGGCGGGCAACGTAGTCCAAACTTTGCCGTACGTTCTGCGTATTGATCAATTTCGGTTCCAGTGAATTCCATTGCCCGGCCGCGACCAAAACGGCTTTGCTGTAACGGCCCACCGGCACGCTGGCGGGATTGCCAATAGCGATATGACCAATCTCCCCGCTCGACAGTTGCCCAAGCGACGAGAGGTCCAGCCGGGATTGCTTCGGGACCACGACGACGAGCGCGTTACTGACAAAGTTGTAGCGACTCGCCGCATCGATCAATCCTTGCGACTGTGCCTGGTCCATTGTTTCCTGGTCGGCAGACGCAAACGCATCCACGGGCGCGCCTTTGGCGATTTGCTGCAGCAGCTGACCTGAACCGCCGAAATTGAAGAGTACTTTGGTTGCCGGGTGTGAACGTTCGAATTCTTTTCCGATTTCGGTAAAAGCATTGGTCAGGCTGGCAGCGGCGGAAACCACAAGATCGGCTGCTTGCGTGCTACCGGTACCTTGCAATGCGGCCACCGCAATTACCGTCCGTAAGATTCGGCTGATCATTTGCTGAGGTCTCCGGCTTCAGTTCTGTGACTGCTGATCGCCACGCTCAAAATCTGAATCGAAAACCGGTACTCGTTGTAAATATGTCGTGCACGAACACAAACGCATTGGTTGATTCGAACGCCGGGCCGCGGTAATGCGAAAAAATCGCACCCGCATAAATTGTCGTGCCTTTAGAAAGCTGGTACGTGACCAGCCCGGAATAGGCATCGATATAGCCTCCCCCATAATGGCTGGGAAACTTGCCTGCGACGGGCGTTCCGAAGCTGAAGCTCGGCAAGCCTACCCACATGTAAGCCGTGCTCGCATTCAGCTTTGGGGTGAAATCGTAGTCGAACCCTAAATGGCCTGTGTCTATTTCGGTGGCTTCGCCGACGTAAGCCGCCGACTTGGCGACATCCTCGCCATAGAGATTACTGATGAATGGAATGTTTGGGTCGGGGGTGGGTGCGGTCAGGCGTGCTCGCTGTGCACCAACCTGCATATGCAGGTCGTCCGTCAACTTAAACTTGGTTGCCAGCATCAGCGCCTTTTGATCATAGGCGGTCAAGTCGATCACGTTGGATAACGTGGCGTCGGTCGCAGTTTTCAGCAGGTCCTTGAACTGCTCATAGACCAGCTGAACGCCAAACCGGTCATTCTCATAGCCGATATTGCCGCCGCCACCCTGAGAACCTTTCTTCAACCCGCCATTGGCGCCAAATCCGTAGAGCAGCGCGAAGTTCAGATTGCCATATTTGTGTTGATACTTGATGCTGTTATCGATTCTGCCGTTTTCGGAAATGCCTCCGCCGGCGCCATACACTCCGTTGCCGTATATTGAAAACAATCCTGCTTTTTGTACCGGCGCATACGTATTCAACACATCGTTGATCGGGTTGGTGTTGCGGCCAAACGTAATTCGGCCCCACTGGTCGCCGGAGAATCCGCCCACTGCTTCTTTTGCAAACAACTGGCCATTCAAAGAACTGGTGGCAAACGCAGTTGTTGGATATCGCGAATTGATCGCTTCGTTGTGCGACTGGTCGGTCAGTTGCCCGGTCACGGGGTTGATCGCGGAATCCAGAAGAATGAAGGCCTTCAAACCATTGGGGCCGATGTCCCGGGTTGCGCGTATGCCCCATGACGAAGTCGATAAGGCACTATTGAAAATGCCCACCTGACTCGACATGTTGGAAGCGGGATAAGGAACGCTCGCGCCGCCGGGTCCGGTAGGCGTTGTCCTTGGATAGCGCACGCCACCGGAAATATACGGACCGATGGAAGTCGGCATCTCTCCGCTCTGCACCAGAGAATGGCTCGTGTAGCCGACCGACAAATCAATCGTTCCGAACACCTCGACTTTGAACCTGTCCGTGTTGACCATCGGCACACCCAGCCTATCGTCCGATAAGACCGCGCGTTCAGAGTATTTGGGGACGCTTGTCTGCCCCGTGGGCGCGACGCTTTTGTCCGCTTTTCCGGTCGCGTTGGTATCGCCGTCCTTTGCGGGTGCCGTTGTCGCAGTATCCGGTTGGCTGGTCTGCGTGTCGGCATTTTGCCCGGTGCTCACGGCAGGAATTGGTTCGTTACCTCCAGCAGGCGCATTGACCGCGTTGGCCGGAGGCGCTGCCTGGCTTCCGGCTTCGGTCGGTACAGCCATGAACTCGTCGTACTCCTCCTGAGTGATGATGCCCTTTTTAAGCTGCAGATCGAGCAGCCGCTTGACTGCGTCATCCGCATGGACTGCACCCGACAAGGACATTATCGCAACTATAAACGCCATCGCTTTGCGTCCGGCTGCAGCCGTTATGGAAACCGTTTTTATTGCTTTTGTCATGACTTTTTCCCTACCTGCCGTGATATACCGTTCTATATAACGGTTGGCAAAATTTTTTATTTCACCGCGCGCATCGTCGGTCGCGGCCGAGGGGGTTCTTCTCCCGAACCATCAACCAGCAATCCCCGTATCGCGCGCTCGTTCACGCGCCCCTCGTCATCGCGATAAGCCGCTCCTTTCAGATCGATTCTTTTAGCTACCCGTCCGTGCTCCAGAATGACCAGCGTCTCGGCGAGCAAAGCCACGTCTTCGGGGTCATGCGTGATGACCAGCATGGGAACCTCGAACAACGCGCGCGTGTCAGCAAGTTCCTGGCGCATGCGGTTGCGCAGCAGCGGATCGAGCGCCGCGAACGGCTCGTCGAGCAACAGAACACCAGGGTGCCGGATCAGTGCGCGAGCGAGTGCCACGCGCTGACGCTGCCCCCCGGATAACTGCGACGGATACGATTGCTCCAGTCCGCGCAGTTCGAATAATTGCACGAGTTCGCTCACCCGCCGCGCCGCGGGAGCCGATAGCTGCCGCTGCCACCAGCGCTTTGAGGCAAAACCAATATTCTGTTCCACCGTAAGATGCGGGAACAGCGCGTAGTCCTGGAACAGGTAGCCGACGTTTCTCTGGCTTGCCGGTAGATCGATTCGCGCCAGGCTGTCGAAAAAAACCGTGCCGCCCACCGCGATGCGGCCATAGTCCGGTTTCTCCAGTCCGGCAATGGCGCGCAGGGTCAAACTTTTGCCGGCACCAGAAGGACCGAATACGACGTTCAGCGCATCTTCACACGCGAACTTTACGTCGAGCAGGAAATCGCGTCCGTTGGAGCGCAACTTTTTACGAATGTCGACTTCAATGCGCATTGCGTCAACTGGCGTAACGTGGACGCAACAGCCGGCCGGAACCAAGCAGGATCGAAATGCACACAATCGACGTCACGATCACCAGAAAATTCGCAACGTCGTCCTTGCCGGCCTGCACCGCTTCATACACGGCAATGGAAAGTGTCTGTGTGCGCCCGGGCAAACTGCCGGCCACCATCAACGTCGCGCCGAATTCGCCAAGCGCGCGGGCAAAAGCCAGCATCGCACCCGCAAGGATGCCTCGCCATGCCAGCGGCAAGGTGACGCGAATAAATACTTCGATCTCCGATTGGCCCAGGGCCCGGGCGGCCTGTTCGAATTGAGGCTCGACATCCTCGAACGCCGCACGCGCCGCTTTGTACACCAGCGGAAATGCAACGATGGCGGCGGCAATGACGGCGCCTTGCCAGGTGAACACTAACGTAACGCCAAGATTTTCATACAGCCACTGACCGATGATTCCACGCCTGCCAAGCAGCACCAGCAGGTAGTAACCGAGCACGGTCGGCGGCATGACCATCGGCAGCGTCATCATCGCATCCAGGATCTCCTTTCCCGGAAAGCGCAGCCGGGCCGCTGCAAATGCAATTGCAATGCCGAACAGGGACGACATCAAAGTCGCACACCCCGCGACTTTAAGGGTCAGCAGCAAGGGAACCAGGACGTCCTGCGATGTCGGCATGGCAATTTGGAGGCGGCTCCGGACTCGTCGTATATACGTTTATATAACGACAGGGCTAGCCTAACGGGTCATTCCCGGTGCGTCAAGCCGTTGCTTCACCATGCGAAAGTGCCAAAAAAAGGCGGCCAAAGCGGCCGCCGTTCAAGCTCGAAGGGAAGTTTGCCAGCAAAACGGTCTCGTCCATCCCGTCCAGCGGCTTGCCACCTGTCGTTATATTCTTCTGAACATAGCGATTCGTCAAGCGGGAACTGGGTCATGCTTGATTTACTTAAGGTTGCCCGTTGTCGAGGTAAACGTGCGGAGACTTAGCCGCCGTTCATCAATTGCGTGAATTGGCGGATTTCCTTCGCAACGCTTGCGCTAGCGATCTTTTCCATCTCGCTATAGCGTTGCAGGACTTCCTTGCCGAACTTGGTGACGGCCGCACCCCCACCCGCCTTTCCTCCCGTCAGCGTAATCACCACCGGGGATTTGAACGCCTGGTTCATGGTGTCGACCAGCAGCCATGCGCGCCGGTAGGACATTTCCATCTTACGGGCAGCTGCGGAGATGGATCCAGTCTCATCGATTGCGCGCAACAAGTCGGCTTTGCCGGGTCCCATAGCGATGGCTTTGCGAAACAGGATGCGAATCTGCGGCTTGAGTTCCTGTCTGGCTGGCTTGCGAGCGGACGAAGATCTGGCCACTGCTGTCTTGTCTCGTCAGGACCAGCGACCGGCAGCCGCGTCATCGGCCGTGCGTGCTTCCACCCAGCGACCGCCTTCCGGCGTTGTTTCTTTTTTCCAAAAGGGTGCGCGTGTCTTCAGGTAATCCATGAGGAATTCGCACGCCTGGAAAGCGTCACCCCGGTGCGCGCTCGCGACCACGACCAGCACGATCTGGTCCGTGGGCCGAAGCGTGCCCACACGATGCACGACCAATACATCATAGATATCCCAGCGCGTGCTGGCCTGCGCGACAATCTGCTCGAGCGCTTTTTCGGTCATGCCCGGATAGTGTTCAAGCGTCATCTGGGCGACCTGGGTGCCTTCGTTGATATCCCGCACCACCCCTACGAAACTGGCAATCGCGCCGATCTTCGGATTGCTCCGGCGCATGGCCGCCATTTCGGCGCCCGCGTCAAAGTCCTCGGTCTGTACGCGCACCGTCATGTTCAGCCTCCGGTAACCGGCGGAAACAGCGCCACCTCGTCACCATGGCGGACCGGCGTGTCCGGCGCGGCCATTTCCTGATTCACGGCGACGCGAACGGGTTTGCCTGTTGCGAGTTCACGTTGCCATGGTTCCCCGCGACTGCGCAGCCATTCCGTTAAACCTGCAACGGAGTGCACGTGGCCGGGTAGCTCCACTTGCTCGCGGTCGCGGCCAAAAATTTCCCGCAAACGCGCAAAATAAAGTACTTCCACGGTGCTAGTCTGAACATCATTTGGTTTCATATTTTCAATTATGGCCGACTTGCAAGCGCAATGCAGCCTTGCATCATGCAGGAAGTCCCAGATACTTCAGCAGGAAAGCTGCTATCCCGCTGTGGTCTTTCAGATCGAACATCGGCAAAGCGGTCGCAACAGCAGTATCGGTCGCCAGGGCAACGATGTAGGGATCGTCAGGGAACAACAATGGTGTTCCGGCCGCTTGCCGGTGGATTTCGATTTTTGGAATGGCCTGTGTTTTAAACCCTTCAACCAGCACCAGATCGCAAGGCGAAAGCCGGTCCAGCAACGCGGGTAGCCGCGGTTCCGGTTCACCCCGCAGTTCGTGCATGAGCGCCCAGCGCACGTCAGAACTGACCAACACTTCGCTGGCACCGGCTTGGCGGTGGCGATGGGAATCCTTTCCCGGCTGATCAACGTCGAAGCCATGGTGAGCACGTTTCACCACGGAAACTCTTAGCCCTCGCTCAGTCAGCAGCGGAAGCAACTTTTCGATCAGCGTTGTTTTCCCGCTTCCGGAATAGGCTGCGAAGCCGAATATTTTGGACATATCTGCACCTTGCTGCTGCGGACCAGGCCGATGGCGGGCAGGATGCCGCTACCTGATTGAGTGCCCATGATTGCCCGAGCCTCCCACGCTTGCAAGCCGTAGAGCAAAGTTGCGCAAGCCGGATAGTGTTTTCGGGCAGTTTTCCTGGCGGTGGTGGAACTTGTGTGACCGGCACGCTGCCCCGGCTATCGCCCTCGTTATTCACAATCGAATATAATGATCTGCCTGGTGCAACGACGGCACGAACAGCCGGCAAAATTAATTCGGTCATGACTACATCGCACACCATTGCCACGGCCCACAACGGTCCTGCGGACACAACTCTGCTCGCGGACACACGCGGGCGCGTTTTGCGTGACCTGCGCATTTCGGTGACGGACCGCTGCAACTTTCGCTGCACTTATTGCATGCCCAAGGAAGTGTACGGCCGTGACTTTCAGTTCCTGGAGCGCTCGCAGTTGCTGAGTTTTGATGAGATTCACCGGCTGGTGCGGATTTTCCGCGGGCATGGCGTGGAGAAAGTCCGCATTACGGGAGGTGAACCACTGGTGCGCCGCCAACTCGAGAAGCTGATCGCGATGCTTGCGCAGGAACCGGGGCTTGACCTTACCCTAACCACCAACGGCTCGCTGCTGAAGCAAAAGGCGCAGGCGCTCAAGGATGCAGGTCTGGACCGCGTGACGGTCAGCCTGGATTCGCTCGATGACTCGGTGTTCCGGGCGATGAACGACGTTGATTTTCCCGTTGCCAAAGTGCTGGACGGCATTGAGGAAGCCGACCGCGTGGGATTGAAGCCGATCAAAGTCAATATGGTCGTGAAACGGGGTGCCAATGATTCCAGCGTCCTGGATATGGCGCGTTTTTTCAAAGGCACCGGCCATATCCTGCGCTTCATCGAATTCATGGACGTCGGGCATACCAACGGTTGGAAAATGGCAAACGTGGTGCCGACTCGCGAACTGGTCTCTCGCATCAACGCCGAATTTCCGATCGAGCCGCTCGATGCAAACTATGTCGGGGAAGTCGCCGAACGCTGGCGTTACAAGGATGGCTCAGGCGAAGTCGGCTTCATCTCTTCGGTAACGCAGGCGTTTTGCAAAGATTGTTCGCGCGCACGCTTGTCAGCAGAAGGTTCGCTATACACATGCTTGTTCGCGACCGAGGGGACAGATCTGCGGGATCTAATTCGCGGCGGTGATGATGATGAAGCTGTTTCTGCCGCCATAGCGAAGGTGTGGCGGGCGCGCGCTGACCGCTATTCTGAAATACGCACCGCTGACACGGCCAAAGGCCGCAAGGTGGAAATGTCTTATATTGGCGGCTGAACAAACTTCCTTGTCACGCAAACATGCCCGCGCGCTACTTCTCGCCGGCCTGAAATTCATTTGATCCGATGCGATTCCGACCTTGAAAAAAGCTCACCTCGAAAAAACCAAAGCCAAGAAAATAGAAAGCCAGATGAACCAGTCCGCCGCGCCAGGCCGTTTCGGCCAGAAAGCGCCGGTCGTGGTAGATCGACGTGAACAGCGCAAACGCGATCAGGCGCTCGGCTTGATCCCGTTCGCCGTCAAACTGAACTCCGAACTGGTCGCGCATCTGCACGTGTTGGCGAAGGAACGCGGGACAGGACTAAACGAACTTACGGCCGAACTTTTGCATAAAGGCATGAAGGCAAAGTAGGACTGCGCCGATCCCCTGCCCTGTCTTCCCGGTACCCTGGTCTTTATTCCTGATGAGCCCCGCCAAGACGCTTCACGAACTCGCCTCCGAATCGGATTACGACCCTGATTCCATGCCGGTGGACAAGGCTCGTCAGCACATTTTCGCATTTCTTTCTCCAGTCACTACCGTCGAACGGCTCAACATCCGGACCGCGCTCGGACGCGTGCTGGCTGAAGATGTCATATCGCCCATTAACGTGCCGCAACATGACAATTCCGCCATGGATGGCTTCGCCGTTCGATTTGCGGATCTGAATGCCGAAGGCGAAACCGAGCTTAAGACCGTGGGCACAGCATTCGCCGGAAAGCCGTACCCCGGTGTCCTGCAGCCCGGACAGGCCGTACGCATCATGACCGGAGGCGTGATTCCGTCCGGCGCCGATACAGTGATCCAGCAGGAACGGGCAAAGGTTTCAGCCGATCGTGTTGCCGTTATGCCCGTCGCAAAAAAGGGGACCAATACGCGAAGTGCCGGAGAAGATTTACGTGCGGGCGCGACCGCCCTCAAGCGTGGCCAACTGCTGCGGCCTGCAGAAATTGGCATGATTGCCTCTCTTGGCATAGGTGAAGTCGCCGTCTATCGAAAATTGCGCGTGGCATTTTTTTCAACCGGCGACGAGCTGGTGGCAATAGGTCAGCCCCTCGGCCCGGGACAGATCTATGACAGCAACCGTTACACGATTTATGGCTTGCTGCAGCGCCTCGGCTGCGAGGTACTGGACATGGGCGTGATTCGCGATACGCCGGAGCAGGTGCAGCGCGCATTCGAACAAGCCGCGCAGACCGCCGACGTTGTCATTACCAGCGGCGGTGTTTCGGTCGGCGAGGCGGACTATGTCAAACAGATCCTCGGCCATCTAGGCGAAGTCCTGTTTTGGAAAATCGCAATGAAGCCGGGCCGCCCACTCGCGTACGGCAAAATCGGCAACGCGCATTTTTTCGGCCTGCCGGGCAATCCGGTCGCGGTGATGGTGACCTTCTACCAGTTCGTGCGCGAGGCACTGCTGCGCCTGCAGGGACAGACGGCTATTTCACCCCTGCCGACGCAGCGCGTTGTGTGCGCCTCTGCCATCAAAAAAGCGCCTGGTCGTACGGAATTCCAGCGCGGCATCGTTTCGCAGGACGAGCAGGGCGAATGGAGCGTAAGGACTACCGGCGAACAGGGCTCGGGGATTTTGTCGTCGATGAGTCAGGCAAACTGTTTCATCGTCCTGCCAGTGCAGCAAGGAAATGTTGCGGCGGGTACAGTGGTTGATGTGCAATTGCTCGAGGGATTGATTTAAGCGTCCGGAGCAAGCGTTCAACGCACTTCTATTTCCACGCGCCGGTTCCTGGGCTCCGCCATGCCATCGTCGGTCGCGACCAACGGCTCTCGCTTGCCACGCCATTCGACTGCGATACTTTCTTCTGCTATCCCGAGCCGCACCAATATTTCGCGAACCCGCATGGCGCGCTCCTGAGATAGCCTGTCATTGTATCTTCCGGTCCCTACGGCATCAGTGTGGCCGATGAGCACTATTTCCGGATCAGTACGAGAGTTCAGTGCAGTGAATATCTTGTCGATTTCCGCCTCGGATTCCGGCGTAAGGTCATCCGCGTCCTCTTCGAAATACACCAGGAAGTGGCTCGATCGCTCTGGCAGCGCGGCGAGCACAACGGCAAAATTTTGTTGCGCAAGCGCAGCGTCGTAAGTTGATTCGGTCACGACGCCCGGAGCTTCCACCAGCGCCGTTGCATACGGCTTGTCGAGCAACACTTCGACGCCGTCATGCCACACCACCACGCCGCCGATCGGGCCATTTTCCTTCGGAAGAATAGTGATCTGCTCATGCCCGACACCGGAAGGAGCCGCATCGCTGTACTGGACTGGTTCGGGTTCCGGGTCTGGCGCGGGCCAAAGCCAGGAACATCCGGACAGCAGCGCCATTAGTGAAGCAAAGGCTCCGCGCCGCAACAATTGCCACCGGCTGCCGCAATGACGCCCGCTGCTAATGGGAACACCTATCCAATGCCAAGCCGCCACGGTGCTTCTCCTTGCTGTTTTTTGGTTTGGCCAAGAGCTTATTTTTATTATAGTGATGCTGCACCTAAGCTTCGGGCGCTTGTCACAGATAACATAACACCCGACGCACGGCAAATAAAACTGAGTGAAATAAACCAGGCCGCCGGGTGCAGCGAGGAGCATGGGATTATGGGACATATCGACAAACCGGACACCCAATGGCAGAGCGATCTGACCCCGGAGCAATATGAGGTTTTGCGCAAAGAAGGTACCGAACGCCGCTTCACCAGCCCGCTGAATGCGGAATATCGCAAGGGCGTTTTCGCATGTGCGGGTTGTGGCGCGCCGCTATTCAAGTCAGACATGAAATACGACAGCAAAACGGGATGGCCGAGTTTCTACACGGCCATTCCCGGCGCCCTGGAAACCAGGACAGATCGAAAGCTGTTCGTCGAGCGCACCGAATATCACTGCGCGAAATGTGGCGGCCATCAGGGACACGTGTTCGAGGATGGCCCGAACCCGACTGGTTTGCGTTATTGCAATAACGGCGTGGCTTTGAAATTTATCCCGGAATGACCGGGGAGCGGCGTCTTTAGCGCACAGCGCGCTGATTGCGGCGGCCTTGCCAGATGTGTAGCGGCAAAAGCGCGCCGATGGCAAGCCCGATCACCCAGTGTGCGACGCTGATGATCGGGCGGGAAATTTCGCCGCCGACGTAATACAGCATATAGCCCGTCACGGTCAGCAGCGCGAGCACCGTCGCCACGCACGCCCCGGTGATGCGGTTTTTTTTCAGCACCCAGGCCTTGAGCATGTGTGCCCTCAACAACGATCCATAAATGAACAGGCCCACCACCACCGCGAAACCATGCAACCGGAGGATCCAGGGCTCTGCCGGATGTGGCAGGTCATCACCACTGACAGGCCGCATGCCGTAGTGGGCAACCAGCCAGACGACGCCGGTTGCGAACAGCGCAATTGTTGCGAGGTACAACGACCAGCGCAGCCACGCCGGCAAAATCACGGATTCGTACGCCCTGTTATTTGCCATTGCGCTTAAACGGCCGCTCCAAACAGGGTTCCAACTCCGGCGGTCGTAACCATCGCCAGAGCACCCCAAAATGCGACCCGCATGGAGCCCACACTCATCTTTGCGCCACCGGCGCGCGCTGCGAGTGCCCCCAGGAACGCGAGGAAGACCAGCGAAGCCCCGGAAACCACGGGGATCAGCATGGCGTGCGGTGCTATGGCGGTTACGATCAATGGCATCGCCGCACCAATCGAAAAACTGCCCGCAGACGCAATTGCCGCCTGGATCGGTCGGGCGATATTACTTTGGACAATGCCTAGCTCATCGCGGGCATGTGCGCCAAGTGCGTCATGCGCCATGAGCTGGTCGGCAACTTTGTTCGCCAGCCCTTGATCAAGACCGCGCCCCACGTAGATCGCAGCGAGTTCGCGGCGCTCGCCCACGTCGTCGGTCTGAAGTTCCTTGCGCTCGCGATCGAGGTCCGCTCGTTCAGTATCGGCCTGCGAGTGCACGGACACGTATTCACCGGCCGCCATCGACATCGCGCCCGCGACCAGTCCCGCAACGCCCGCCACCATGATTCCGCCATGTGTCGCATGTGCTGCTGCCACGCCCACTACCAGACTCGCGGTTGAAACAATGCCGTCATTCGCACCCAGCACGGCTGCACGCAGCCAGCCAATGCGTTCGGTGCGATGTCGTTCCCAGTGGCGTTTGACCATGTTTGCTGTCCGAGTGTAAGAATTCGCTGTGCAGGTTATTGCAGATGCATAGTGCAGCGGCTCTTCATGCCGCGCTCCGAGGCAGCAAGTTGGCCAGTATTGCGATCATCATATCAATCTCGTCGTTGGATACGTTCAATGCCGGCATGAAGCGCAGCAGGTTTGGACGCGGTGCATTCAGCAACAAGCCCGCTTCGCGCGCCTGCTCGACAAGTTTTGTTGCGATGTCCTGTTTCAGATCCAGCGCAACGAGCAGGCCCCTTCCGCGCACTTCGCCCAGCGCAAATCGTTTTGACAAGGCTGATAGCGCCGAAACCAGATAAGCGCCCCTCGATACCACGCCTGGCAGGAACCCGGGTGCACACATCGTATTCATGATCGCGCAGCCGACCGCCGCCATGAGCGGGTTGCCATTGAATGTCCCGCCCTGATCCCCGTGCTCGAACACCGAAACGGCTTCTGTGGCGACCAGCGCAGCCAGCGGCACCCCGCCACCCAAGCCTTTGCCCAACGTCATGATATCGGGTCGGATTCCGGAATATTCATAGCCCCAAAGCTTGCCGGTGCGTCCTACTCCGGTCTGTATCTCATCCACGATCAGCAGCAGCTTGCGCTTCTCGGTGAGCTCGCGCAGATCACGCATGAAAGCATCCGTCGCGATGATCACGCCCGTTTCCCCCTGGATCGGCTCCAGCATGACGGCGACCGTGCGTTCGGTAATGAGCGCCTTGACCGAAGCGATATCATTGATTCTTGCTTTCGGAAAGCCAGGCACCTTGGGTTCGAACAAATCGCGAAACTGCGGCTTACCGGATGCCGACATGGTCGCCAGCGTGCGCCCGTGGAAAGAGTTCTCCAGCGTAATGATTTCGTAAGCGCCGTTACTGTTCCTGGCGCCCCATTTGCGCGCCAGCTTGATTGCGCCTTCATTGGCTTCTGCGCCGCTGTTGGTGAAAAAAACTTTTTGAAAGCAGCTTGCCTCTACGATCATTTCGGCAAGCCGCAGTGCGGGTTCGTTATAGAACGCCGGACTTGGCGTAATGAGCTTGCGAGATTGGGCAACCAGCGCATCCGTTATGAGAGACGGACTGTGACCCAGGCAATTCACCGCCCAGCCCTGTACAAAATCTAGATAGCGCTTGCCTTCGTGATCCCACAGCCACGACCCTTCACCGCGCACGAACACCAGGGGCGGGCGGTCCGTAATATCCATGAGCGCCTGCGCCGGAAAATCACCGAATTTCATGTCTCGTTCCTTGAATTGAATGCCGTCTTAAAAAAGAAAAAGCCGCAAACGTCTGCGGCCTTCTCGTGATGTCCGATTGAGCGAATTCTATTTTCGTCGGCCGCAGGAACGCTTCGCGCAGGTTGCGCAGCGACGTCGAACGTAATGCAGGAAGCGATATCTCATGCTGCTATTGTCGGTTGCCGGCGCCGGTGCCGTCAAGCCCGGTGTCCAGGCCACGGCTGCCGGCGGGACTTACTTCAGGTATTCAGGCGAAATGAGCCTGGGCAGAAATAGCACGATATCCGGCCAGACGATGCAGGCCGCAAGCACCACCATCATGGGCACCAGCATGATCAGCGTATCCTTCAGCGCGAATTTCAGCGGCACCTTGGCGATCGCGCAGGAAATCATCAGGCATAGTCCATAGGGCGGCGTGACCAGGCCAAATGCCAGCGAAACGATGCCGATGATCGCGAACTGAACCGGATGCATATGCACTGATTGGGCAAGCGGCTGCAGCGTCGTACCGACGATGATAATGGCTGGAATGGCGTCCAGAAAGCAGCCGACCACCAGGAATGCAAAGGCAATGAAGAAGCCCACGCCCGTTATCCCCAGGCCCCAGGACGTGACGTTTTCCAGAAGCACGCGTGGAATCTGATAATAGGCCAGCAGCCAACCGAACACTGATGCAGTGCCGACACAGAACAGCGCTACCGCAGACAACCTTCCGGTTTCCGCAAACGCCTGGTAGAGCTTTTTCAGATCCATCTCCCGGTACACGAAGAAGGACAAAAACGCGGCATAGAGCACGGCAACGGCAGCCGACTCGGTCGGGGTGAACCAGCCAAGCAAGATGCCACCCACAATGATGAACGGCGTAAACAGGGCCGGCACTGATTGCGCACCCGCCTTCACAAAATCCTTCAACGTGGCACGCGGGTAGACCGGATAGTTATAGATTTTGGCGTAGGCGTGCACGGTTGCCATTTGCGCACCGGCAATCAACAGTCCCGGCAGAATGCCCGCCAGATACAGGGCCCCGATCGACGTAGAAATGACACCGCCCCAGACCACCATCAGAATGGAAGGCGGAATGATGACGGCCAGCACTGCCGACACAGCTGTAATGGCAATGGAGAAGGACAGGCCGTACCCCTCCTTGACCTGCGCGTCGATGAAGATTTTGCCCTGGCTCGCCGCATCCGCGGTCGAGGAACCGGAGATGCCGGCGAAAAATACCGACACGACCACGTTGATCTGCGCCAGCGATCCCGGAAAGTGGCCGACCATTGTGCGCGACAGGCGCACCAATCGATCGGTAATCCCACCTATGTTCATCAAGTTGGCAGTCAGCAGGAAAAAAGGCACGGCGAGCAGAATAAAAGAGTTGTAGGCCTTGAATGTTTCGTTGAACAGCGTCATGGGCGAAAGCCGCGGTTCGATCAGCAGGATCGGCAGGCAGGCAAGCCCCAGTGCAAAGGCGACCGGAACGCGCAGCAACAACAGCAGAAAAAACGCGCCGAACAGGATTGCCGCAGCCGAACCCGCCGTCAGCACGATGGCGCTCATTGCGCCTGGCCGCTGCGCAGGACGCGCACATTAGCGATGAAAGCCTCACTGATGAACAACACGCAGGTCACTCCAACGATCGGCCAGGCGACAAAAATCGTCCACATCGGCAATTCCGCGATTTCTGATACCTGATCCCAGCCAAAGCGCGTGAACTGAACCCCCCACCAAACGAACACCAATGCAAAAATTAAAACGAAGAGATGGGAAACCATACGCAACAGCGCATTTGCCGTTGTACCGAGCTTCGGCCAAAGGTCGACCTCGAAATGCGTGCCTTCGCGCACACCCAGCATGGCGCCGATCATGACCATCCAGATGAACATGAAGCGGGCAAGCTCCTCGGTCCAGATATACGACGGAATGAGGCCGGTGAAGCGCGACAAAATCTGCAGCGTCACCGGCACGATCAGAACTGCAACCGTGCCGACCAGCAGCCATACCAGCAGCCGGCGATAGAATTCGAGCAGACGATTCATTTAATGGCGTTGATCTTGCTCAGAATGGGATCGGCTCCTACATCTTTTGCATAGGCA
>JBJMWI010000199.1:0-34614 GCA_045810225.1 Burkholderiales bacterium
GTCAATCCCACTTCGACCAATGTGTCTTCCATTACCTTGCCGCAAGCTTCGAGGCAAATAACCCACGACACCTTGTTCTCCACTCCAAGCTCACTTCCCACCGTGAATACCATTTCATTGAGGGGCCACAATGCCGCGTTCGTGTTGAAAACCACTGCGTCCAGTGGTGACACTACTGCGCCAAGCGTTCCGACAGGCCTTATTGCAACTGCTGTCTCCGGTACTCAGGTTAACCTGACCTGGCAGGCTTCCACCGACAATGTCGCAGTCAAAGGCTATTATGTTTATCTCAATGACGTTGCATTGACGACGACTACCGGAGCTTCGTTCCAGCACACTGGTCTGACGCCCGGCGCAACTTATAACTACCGCGTGAGTGCCTTCGACGCCGTGCCGAATCATTCGGCTTGGACCGCCACACCAGTCACGGTGAAAACGGGCACGGGGACGCCAACGCCAACACCAACTCCAACACCCACCACCGATACTGTGAAGCCTAGCGTTCCGGTCGGACTGACGGCGACCGTGGCCTCGGGTACGCAAGTCAACTTGGCGTGGCAACCTTCCACGGATAATGTCGGAGTCAAGGGGTATTACGTCTATCTGAATGACGTTGCACTGACGACGACGACCGGGACTTCGTTCCAACATACCGGTCTGACGCCTGGGGCGACGTATAACTACCGCGTGAGCGCTTTTGACGCCGTGCCAAATCACTCCGCATGGACAGCCACACCGGTCACAGTCAAGACCGGGACGGCAACCGCCGACACGACTGCCCCCAGCGTACCAGCAGGTTTGACTGCCACGGCAGTTTCACCTTCTCAGATTAACCTCAAGTGGTCGGCCTCGACAGACAACGTCGGCGTAACGGGCTATCGCGTGTATCGTGCTGGCATCTTGGTCGCAACACTGGGTGCCGTGACGTCGTACCAGAATACCGGCCTGACCACGGCAACTTTGTACACCTATACCGTTAGGGCGATTGACGCAGCTGGTAATGCTTCCGCGCAATCCGGCGCGGCATGGGCAACCACGCAGCCCACTCAAGCTAGCGATACCACCGCGCCCGGTGTTCCCGCGGGTCTGACGGCAACTGTAGTCTCCTCAACGCAGATCAACTTAGCCTGGCAGCCTTCGACAGATAATGTCGCGGTGAAGGGCTACTACGTTTATCTCAACAACGTTGCGTTGACGACTACAACTGGCACTTCAATTCAACTGACCGGTTTGAAGCCCGGCACGACCTATAACTATCGCGTAAGCGCGTACGACGCAGTGCCGAACCACTCGGCGTGGACTGCAACGCCAGTGTCCGTCACAACGCCCAACTAAGAAATAGAACTGCAGCCTGTGCGCTAGCCCGATTTTGCGCACAGGCTGGAATGCAACATTGGGGGAGGACCCGTCGCCTGGGAAGATGTTTCCCTTTGCGATCGGCTCTTCCCTTTTTTTTGTTTTGCCACCGCCTGGGCGGTGTTGCAGTGGCTTGCAATACAGAAGCACGGTGAAACCACATGTCGTCACTGATATCAGTTGTTTGCCTGAGTTCATCAAGGCTCCATAAGGGTTATCCTGCGCATCCGATTCGCTTCCACTTTGCAAGCGGCTCACCCGCGGTCCGTTGCTGCGGCACTGGTCGGGAAGTATTCACGCGCAAGCCGCATGGCCAGGCAGTGCACTTACCACTCAGGCCTGCCATTGAAATCTTTCCGTTCCATTGGAGCCAGAATGTTATCAGCCGGATTAACCGCCACACGATCACGTGCATCGAGACCATCACTAGATGTCCTGCACGGGTTCACGCTGCTCGAGTTGCTGGTCGTTATGGTCATTATCGGGTTGCTTGCGGGATACGTCGGTCCGCGGTACTTCGCTCAGGTTGGCAAGTCAGAAGTTAAAACGGCGCGCGCTCAAATCGACGCGCTGGAGAAGGCGCTGGATCAATATCGCATGGATCTGGGCCACTATCCGACGAACGAACAGGGTCTCGATGCCTTGTATGTTCGTCCCCAAAGCGAGTCGAAATGGCAAGGTCCCTACCTTAAAAAGAAACCGCCAGCCGATCCATGGGGCAATAAATACGTCTACAAACTTCCAGGAGAGCACGGCGATTACGATCTCTTCTCTTATGGTCGGGATGGGAAGCCGGGTGGAAGCGCTGAGGACGCCGACATCACGAACTGGTAAGTCGAAAGGCAAGCGTCGAGCGGAATTAGACGGAGGATTGCCGGAACAATGAAATTTCAGATAAAGGCACTAAGTGATTCTGGAGGCGTCGTCTCACTGGCACTTGATGCCGCAGATGAGGCCGATGCAGACCGCCAGGTCAGAGCCCGTGGTTGCAACGTCCTTTCGCTGCGACGCTCGACTTCCTGGAACTTTGAACGGTTTACCCGCGGTTACCGTTTCCCGCTGGCATTGTTCAATCAGGAGTTGCTTGCTCTACTTGGTGCCGGGCTGACCCTGGTTGAGTCGATAGAGGCGCTTGCCGAGAAGGAAGCTCAAAGTTCGACTCGGACGACGCTTGATCGGTTAATCGAACAGCTTCGATACGGCCGCACCTTGTCACAAGCAATGCAGGAACAGCCCCATGCCTTTCCCGTGCTTTATGTGTCCACTGTGCGGGCAACTGAGCGCACCGGTGATCTGACTGATGCGCTCCGACGATATGTCACTTATGAATCACAGCTCGAAGTGGTGCGCAAAAAAGTCATTAGTGCTTCGATTTACCCTGTATTGCTGATTGCTGCGGGCACTCTTGTTTTGTTTTTTCTGCTGGGTTACGTCATCCCGAGATTCAGCATGGTCTACGATGAAGTGAAAGCAAACCTTCCGTTGGTATCACGGCTTCTGCTCGAGCTGGGAACCTTCGTTTCTGCTCATGGGCCGATGGTGGTCCTGGGGGGATTGGGCGCTATCGCGCTATCCGCTCGAATTGTGTTCACGCGGACGGCACGGCGCTGGATAGGCACGACGCTTTGGCGCATCCCCGCAATCGGCAGTCGCATGCGTCTCTATGAACTGGCCCGCTTCTACCGCACCCTCGGCATGCTATTGCGTGGTGGCACTGCGGCCGTGACGGCACTCGACATGGCCGCCGGCTTGCTGTCGCCAACACTGCGCTTGAGTGCAGAAAGCGCACGCGAAGCCATACGCGAAGGCCGCACAATCTCGGCAGCAATGGAATTGCACGGTCTCACCACCCCGGTAGCCCTGCGCATGTTGCGCGTCGGAGAGCGTAGCGGGCGCATGGACGACATGATGGACCGGATCGCAGCTTTTCTGGATGAGGAAATCGCACGCTGGGTGGATTGGTTCACGCGGCTATTTGAACCTTTGCTGATGGCCTTTATCGGCCTGGTGATCGGGGCCATCGTCATACTCATGTACATGCCGGTGTTTGAATTGGCCGGGAGCATCCAATGAATGCCGTGGTCGACCCCCCCCTGCCCCATGCGCTCGTTAGCGTTGAGCAAATTGAACAGGCCCGCAAGCTGGCCCGGACTACCAAGCGCAGCATTGTTCAATTGCTCGACGAGCAGCTTGAGTTGCCGCCTACCGAGTTCACCGCGGTACTTGCGCAAACACTGCGTATGAGCATGCTCACTAACAGGCGCCTGCATGCGCTGAAGCCCGCGTTCGACGTACTGCCCTTTGCCGAAGCCAATGCGCACGAATGCATGCTCCTGCGGGACGAGGAAGGAAGCTTGCTCATTGCGATCGGTGATCCATTTGCGCTTGACCTGCAAGCTTGGGCTGCGGAACGCATCGTCGAACCGTTCACTTTCAGCCTCGCCCACCGTGATGACATAGCCGCTTATCTGTCTCAGGTTGAGGAGAACATGCATGCCATGGACGGTGTGATAGCGCCCGTCGCCACCGGCATGGACGCCGCACAGGCAGTGGAGGATCTTTCGCTGAAAGCCATCAGCGAAAACACCAGCCCAATCGTCAGGCTCGTCAACTCCACGCTTTACGATGCGCTCAAGACGGGTGCCAGCGATATTCATTTGGAGTCCACGGGCAGTGGGTTGACCATCCGGAGCAGAATCGACGGCGTGCTGAATCCGGCCGGAACGGTTCAGGGAAATGACCTGGCCGAGCAAGTTATATCGCGTGTCAAGGTAATGGCCGAGCTGGACATTGCCGAACGACGCATACCCCAGGATGGACGCTTCAAGGTCACGGTGAAGGGCCGAGACGTGGACTTGCGCGTGTCCATCATGCCAAGTATTTTTGGTGAAGACGCGGTGCTCCGTATTCTGGACAAAAAAACACTCGCTGATGAATTCCGCGGCCTGCGGGTAGACGCGCTGGGCTTTGACGGCGCAACCGTGACCTGGCTGCGCAAGCTTGCCAACGAACCCTACGGCATGGTGTTGGTAACCGGGCCCACCGGCAGCGGCAAAACCACCACGCTGTACGCCATGCTCTCCGAAATTCACAGCGGGCATGAAAAAATAATAACCATCGAAGACCCGGTCGAATACCAGCTCGCCGGCATCTTGCAGATTCCGGTAAACGAGAAAAAAGGCCTTACGTTTGCACGCGGCCTGCGCTCCATCCTGCGCCATGACCCCGACAAAATCATGGTTGGCGAAATTCGGGATCCGGAAACGGCGCAGATCGCAATTCAGTCAGCGCTGACCGGCCATCTCGTTTTTACTACGGTGCACGCCAACAACGTATTTGATGTAATTGGCCGTTTCTTGCACATGGGCGTGGACCCTTACAGTTTCGTCAGCGCATTAAACGGCGTCGCAGCGCAACGGCTGATCCGGATCAATTGCCCCCAATGCTCCACCGAAAGACGTCCGACGCAAGAACTGCTTGCCGCATCCGCGCTCGATTCCGCACTGACGGCAGACTGGACCTTTCGTGCCGGCAGGGGATGTGGGCAATGTCGAGGCACCGGGTACCAAGGCCGCAAGGCAATTGCCGAAACGCTTACGTTGAACGATGAAATGCGCGAGCTCATAAGCACGCGGCAACCCACGCGCGCGGTCAAAGAGGCTGCACGCGCGCTCGGTACACGCAGCTTGCGTGAAGCCGCACTCGAGCTGCTCAGCCGCGGCGAAACCAACCTGGATGAGGTCAATCGTGTCACGTTCATCGTCTGACTATTTTCAGATCGCACTGTCCCCGCATCAAGTGGCGATGGTACGTTTTGCGCGGGGCTGGAAGACTTCACGCATTACGGAACGCAGGTTTCTGACGTGCCAACCGAACGGTGAGCGACAGCCAAACTGGAACGCGGCCCTGGCTGCATTACGGGACATCTTCCCGAAGGGCACTGCGGCCACGACTCCAGTACGTGTCATTCTGTCCAACCATTTCTTGCGTTATATGGTGCTGCCATGGAGCCCTGAACTGGTCACGCAATCCGAAGAACAAGACTATGCGTACGCGCGCTTTGCTCAGGTCTTCGGCGACAAGGCTCGCCAGTGGGTCGTTCGCACCAGTGACGCGCCCGCTGGCGCGGAACGGCTGGGAGCGGCTATCGATGCCGCCCTGCTGGAGGCGTTGCCGATTGCGCTGGGCGCTGCCGGAGTGACGCTGAGCTCTTGCCAACCCGCGCTGATGGCGCAGTTCAACACCTGCCGCCAGCAGATTCGCGATAACGCATGGCTGGTCAGCGCTGAGCGAGGCCGCCTCCTGATCGCCCGCATTTCCAAGCAACGGTGGCGCTCCGTGCGTATGCGTCCGCTAAACGAGGCGATTGTGCCGCTGCACGATCTGCTTGAGCAGGAGCGTCTACTGTTGTCGGCGAACGAATCGGGTTACAAGATTTTCGTTAGCGCAGCTGATGATGTAGTAATCGATACCAAAGGGCTGCAGCCGGAACAGCTTGGACCGGGATCCGGCAGTCGGCCACGAGCGTCCGCTGATGCTCCTTATGCGCTCGCTATGGCAGGGCTGTAGTCATGTACCCATTGCAACTCGATTTCGTGATGTCCGCACGGCAGCAGGCAAGCGGCATGCTGCTTTTGATAGTAGGCGCCATCGCAGTATGCGTGGTTGGCTACTGGCGTATAGAGCTGCTGGCAAAGGCAGACATTATCGAAACACGGGTGAACCGCCTCGAGCGCGAAGCAATCGGTCTGGCGCCGGTTGACACCCGCCTGGACGATTCTGTCGGACAGGAGATTCAGCGCGCCAACGAGGTCATTGACCAACTGGCTCTGCCGTGGAACCGGTTGTTTCGCGCAGTTGAAAGCGTCGCTGCGGGACCGGTGACCTTGCTTGGCATCGCACCTGATGCCAAGAGCGGGACCGTGCAAATCAGTGCCGAGACTACCGATGCAGAAGCAATGTTTCGATATGTAAAACGCCTGGAGCAGCAGCCTGATCTCGCCAACGTTTATCTGGTGGAACATCAGCGTGACAAGCGCGGCGGGCCGCGCCCACTGCGTTTTCTTGTGACCGCATCATGGCTGGCAACGCAAACCAGGCGCTGATATGGCGCATCAAATGGCTGGCGCGCCGGCTGGATTGGCGCGTGCTTGTTGGCGCACTGCTTTCAGTGCTCGCTGTTGCGTTTTATTTTTACAGCGTGAAGCCATTGGAATCCCGGCTGTTGGCAGTCGAACGACGCTGGATGGATTTGCAGGATCGCACCAATGGACGTCCGAAAAGTGCTGCACCAGTCCAACCGAAACTGCAGCTTGCCGATTTTTACGGTCGACTTCCGGACGTGAAGCAGGCACCCGAAATCGCAAGTCAGTTGCATGTTTACGCCACCAATGCAGGTTTGACGCTGGAGCGCGGCGAATACCGTCCGCAACAAGATGCATCGGGAAAATTTATCCGCTATCAGATCGTCCTGCCGGTGAACGGCAGCTATCCACAAGTGCGGCGCTTCTTGGCCGAGGCAATGCGCGATGTGCCCGGGCTCGCGCTCGATGGCATCACCTTCAGGCGCGAAGCGCCGGGTTCCTCGCAGCTGCAAGCTGAATTGCGTTTTACCGCTTTTCTCCGGAGGCCGACATGACGCCGCGCAAGCGCTGGTTTGTCATCGCCGGTTTAATGGCGAGTACCCTTGTAGCAGCGGCGTGGGTGCACAATTCCCCGGACGATAAAGGTGTGGACATCGTTGCTGCAGTATCGGACAAAGCATCGTCAAGGCGCGATTCCGGCGCGTCCCCTGTTGCCAAAGCCGGCGAACGCCACACTTCATCCTCCTCCGGCAACCAGGTCAATCTCGACAAGCTCACCGCCCGGGACGCTGGCACGCCGGTGCGCGACCCGTTTGCCATTCCGACACCGAAAATCAACAAACCGGCGCGTAGCAAGGCTGCCGCAGGGCCGCCCCCGCCTGCACCTGGCGCGCCACCGATGCCATTCACGTACATGGGCAAGATGTACTCGGGGCCGGATACAAATGTCTTCCTGACGCAAGGAGACCGCAGCCTGATCGTGCACGAAGGGGACACCATCGATTCGATCTATCGCGTAGAGCGTATTGCCGATAACGAAATCACGTTGGTGTACCTGCCGCTCGGAGAACGGCAAAAAATTGTAATCGGAGAGTCCCAATGAGACGCATCGCTTGCTGTCTGCTTCTGCTGCTGTGCGCCGGCTGCGCCTCCGATACCGCGCTCAACCAAGGTCGGCGCATGATCGACCAGGGGTCCATGGAAGAAGGTATCCGGCACCTCGAAGCAGGCACCAAGGCACATCCGGAAGACCCCGTGTTACGCAGCTATTATTTGCGTTATCGGGACACCTACGTCGATGAGTTAAATTACGAAGGAGACAAGGCGCGCTTGCTCGGACACACCGACCAGGCGCTCGCTGCTTACGGGCGCGCGCTGGAATTCAATCCTGAAAACACGCGCGCGCAAGCCGGCCTGGCCGCGACCAAAGCCGGCGGAGCCCAGCGCGATGCCGTTCGCCAGGCCCAGGCGTTGTTCGACGCAGGAAACGATGAGCAAGCCCTGAATCTGCTGAAAGCGGTGCTGCAGGAAAATCCTTCGCAACGCGAAGCACAGGCTCTGCAGCGGCGCATTGAGCAGAGCCGCGCCTCAAAGAAGAGCGCCGAGCCGCAACTGCGCCCCGAGTTCCGCAAGCCGGTTACCCTGGAATTCCGTGACGCCTTGCTTAAAAATGTCTTTGAAGTGCTGTCCCGTGTCTCAGGGATCAATTTCGTATTCGACCACGATGTGCGTGCCGATCTTCGCACGACCATAATGGTGCGCGATACACCGCTGGAAGAGGCGCTGCAATTTTTGCTGGTTACCAATCAGCTGGACAAGAAAATACTCAACCAGAATACGATCCTCATCTATCCGAACCAGCCGAACAAACTGCGCGACTATCAGGACCTGGTGACACGCAGTTTTTACCTGGGCAACGCGGACGTAAAGCAAACACTCAATCTCGTGAAGACGGTGCTGAAAACGCGAGACGTGTTCATCGATGAACGGCTCAACTTGCTGGTGATGCGCGACACGCCCGACGTAATTCGCCTGGCCGAGAAGTTGATTGCGGCACAGGATCTTGCTGAACCGGAAGTGATTCTGGAAATGAAGGTGCTCGAAATTACACGCAGCAAGCTGCAAAACCTGGGCGCTAATTATCCAACCAGGATAGCTGCCGGCGTGCAAGGTGCAGCAGGTGTTCCGGGCCAAATTACCCTCAATGAGTGGCTCAACCGCAGCTCGAGCCTGGCGATACTCAATATCACTGATCCGGCGTTCATCATCAATCTGCAGCAGCAAGACAGCGATACCAATCTGCTGGCCAATCCGCGCATCCGGGTGCGCAATCGCGAAAAGGCCAAAATCCATATCGGCGATCGGCTTCCCGTGATCACGACGACGTCTACTGCCAACGTCGGGGTTTCCGAGTCAGTGCAATATCTGGACATCGGTCTGAAACTGGACATCGAGCCAAACGTTTATCTGGACGACGAAGTAGCGATGAAGGTCGGGCTCGAAGTCAGCAATATTGTCCAGCAGATCCAGTCCGCACAGGGTACGTTGACCTACCGGCTTGGCACCCGCAATACGGCAACCACACTGCGCGTGGCAAACGGAGAAACGCAGGTGTTAGCGGGTCTCATCCAGGACGAGGAACGGCGTACCGCCGACAAGGTTCCAGGGTTGGCCAATATCCCGCTACTCGGCCGCCTTTTCACGAACAATAACGATGCTCGCACCAAAACCGAGATCGTCCTGCTGATCACGCCCTACGTCGTGCGCAATGTGGACCGGCCGCCACCGTCCGCACTTGAAGTAGCCTCGGGCACCGAAGGAGGGTTTGGAGCAGCGCCGCTGCGACTCAGCTCGGCCGAGGGGCTGCCTGCACCTGCCTTGGAGACTTCGTCCGCTGCAGCGCTGCCGCGGGCTCGGGAAAACCCGACTGCGCCCCCACAGCCGGCAACCGGCACAGCGCAGGCTCAGTCTGCCCAAGGAGAGCAGCTTGCTGTTGCACCGGGCGCGGAGAAAACATTGGCGTTGTCGGCACCGGCGCAGGTCCGGGCGGGAAGTGAGTTTTCCGTCGCGGTCTCCATGCCGCCCGGAACAAGCGGTAGCGTGCGGCTCGATCTTCTTTATGACAGCGGCAAGCTGTTGGCGCTGGGCGCGGAAGGTACGCCCGGGCGCGTATCTCTAAGCGTGGCCGGACCAACCACTGTTCGATTCCGGGCACTGGAGGGCCAGTCCGGCGCCGCGCAGATAACGGCGGGAAACATCAGTTCGGCGCCCGGGCCAAATGCTCCACCGGCTCCGATTTCAGCACCGGCGGCATTGACGATTGACATAGCGCGCTGATGCACAACGGGACAACCTCGCGCCCACGCCGGATTTGCATTACACCTGCACTTGGGTTCACGTTGATTGAACTGGTCGTGACCGTCGCCATCGTTGCGATCCTGGCTTCTGGCGCCATGCCGCTTGTGCATATCGCCGCCCAGCGTGCAAAGGAGCAGGAACTGCGCACAGCGCTGCGCCAGATCAGGCAGGCTATCGACAGCTATAAGGATGCCGCCGACAACGGGCGGATCGAGAAAAAAGCGGATGCATCGGGCTATCCGCCGAATCTGCGTGTTCTGGCCTTTGGCGTCGAGGACATCAAGAGCCCCGAGAAGCACAAGATTTACTTTCTGCGCAGGCTTCCACGCGATCCTTTCGCAGCCGAGACGGAAAAGCCGGAAGAGACCTGGATGACACGCGCCTACGACAGCCCTCCGGACAACCCGCGCGAAGGCAAAGACGTGTTCGACGTGTTTTCCAGATCAGAAGCCGCAGGCCTGAACGGAATACCGTACCGGCAATGGTGAGATAACGATGGTCCAGCGGGCCGGTATGATCCGGGACGGCAAAGCAGGCACCCGGGCAAGCCCAATGCGTCCGAATGGGAGATGGTATTCGTGCAGGTTTTTTACAGGCATCTGCAGCGGCTTTACCTTGATCGAGCTGCTTGTGGTCATGGCCATCATCGCGCTCCTGTTGACCATCGCGCTGCCACGCTATTGGCATAGCACGGACAGGGCCAAGGAGGCGGTACTCAAAGAAGACCTGGCGCAAATCCGTATTGCAATCGATCAGTATCACGCTGACCGAGGCAAGTACCCCGATCGCCTGGAGGATCTTGTGGAACGGAAATATTTGCGTAGCGTTCCGCGCGATCCCTTGACGGAAAGTACGTCCTCCTGGGTGGTAGTCTCCCCGTCGGAGCCAACTGCGGGGGCAGTTTACGATATCAGGAGCGGCGCCGCGGGAACAGCGAGCGATGGCAGAAATTACAGTGAATGGTAATTTGCGTCGCGCCGTGCGCATGCAAGCACGGGCGTCTGGTTTCACCTACATTGCATTGCTCGTGTTGCTCGCCATCATTGGCATTGGCTTGAGTGCCACCGGCATGGTGTTCCACCACCAGGCGCAACGCGAGAAAGAAAAGCAGCTGCTGTTCGTCGGCGAGCAGATTCGCCGCGCCATCGGGCGCTATTACGAGAACGCGCCGGGAGGCGGTAAGCGATTCCCGCAAGCCCTGGACGAGCTGTTGCGGGATGATCGTCGCCTCGGCATGCACCGCTACTTGCGTCAGGTCTATCGCGACCCTATGACCAACGCCATGGACTGGGTGGCCGTGCGCGCGCCCGACGGCGGAATCATGGGCGTGCATAGTACCTTGGCGCAGAAGCCGCTCAAACGGGATGGCTTTCCGGCCGGATACGAACATTTCAACGACAAGGACAGCTACGAAGAATGGATCTTTCAATACGCCGTGGAAGCGTCCTCCGACACCTCCACTGCAGGCCAGGTGCAACGCGTGCCAGAGCGAGGCGGGCCTTCCTTGCTTCCACCGGGCGCGCCCGGCGCCCAGCAACCAGGCAAATCAAAATGAATAGCTAATTGCGGTCAGCACTCGATAGTCTCGGATGATCCATTAGGACTATCCGAAGAGAACTCGGTTTGCGGTCGGCGCATCCTATGTCGCGCGTGTGCAATCTGCAGTCGAAGCGTTCCGCTAGCTAGTCACACTCTCCAAGGCAGAAACGCACCTGATCTGGCCTCCTTGGTGCGCTGTATTGACGCGCACACACCGCGGATGGCACGCTGCTTCGTCGCCTTTGGCGTCGGCTTCCACTGTTAGTGGCTTGGACATCAGCACGCCGTGCTCCTGCGTTGAGGCCGCCGATGGACATTTTGTCACGCCAAGCCTGTAAGTAAGCCAACTGGACCATGCACCAGGGCGCTGCGGAAAACATGGCCAGCATCTTTTGACGAGTAAATTTGCATGGCGCCATTCAGGAACCGATTGAGGGCGTTGTCTCGATATCCGGACCCACAACCATGCAAGTTTCCAGCTAATGGCGCAAAACTCTGAATCAGGCTCGCTACGCGTTTCCACGGCGGTACCCTTAAGTCCCGAAACGGTGGCCCCTTTTTCTGCCGATGCGGTCGAGGTCGTCGTGAGCCGTCTGGACCTTGAAGCGGACGCCTTCAATGTGCTCGCGCAGTGGCTGCGCGAAGATGAACTGCAGCGGGCAAGCCGCTATCAATTCACGCGTGATCGAAGGCGGTTCATCGTCGCGCGAGGCTGCCTGCGGCAATTATTGGGGGCGCGATTAGGCATCGATCCGCAGGCCGTTGAACTGTCGTACGGATTAAACGGCAAGCCGGTGCTCGCGGGCGGATCGGCTGCCATGGATTGGCGGTTCAATATTTCGCACTCGGAAGACGTCGGAGTATTTGCATTCTGTCGGGGCCGCGAAGTAGGCGTCGATGTGGAAGCCGTGCACTCGGTAAAGAATGCCGATGCCATTGCTTCGCAGTTTTTTTCGCCAGCCGAACTTGCCGATTACCGGGCGCTCGCGCCTCATGAAAAGGAGATGGGCTTTTTCAATTGTTGGACACGCAAGGAAGCCTTCGTGAAGGCGCTCGGAGGGCGATTGGATTTTCCATTGAATGAATTTGATGTGTCGTTGTCGCCTGGCGAACCAGCCCGGCTGATCCGTGTCGGAAATATCGCAGACAACACCGAGTGGTTGGTGCGCAGTTTTGCGCCGATGCCGGGATACGTCGCTGCGGTTGTCGTTCAACGCAGCAGGGCCGCCGCGAACGATGACGCTTTCATGAAAGGGCCGGCTTGTACGCTATGGACACACTGACTCATTTCCCGAACGATCGGCGACAGGCGGTTGTGCCGTCCGGCACTTACCAATCACCGTGGGTCGACGACGACGTGCGGATATTCCGCAAGACCGCCTATCAGTTCATCGAGAAGGAGTTCGCACCGCACTACGCCCGCTGGTGTGCGCAACATCACCCTGATGCGCGAGCGTGGACCCGCGCCGGCGAAACCGGCCTGCTGTTGCCGGATATTCCTGAGGGATACGGGGGAGGGGGCGGCACATTCGCGCACGTGATCGTGGTTCAGGAAGAACTGGCCCAGGCCGGAATCCAGTTTGGATGCAGCATCCAGAGCATCGTCGCGCATTACATCCTGGCCTACGGAAGCGAAGAGCAAAAACGCAATTGGCTTCCGCGCATGGCGAGCGGGGAACTGGTAGCCGCCATTGCGATGAGCGAGCCCACCGCAGGTTCCGACCTGCAGGGGATCAAGACCAAGGCCCGCCGCGACGGCGACCACTACGTGATCAATGGGTCGAAAACATTTATCACCAACGGATGGCACGCCGGCCTGATCTGCGTCGCGGTAAAAACCGATAGCGCCAGTGCCGGCTTCAAAGGCCTCTCGCTGATCATGGTCGAGACCAAGAATCTTTTGGGTTATCACGTCGGCAAACCCCTCGAAAAAGTGGGCATGCATGCGCAAGATACCTGTGAGATTTTTTTTGATGAAACGCGTATTCCGGTCTCGAATCTGCTGGGTGCGGTCGAAGGCAGGGGCTTCTCCCAGATGATGGAGCAACTGCCCTATGAGCGGCTGATTGTAGCGGCGTGCGCAGTGGCGACTGTTGAACGCGCCGTTGTGCTCACGAGCCGCTACGTCAAGGAGCGCTCCGTTTCCAGCAAGCCGCTCATTGACTTTCAGAATACGCGATTTCAACTGGCTCAATGCATGACCGAAGCCCATGTCGGGCGCGTGTTTCTTGACAGCTGCATCGAGCGCTTCATCGCGGGCGAGCTGGACGACGCGACAACCGCCATGGCGAAGTACTGGCTCACCGAATGCCAATGCCGCATCGTCGACCAGTGCGTGCAGTTGCATGGCGGTTACGGATACATGATGGAGTATCCAATTGCGCGCATGTGGATCGACAGCCGCGCGCAGCGCATCTACGCGGGAAGCAATGAAATCATGAAAGAGTTGATTGCGTGGTCGTTGTGACTTTTTTCTCCCACAGAGGCTAGCGGCAAAATGATGAAGTGGAAAAGCGCGGAATCCGGATCGGCAACAAAACGCCATTCAGCATTGCGATTGTTCAACGGCACCGAGCAAGCATCGCAACCCGCTCAAGGCGCCGACCAGTCGCCTGATCGCGGAAAGGATTTATGCCTGCATGAGCTCATCCAGCGGCAGGCCTTACGCACTCCGGATGCCCCAGCGCTCGTATTTGAACAGCAGAGACTGAGCTACCGTGATCTGACCGATCGCGCCAATCGCCTCGCTCACCACTTGCGCACCCAGGGTGCAGGGCCTGACAAGGTAATTGGTCTGTTCATGGAGCGGTCGCTGGATTTGGTGGTTGGCATCCTTGGCATCCTCCAATCCGGCGCGGCCTACCTGCCGATCGACCCCTCATTTCCACAGGAACGGCTGGCCTTTATCATCGACGATGCAAACGTCGCCATGGTCGTGACGCAAACAGCATTGGTGCCGGTATTGCCAGCGGGCTCGCTGCAGCCGGTTTGCCTGGACTCATTCGACTGGGCCGCGCCGGACAGCTCAGCAGCGCGTGACGGGCAGTGCAGTACGGGCAATCTTGCTTACGTAATTTATACGAGCGGTTCCACCGGGCGGCCCAAAGGCGTGTGCATCGAACACCGCAACATCGTGAATTATGTGCTGGGTGCCGCGGAGCGCTTTGATCTGATACCCGGCTTGCATTACGCGACGGTTTCCACTATCGCGGCCGACCTTGGTAACACGGTCATCTTCCCGGCGCTGGCGACTGGCGGTTGCCTGCATGTCATCGCTCAGGAGCGAGTGGAGAGCCAGGCCATGTTATCTGAATATTTCGCTCGCGAGAATGTTGACGTTCTTAAAATCGTCCCGTCGCATCTGGCCGCGCTGCAAACCGGCAAGAACCCGGAACAGGTCATGCCACGGAAGCTTCTCATACTGGGTGGAGAAGCTTCGCGCCTGACGTGGATAGAGCAGTTGCGCAAAATGGCGCCGCAATGCGAGATCCACAATCACTACGGACCTACGGAAAGCACCGTCGGCGTTTTGACTTATCGCGTTGGAGCGAAACCGGCGACGACGCAATCAGGCACCCTGCCGTTGGGCAAGCCACTGGCGAACAGCCACACGTATATCCTGGACCCCAATGGTCAGCCGGCGGCTCCAGGCAATCGTGGTGAGCTGTTCATAGGAGGTAACGGGGTCGCCCGGGGCTATCTGAACCGGCCCGGGCTTACGGCAGAAAAATTCCTCCGGGATCCGTTCAGCGCGAATCCCGGCGCGCGCATGTATCGCACAGGAGATCTTGCGCGAAGCCTGCCGGACGGCAGCATTGAATTTTGCGGCCGGCTGGACGATCAGATCAAGCTGCATGGGTATCGCGTCGAGTTGGGTGAAATTGAATGCGCGCTACGCGAAGATGCTGGAATCAAAGACGCTGTGGCACTCGCACCGGAAACCGAACAAGGCACACGGTCGCTGGTTGCTTACGTGATTCCCAAACGAGCCGATCAACCACTCTGGCACTTCGGCCAGGTCCATTTGCTGCCGGACGGTTCGCCAGTCGCGCATCTGAACAAAAGCGAAACGGATTACATCTATAACGAAATCTTTGTTCTGCAGGCTTACCTGCGCCACGGGATTTCGATACGTGACGGCGATTGTATTGTCGATGCGGGCTCGAATATCGGTCTGTTCACCGTGTTCGCCAATCGCATGGCGCGCAACCTGAGGATGCTTTCCTTTGAACCTAATCCCGCTGCCTTCGCATGCCTGAAAGCCAATGCAGACGCATGGGGCTCCGCAGTGAAATGCCTGCCCTTCGGATTGTCTCGCGACAACAAATCGGCAGAACTTACGTTCTTCCAGGGTCTTTCGCTTTTGTCCGGATTTTATGCCGACGCCAAGACCGAGCGCGAGGTGGTGAAGAACTACGTGCTCAACCAGCAAGAGCCGGACGCGAACCATCATGAGCATGCCGTAGCCGACATTGGCGCGCTGATCGATGACCGGCTGCAGTCACGCATCGTCACAGCACAACTGCGAACCTTGTCAAGCATTATCGCAGAGGAAGGCATTCAACATATCGACTTGCTGAAGATCAACGTCGAAAAGAGTGAACTTGACGTGCTGATGGGCATCGCTCCAAACGACTGGCCCAAGATCCGCCAAATGGTCGTGGAGGTTGATCAACAAAGCAATCTCCCGCCCATCACTTCGCTTCTCGAACAGCAAGGCTACGAGTATCTGGTGGAGCAGGATCCCCTGCTGCGCAATACAGACCTGTGCTATGTGTACGCAATCAGGCCGTCGCAACACGGACGGCTTACCCGGCAACAGTCTGCGGAAGATCACCTGCGAGCGTTGCCGCCGGTGGACCCGGAAATTCTTACTCCGGCAACTGTTCGCAAACATCTCAAGTCCAGACTGCCGCAGTACATGATTCCAACGGCATTGGTGCTGATGGATAAATTCCCGCTGAATGCTAACGGCAAGATCGACCGCAAGGCCTTCCCCGCTTTTTCCGGGGAGAGAGCATCGACCACCAGCGTGCCAGTCGCTCTGCAGAGCGAAACGGAAAAAGCGCTGGCCGCCATATGGAGCGAACTGCTTAGCGTAGAAAATATCGGGCTCCATGATGACTTCTTCGATCTCGGTGGTCATTCGCTGCTCGCCATACGCGCCGTAGCCCGCATACGCGACAAATTCGAGGTAAATGTGTCATTGCGAAATCTGTTCGAAGAACCGACGCTGGAAGGTCTCGCCCGCGTTATCGATGGGTTGTCATGGCTGAAAAGGTCAACGCGGCCAGCTCATGGGGCTGGTAATCACGAAGAGATTGCGTTGTGAATTTGCAGGTTTTCCTGGCAGAGCTATACAAGCGCGAAATTCAGTTGTGGGCCGATGGCGACCAGTTGCGATGCAAGGCGCCGGCCGGCGTGCTGACCAGCGAGTTGCGCAATCAGTTGATGGAGCGCAAGACCGAAATCCTCGCATTTCTGCGCACGGCGCAAACGGCCGCACAGCAACCGCGAGCAATCGTTCCGCTACAGCCGAACGGCGCGCGCGCGCCCATCTTTGCAGTTGCGGGACACAATGGGGACGTTTTTACTTATCGCACGTTCGCCCTTGAACTTGGAAAGGACCAGCCGTTCTTCGGACTCGAGCCACCTGGCCTGGTCGATGGAGACAGCGAACCCCTGGATCGCGTGGAGGATCTTGCGGCCTATTTTGCGGAGCAGATTCAGATGGTTCATCCGAGCGGTCCGCTCATCATTGCCGGCTATTGCGCAGGCGGCGCCGTTGCGTTCGAGTTGGCCCGGCAACTCGAGCAGCGAGGCGCTCGCGTCCTGTTTCTTGCCATGTTGGCTGCGCCTTATCCGTCGTATTGCCGGTTTTCCACCCAGATGCGCGAGGCGGTTGCATTGAAGGCGCAAAGCATGCGCAAACATTTCCGGACCCTGAGCAGGAGTTCGTTTGGCGATGCGCGCCAATACCTGGTCAACAAGTTCAGCCAACGCAGGTTGCGTCACCAGGCAACGCGCGCGCACCAGGAGGATCCCGTTCTCCAACGGCGCAACCGGGTCGGAACCATTACCGTCGCGGCGGTCGGCCGCTACCAACCGGGTACTTATGATGGTCGCGTGAGTTTGTTTCTGCCCAACAAGGAATGGACACATTCGCTCGCCGAGCCCCTGCGCTGGCAGGCGGTCGCCCCCCGGGCGGAAGCCTGCTTCGGACCGGATTGCTGCAATCCGGATGTCCTGCTGCTCCAGCCAGACGCTCCAGTCATCGCAAACATATTCAGAAGGTGCCGGGACGCGGCCGCAACCGCTGCCGAAGAAGACAGCTCACAGGAACGCACGATTCATAGACGCGCAACAGCCTGAACGCCAGCATGAAAATCTGCCTTGTCGGCCTGCATAATCTACCTGCCCTCGCCCCCGAATTCAGAAACAATACGGTCGGCGGGGAATCGGTTCAGCAAACGCTGCTGGCCCGGGCTCTGGCCCGCCACGGTCATGATGTCAGCATGGTCGTTGCCGACTACGGGCAGGCCGATGGCGTCGAGTTCCAATGCATACGGGTGCTCAAGGCCTATCGGTTCCAGGCGGGGATACCGGTACTTCGCTTCATTCATCCACGCTGGACCGGACTATGGTCGGCGTTGATGCGGGCCGATGCCGATTTGTACTACACAAGCTGCGCGGGCATGCAGGTCGGGCTGATGGCGATGTTCTGCCGCTATTTCGGCAAACGATTCGTGTTCAGGAGTGCTAGCGATTCTGATTGCGACCGTTCACGTTTGCTGGTTCAGTATCGACGCGACCGCTGGCTCTACGAATACGGCCTGCGACGAGCCGATGCGATTCTGGTGCAAAGTGCCTTCCAGGCACAGACGTTGTTGCGCAGCTACGGCTTGCACGGCCGCATTGCCGGCATGCTCGTCGAATCTTCGCCCGTGACCGCCACCCCTGACATCGATGTGCTTTGGCTTGGCAACATACGAAAGGTCAAGAGGCCCGACCGCGTGCTGGAGCTTGCTGATCAACTGACTGACATTCAGTTTCATCTGGCAGGCGGTCCCCTGCCCGGCGAAGAAGCGCTTTATGACGAAGTGCGATCAGCCGCCGCAACCCGGGCCAACATTACATTTCACGGACCGTTGACGTATTGGGCAGCAAATGAGATGTGCGGCCGCGCTAAGCTGTTGCTCAATACTTCCGACGTCGAAGGATTTCCCAACACTTACCTGCAGGCCTGGATAAGAGGCGTGCCGGTCGTGACGCTGATCGATCCTGATCATGTCATCGCGCGCGAAGGCCTCGGTGCAGCAGCCGGTTCACCGGCGGAGTTGCCCGGCATGGTCAAAGCGCTGTTGGGCAATCCAACCGCGTATCAGCAGGCGCGTGAGCGCTGCACGCGCTTCATGGCCCGGGAATTCGCGGAGGATAAAATCCTGTCCGCCTATCTTGACACCTTCGAACGCATACTGCCTGCCGGCCACGCCGGCTCAACCGTCATCCCGTCGAGTGAATCGCCCCATGCGTGAAACACCCTTCATCATCACCATCGATACCGAGGGCGACAATCTCTGGGGGCGCCCGCGCGACATCTGCACCAGGAATACGGAATTTCTTCCGCGCTTCCAGTCGCTTTGCGAGCGCTTCCGTTTTAAACCGGTCTATCTCACCAATTACGAGATGGCCATATCGGATGCGTATGTAGAGTTTGCCCGGGACGCCTTGTCGCGGGATGCGTGTGAGATCGGCATGCACCTGCACGCATGGAATTCGCCTCCGATACAACCTTTGACCGACGACGATTTCTTCTATCAGCCGTACCTCATCGAATATCCGGATCGCGTCATGAAGGAAAAAATACACGTCATGACAGCGTTGCTCGAAGACAAGTTCGCGCGGAAGATGATCAGCCATCGCGCCGGGCGTTGGGGTTTCGACGAACGTTACGCTGCCATGCTGTTGCAGGAAGGTTATCTGGTGGATTGCTCGGTGACGCCAGGTGTGGACTGGAGTGCGAACCCGGGTGACCCGAATGGAAAGGGAGGCTCCAACTACGAAACCTTTCCCGATCATCCTTATTTTCTCGACCTCGCAGATATTTCCGCGCCCGCCCCGTGTGGTTTGCTTGAAGTTCCCATGACTATCTTCCCTAGCAACCTGTACCGGAGAGCATCCTACTTGTATCGCGTTCCTTTGCTGCGGCGCGCCGCCAATAGGTTATCTCCGGGCCTGAGCTGGTTATGCCCGGTGCAACCGTCGTTGAGCGCGCCGCTTGCCCGCAACCTGGATGTCATGCTGAAAATGGCGCGGGCGACACGCAATGAAGGTGTTTCTTGCATGGAATTCATGATCCACTCATCTGAACTTATGCCTGGCGGAAGCCCGAACTTCGCGACTCCATCAGACATCGATTTATTATATGACCGACTGGAAACGCTGTTCGAGCAGCTCTCGACCTGGTGCTATGGCCTGACACTGCACGAATTCCGCGATCTCTGGCTACAGCTGTCCGGCCACACCGGAATGCGCGCGTTCGCAGACCATCAGCCTGATCAGACAGGTGCCTCGACAGTCGCGGCGCAATTTAGGCCACGTTCAATTCCGGTTGGCAAACAGGCCGTACCGGAATGATCCGTCTCAAGGGCCGTGGTGCGCTATACGGCGACGTGTGGTTCGATGAGGAACCGCCTGCGGATGCCGGTGTGGACATCGTCCGCTATCACTGCCGCCCAACGCCGGTCGCGAGCAGCCGATTCGTGCCGTTTTTGTCGATGACCACAGACTTGCGTGTCGATGCGCAATCCCTCAGCGAGCCATTCAGCAAGGATTGCCGGTACAAGATCAGACGAGCCGATACCAAGGACAATCTGGTCATGGAATGCATCACGGATCCGGAGCCCCGGCTGGCAGAGTTCTGTGCGTTCTTCGACGAATTCGCCCGGCAGAAATCGCATGAACCTTCCGATCGCCAATGGTTGCATGCTGCCTGCAAGGCCGGCCAACTCCTGCTGACTTCGGCATCACGAAACGGTGAAATACTGGTCTGGCACGCGCACCTGCTTTGCGATTCGGCGAGCTGGCTGCAATACAGCGGTTCCTGCTTTCGCGACAAGCAAACCGATTATCGTTCCCTGGTAGGCCGCGCCAATCGCTGGCTGCATTGGAAAGACATGCTGTGGTTCAGGGAAATGGGCGTATCGCGCTATGACTGGGGAGGATTGTTTCAGGATGAATCGGCCCCCGAGCGCGCCGGCATCAATGCATTCAAGAAAAGTTTCGGCGGCACCATCGAGCAAAGCTACGAATGCATCGTACCGATGACCGTCAAAGGCCGTGTCTATCTCCCGCTACGGGACGCCTGGCACAGCGGAAAGTCAGTTTTCTCGGCCCGAAGTGCAAGCATCGAAAGCGCCTAGCAGCAGCGACGCTCGGTCGGACTCATCCCCACGTGCGGCACGGGTTGGTCGGCTCGCGCGATTTGTGGGAAATGACGCGCCCACCGGATTCCGCGCTGCACTATCTTAGCAGCCCGACCCCGATCTGGGTCACTTGCCCGCTGGTCGGTGCGAGGATGAACGTACTTCCGCCGTCGAGCACGTTCCCCATCACCCTGCCATCCATGCTTAGCACGCCGTCCGTGTCGACCGAGTAACTTCCACTGCCGGATCCGGAAACGGATACGCCGCCCTGGTCGCGCGTGCCGGTCCAGGTGTAGCGGCCGCTGCCATCGAACACGATGGATCGCACCTCGCTGTTAAATCCATACAGCGGGAACGGCACATTGAAGGTATTGGTGTACGGCGTGCTCGCAATCGCGATAACGATTTTATCGGGCGCCCTCGCTGTTGCATCAGTATAGTGGTACGCGACCGTGTAGCGGCCTTCCAGGCTGGCAGCGCTGACCGTACCGCCCTTCTTTATTCCCGCGCCCATTTGCACCGTTCCGCTCGGTGCGGTCAAAATGAACGTGCTCGCGCCAGCGAGCAGGTGCCCGGTCAGACCGGTATCGATAGTCAGCGCGCCGTCCGCAGCGACGGTATAGCTTCCACTGCCCGAGACCGGCCTGGAGTTGCCACTGGTATTGCGGGTGCCGGACCACGAGTAATTTCCTGCTCCATCGAAAATCATCGTGCGCAGTTCGCTGTTGAGCGCATAGCCGGGGAACGGCACGGCGAGACTCGCCTCGTACGGCAACGTATCCGGGACGTCGAGCGCAATCGTATTGGCTGGGCCCGCGGTGGCGTCGGAATAGTACAACGCAACGGCGTAGCTGCCCTGGAGACTGCTCACGTCAAAGCTTCCACCCTTTTTCACGCCCATGCCCATTTCGACCACCTGCGCACTTTGGGTCGCCGCGAGGACGAACGTGCTTCCACCGGCTAGCACGGAACCCTGCAAGCCAAAATCCAGCCCCACGTTGCCATCCGGACTGACGGTATAGGTTCCGCTGCCGCCGACATCGATACTCGTCCCCGCCACATTGCGGATCGCTGACCATTGATAGTTGCCCGCTCCATCGAACCGTACCGTGCCCTGCTCATCCCGGAACGCAAATGCGGGAAACGGGACATTGAGCCTCGTGCTATACGGCACACTCGGCACATCAACAGGAATCGGTACCGTAGTCAGTACTCCGACATCGTCCCTTGCATCGATCATGGTGAAGTTCATGGCGTAATCGCCGGACAGCGAGGCAAGGGTATAGCCCACGACGCCAAAATCGCTGAAGTGTGTGGTTTGCGCAGTGACCGTGTTCAGGTTGGTATCCTGTGCAATGGTCCGCAGGGTTTCGTTGGCAACATTGCGATTAAATGCGACTAACTTCAATGTTGCTGGATCGGTGATCGCATTGGCGGCCAGGTATTGCGCTGAATACGGAAGCGTTACGGTGACCGGGTTTGAAAATACGATGTCGGACGGCCCTAATCTAACGGCTACTACGTTTGCCGGGAACCCGGCGCCAGACACCGGCGCGATGGTGATCATGGTTGGGTTCGATAATGCATCCGCGGGAACCACAACCTGGGTACCCGCCAAAGGCGATGAGGCATCGGTGACGGCCAGGATACCGCCTGCCGAATCCATCATCATGCTTGCCACAACCGGGCCGATAACCGGAGGTGGATCATTCTTTACAGGCGTGCCCGAATCTGCGCCGCCGCCACCACAGGCCGCCAACGCCATCGGCAAAGCAAGCGTCGCGATGACGCGCATTACGCGGTTAATGGCAATCTCCTTTGGCTCTATTCGCAATACGGTCTGCGACCATGCGATCGTTCGTTACTAGAATCGGGCAGACGGCACATCTGCCGGCTGATCCACTTGCCGTTGTTTCCACAGGCTGTCATAGGCCGCCAGCAGTTTCGGCGCTTCGTGGCGCCATTCAAGCTCGCATTCCACGCGTTTGCGCCCGCAAGCCCCCATCTCGGCACGAAGCTGCGGGTTGTCGATCAACTTGACGATGTTCTCCGCCAAGTCCACGGCATCATTTTTTTTCGCATAGAGCGATGCACCCTGTGCCGAAAAGCGCCCTTCGGCGAGATCGAATTGCACGATCGGCTTGCCCAGTGCCATGTACTCCATGATCTTGTTCATGGTCGACTTGTCGTTCATCTCATTGGCAATGTCGGGATTGATGCAGATATCGGCTGTGTTGAGCATTGCCAGCATTTCGTGGTCGGGCACACGTCCGGTAAAGGTCACGTAGTCAGCCACGCGCAGTTCCACAGCAAGAGCTTTCATCGCCTCCAGCGAAGTACCGCCGCCAACTAACCCAAAATGGATTTCAGTACGATGCAGGTTGAAGATGACGTGATGGACTGCGCGCAGCAGGTAATCGATGCCTTCCTGCTTTCCCATTACGCCGACATAGCCGACCAGATACCTCCGGCCGCGCTTGAGCCGCTCGTCCTGCGGACCAATCCTCATGCGTTGCAGACTGGGCCCGCTTCTCACGACGAACACGCGCTCCGGCGGCATGCCGCCTCGTTCCATGGCGATACGACGGTAGGACTCATTGGTTGCAATCGATACGTCGGCGGTGCGGAATGTCCAGCGTTCCAGTTTCAATAACAGCCGGTAGAAAAAATCCCGCCGGCCGAATTTGGCTTCATAGAGTTCCGGATTGATGTCGTGATGGTCGAACACGAATTTTTTCCCGAACAGCTTGAAGAAGCGGCCGATCAGGAAAAACAGGTCGGGCGGATTGCAGGCCTGGATCACGTCGAAGCCACCCTTGAGGAGGACGCGCCAGCACAGCACGAAGCTGCGCGCGAGCGCAACCGAATACTCGATTGCATAGCCCTTCGCGCCTTCGCCCTCTACTGGCAAGTCATAGCGCCAGATGGCGATGCCGTCGATATTCTCGAACTTGCTTTCGAAACCTTTTCCGGTGGGACAAATGATCGACACTGCATAGCCCGCATCACGTAGCGTGGTGGCTTCCTGCCAGACCCGACGGTCGAACGGGCTGGGCAAGTTTTCCACCAGGATCAAAATCCGCCTGGGTCTGCTACCCCCGAGTTTTGTAGCGCGCGCGCCCATTTACCAGCAGATGCCCTCATACACACCGGATACGCTCCGGGAACTGGTGATGCGCACAAGATCGATGATTGTCTGGTTTTCGGAGAGGCGCTGCGGCACATCGCGGAATTCGGGTGCCGCGTTGCCGATGATGATGGTTTGCGCATGCTCCAGAACTTCCTCAAGGCTCGCGACCATCAGGCGGGAGATGTGCGGAATATGGTTAAGGATGTAATCACGGTTGGCGCCGTGAATACGCGCAATATTTACATTACTGTCGTATATCTTGAGTTCAAAACCCTTGCCGATGAGACGCTCGGTCAATTCCACAACCGGACTTTCACGCAAATCGTCGGTGCCGGCCTTGAAGCTGAATCCCAGTACACCGACGCGCCGTGTGCCTTTCTCGATTACGCTGCGCACCGCCCGGTCTATTTGTTGTTCATTGCTCGGCAGCACCGACCCGAGTATCGGCAATGACAGGTCCAGCGTCTTCGCCTTGTATAGAAGCGCACGCAGGTCCTTAGGCAAGCAGGAACCGCCGAAAGCAAAGCCGGGCTTCAGATAATACGGAGACAGATTGAGCTTCGTGTCCTGACAGAAGATATCCATGACACGATGGCCATCAACGTCGATTCCTTTGCACAGATTGCCGATCTCATTGGCAAAACCGACTTTCAACGCGTGCCACGCGTTGTCCGCGTATTTCACCATCTCTGCGGTCTCGATATCGGTGCGGATCATCGGCGCTTCGAGATGGCCATAGAGGCTCGCCACGAGGTTGCCGCTCGCCGGATTCAGTTCGCCAATGACGGTTTTCGGTGGATGAAAGTAGTCGTGGACCGAGGTTCCCTCGCGCAGGAATTCGGGGTTGATGCAAACGCCGAATTCCACACCGGCACGCCTTCCCGAGCACGCCTCCAGTGTCGGAATGACCACCTCACGCATCGTTCCGGGCAGCATGGTGCTGCGGATGACGACCGCGGGAGCGCCCTGGTGGTGACGCATCGCTTCGCCGATTTCCTCGCAAACGCGGCGGATGTATTTGAGTTCGATGTCGCCATTGGCCTTGCTGGGCGTACCAACACACACCAGGGTAAGGTCGCTACGCTGTACCGCATCGATCACGTCCGTGGTTGCAGCCAGCTTGCCGGCGGCGACCTGACGCTCGATGATGCCGCCGATGTCCTTTTCGATGATCGGCGACTTTCCGGCGTTGATCAGATCGACTTTGCGTGGCTCGGGATCGACGCCGAGCACTTCGTGGCCTTGCTGTGCGAGGCAACCTGCGGAAACGGTGCCGACATAACCCAGACCCAATACGCTGATCTTCATGGTTCTCCTCAAGACTCGGGGGATGCGACCAAAGGAATTTGCGCGCTGCCGGAAATGCAGCCCCGTGCATCCAGCTGACTATGCAGCCGAAGAGTAAGGGGAGGGATTGACGGGCGTGGAAGGCGCAACTAGTCCGGTTGGATCAACGCAGGCGCGCGGGTCTCTTGGTCGAGCCATGCCGGTGCCAATTGGAAGTTAGCAAATGATTTCCGTCTGCAATACAACGTCCCCGCTCAGCCGCGCCTGCCAAAGGATCGTCGGCGCGGGCAGCTTGATATCGAACTTCCTGGAAACCCAGCCGAAAATAGGAGCGACACCGCCGATGAGGATTTTCGAGGTGGATCCTGCGACACGGGGTAGTTTGAGCAACAGCGCCCGGTTGTCCTGCTTGAGCAAATAGCCGCCTGAAGCGGGTTCTACGCTGCAGCGCTCGCTGCAATGAAACAACAGTTCGGCGTCGTGAGAGCCGGCCATGCGCAGCGTGTCTTCGATGCTGACCCGCCTTTCAAGTTTGTGCAGTGAAATCTTGCGCCAGTGCATGACCGGATCTTGCAGGCGCTGGTAGCCATTCTGCCAGCCTTCGAACAGATCTTCCGTAAGCGTGCTCGCCCATTGACTGCAGCCGGCGCGCGCCTTTTTGACCCACATGAATTTGCCGCCGGGCTCGGATTGATCCTGCTGGTCAATGCGCACGGTATTGTGCGCGGCCGTACCGCGAAAATAACGCCGCCACGCTTCTTGCGTGTGGTAAGCATAGGTTCCGGGATCAATCAGAAACTCGATGCCGCCAACCGACATCGTGAATGACAATGCATCTGCGTGCCCATGGGCTGCAATGCTTTGGAAGCCGAGGGGCCCTGCATCGACCGTGAGACGTATTTCATCCGGCGTCTCGAAATCGCTTCCCAATATGTAGTAGCCACCCAGGGGAAAGTGCTGGCGAATCGGCAGTTTGGTCTTTTCGACGCTTTGTGCATCGAATAATCCGTCCGCTTGGCTTCCCAGCAGCCATCGGGTCTTGTCATCCAGTGTGCTCGCCTTGCGCTTGAATTCCCCACTGCGGAAAATGATGGCGCCGGTTGCCAGCAGCGAGCGATAGGAGCAAAACGTCTCGCTAGGCGTAAACCGGACCACCAGCGCATCATCAGAGTCGCCAAACCTCGGAAGATTGCCATTTACATCCATGATCGAGGCGAGATATTCAAGCATGGCCTCGATGCGTGTCTCATACGTCACCGAAAACCACACCTTGTTCTGCTTGCCGGCCAGAAGGCACAGCAGCAGGAGGTCCAGAACGAACTGATGGTAGGCGACCGCCTGCTCGCGGTTGACGCCATCGGGCGCATTCTGGCGCTGCGCCTCTTCCTCGAGGATTCTCTGCGCCGTGGCCTGCCAATCTTTGGCTTTATGCCAGTGCGGCCATGTTAGTGCCGCGATGAACAAGCCAGCGGCTTCGCCAATCAGATGGTTGTTGGCGGAGGAGTAAAGCGAAAAATAGCCGCGCACGAACTGCGCATGCTGGTAGACAGAATCCAGCCAGCGCCGTCTAAGCCGTGAGCCATGCTGGTCATCGAATAGCGGTGAGCAAACGCCTCCGACCAACTGCCAGGTAACCGACCAATTGATTAGCCGGATTGCCGCCTCCAGGGCACTGGACCAATTCGCGCCCAAGGGGTATGGACAGGTATCAAACCAGGATTCCAAGTGCTGGCGAATGACCTGCAGGTAAACCGCATCGTGGTTGAGCACGTACGCTTGTGCCAGCGTCACCAGATGCAGATGGCGGTTCGGTTCCCACAGATATTTGATATCGCCTACCAACTTGGGGTTGCGGTAGTTGAGCAGCTTGCCGAAACTTCGGGGCGCTTCTATGCCGGACTTTGGATCACGGTTCCAGAGCGGCGGCGTACCAATCTCGAGATCGCGCAGCGCAAAGATGTCGAGCCTGCCGGCCGCGATGCGGTCGGCAGCCTCGATGTACGGCTCCGGATCTATCCGTGCCGGGTGATGGATCCAAAACTTCGACGCGGCCATAAGGTCGGGGGCGGGTAAGATCATAGGGCCGAAGAACAAACGAGTGCTCTGCGCGCGCGCTGACACGGCGCGCATCAGCCGATAGGGCATCTCGGCAGGCGTCATGCAGCGCAGGCGATTAACGTGCCATACCCACCAGCCCCAACTCCTGGCCATGAAACTATGCTGAGGGCGATGTGCAATGTCTAAGGAATCGTGTGCGGGCATCTTGTCTCTACCAGCTGTCTGAATTGAAGCGGCGCCACGGCAATTGCCCGCGAATTTAAGATTGAATTGCCGTCAGAATTCTCGCAACCGTGCGCTCGTGGGCGAGCATTTCAGTCTGGTAATTCACCCGGCGTTTCCGCTCATGTTGATGTTGCGCTGAGGCCTCGGAATAGAATTTCGCCGGCGCAGCGCGGCGACAATGCCGGTATCGAGAATCGTTATTTGTGAAATTTACAGGCTTTGGATCCGTCGGCTGAAACATCGCAATGCACGGCGCCGCATCGCTGGCACTTGTTAGATAGACCTCACGGATATAAACATCACACCCTTCCCAAACGGCCCCGACGCGGCCGAAACCCAAGGCTTCCGGGTTCATGACAATGGCCTTGCAATGTACTTGGTTGATCTGCGAGTCACCTGCTTGTCCCGGGCAGTGGAAGGTTAGCTGGATTGAGCACGGCTTACAGTATGCACGCCCGGAATTTCCAGCCTTGGATTGTCGTCGCCGACCGACGTGATCCGATTGGATTAATGGATGATCGCAGGGCGCCGTGCACAAAAGGCATTGCCCGTGCGGTTTGTTGAATCTCGTCGTTCACTACAGACAAATAATTACCAGCCAGCTTCGCGCCAAGACTTTTGAGCCGGTTGAGCGCTGTGCATGCACCACGATGCCGTTCTATTCCAGACGGATATCCCGTTCATACCGCCAAACTTGCACTGTCCATCTATGCCGCTGCCCGCAGCGGGCCCAGCGAGCATACGAAATCGGCCTTGACCCTGTCCACCGCCGCTTCACTGCCGTCATCGTCGACAAATATACGGTGCCAGACTTCCAGCGCGAGCATTATCCATATTCCCTGCTCGCGGTCGATGCGACGTTCGATATGGTCGTCCACTATGCTGCGAACCACGTCAGCGTTGTAGTAGCCGCGGTCAAGGCATCGATCGGAAAGCAGTACATCGGAGATCAAGCCGCGCCACGGTCCCGTGAACCAGCGACTGAGCGGAACGGTGAAGCCGACCTTGCGGCGGTACATGATCTCATGGGGGAGGTATCGTTCGCCAAGCCGCTTTAGCAGTATTTTCGAACGCAATCCGTCTATCTTCAGATTTTGCGGCAGGCGCGCGGCGAATTCGACCACCTTGTGGTCGAGGAACGGCACGCGAGCCTCGATGCCGGCTCCCATGCTCATTCGGTCGCTTTTGACGAGGATATCGTCCACCAGCCGCGAATGAATGTCGCAATAAAGAAAACGATCCAAAGCGTTTTTGCTGTCGCAGGCATTGACGATCTCGTGGAATGTACGGGCCAATCCACCGTCGCCGATCTCGCTTCGCATCGTGTCCGAAAGGACGCGAGTTTGATGCCGCGTGTCGAAGCCACCGTACCACGATGCGAAGCGGGACGGCATGTCTGAAATCGCGAGTATCTCTGCCATGCTGCGCAAACGCCGGCCAGCAAATGGCAAGCCGCTGGCCATGCCTCGCAGGAGCGAACCGCGAATCGCACTTGGCATCCAGTCGAGCTTGCTGGAGAACTGATCGAATATGTATTTGGAATAACCGCCGAACTGTTCGTCCGCCCCCTCTCCGCACAGCATGACAGTCACATGCTTCTTGGCCGCCCGGCACATGAAATAGGTCGGTATTCCCGGAGGCTCGCCCATCGGCTCGTCGTATATCCAGGCCAGCAAGGGCAATTCCTCCGCAAAATCCCTGAATCCGACGTTAAGCTCGTGATGCTCGGTGCCGTAACGTCGCGCTACCTTGCGTGCGTGCCCAAGCTCGCTGAATTCCGGAATATCAAAACCGACGGAAAAGGTCTTTACTGGCGCCGGATCTCCGCGTTCCCGGCGTATGTTCTCCATCAAGGCGACGATGATGCTGCTGTCGACTCCCCCGGAGAGTTGCACGCCCAGTGGCACGTCTGACATCAATTGCATTTCCACCGTCCGCTTAAGCAGTGCATCGAGCTGCTCGGTTGCTGTCTCGACGCTGATTTTCTCCGCCTGGAAACTGACATCCCAGTAGCGCGCCGGCTTTTCTGGCAGCGCGGAGTTAACGCCGAACTCGACATAGCATCCTTCCGGCACGCGTGACACGTTTTGGAACATGGTGTGCGGGCGGGATACATAGCGGGTGACTAGAACCTGGGCGACACCGGCTTGATTAACCTTGCGTTGGCGCAGGGCTGGATGACGCAACAGCGCTTTCATCTCGCTGGCAAACAGCACTGCATTGCCGTCGCTCCACCAGTACAGCGGCTTTACTCCCATCGGGTCACGCACTAGCGACAATTTCCGCTTGACTGAATCATAGAGTGCAAAAGCAAAGATTCCCTGCAGGCGTTGCGCCAGGCCGCGCAAGCCCCATTGCTCGTAACCGTGGACCAGAACCTCGGTATCGCTGCTGGTTTTGAAACAATGGCCGCGCGCCTCTAATTCCGCGCGCAGGGCAAGATGATTGTAAATTTCGCCGTTGAAGGCAGTCCAGATTTTGCCGTCCTCATTGCTCATCGGCTGAGCGCCGGTTCGCAGGTCGATGATAGCGAGGCGCCGGTGGCCAAGCCAGCACAACCCGTCGGGTGAGCGCCACTCGCCCTCCCCGTCCGGCCCGCGACGCCGGATCGCCGCCAACATCTCACCCGCCGCACCGGGGGAAATCGGCGCACAGTGCTGCGGTCGCAGCCTCAAATAACCCGCTATGCCGCACACGATGCACCCGCCTTTCTTATACGTTGCATACCACCCCCCTGAGCTTGCCGTTTGCTGTGCGCGGGATTGCATCCACCATCCGGATTTCTATGCTCACGGCCTTGCCCAAACGTTCGCGAGTGTTGCGGCGAAGGCCCTCTTTCTCACGCTCGCTGAATGTTGCCGCAGGAACAACCAGAATGGTGACCTCGTCGCTACGGTCTTGTCTGATCTGCGCTTCAACGATGCCGACGACATCCTTGAAGATGTGATCGAGGCGCCCGACTACACGCCCGTCCGGAAGCTTGAGCACATCGTCGGTGCGACCAGCGACGCTCTCAATCAGGGGTAACGACCGGGCGCAAATGCAGCGCTGACTCTGCGGTGCGGGACGCACGAAATCTCCGGTGCGATAGCGGATAAGCGGCATCGCAGTGTTGTTGAACCCAGTCCCCACCACTTCACACCAGCCGTCCCGCGCAGGCAGTAGCTCGACGTATGAGTAGTCGGTCAGCAGGTGATAACGACCGTGCTCACAAGTGCCGATGGCAGCGACACGTTCTCCCTGTCCGTACCAGTCGAATACCCGGCAGCCGAAGGCCTGAGCGATATTCTGGCGCAGTTCTTCACTCAACGTTTCCGACGAAGTGACAATGCCGCGCAGCGCGCTGCCGCCATAGCGTACGCCCGTACTCAGCATCCAACTGCCGAGGAATCCGATAGAAGAGGGATAGGCCTGAATCACCACCGGATCGAATCCGGCCAATGCTTTTAGGTAGCTTCTCGCGCTGGATTCCGACAAGTGGTAAGACGAAAGCATAAGCATGTTCTCGGCGCGGTTAGAGCGCCAATAGGGTGCTGCGCGCTGCTCTGCAGGGACGATCATGTCGCCCCGTATCCATGCCCGCCGCTCGCCCCGGAGGACGCCGGCCCAGGCGAGTTGTCGCCAGACGAACGCGTTTTCCCGATTGATGCTGGCTAGATCTTGGTACAGTCTCAGCGGCTTTCCCGTGGTACCGCTAGTGCTGCTGGCAAAAAGCGGTCCCCGGCTACGCTCCCGGATGAATGCACGGGCGCACGCACGCACATCGTCCTTGGTCACGTAGGGCAAGCGGTCCAAGACTTCGGGAAAATCCTGCGCTGTGAAATCCAACCCCAGCATGCGATAGCTGTCCCGATAGTAAGGAACGTTTGTCGCTGCCGCTTCCACAATCGTTCGCAACCTGCGGGATTGAAATTCACGCAGTTCTTGCTCGGACCACCATTGGCTCTTATCAACCTGCACGCTAATGGCCCTGAATGCGCGGCCTTCTCGCATCACGTTACGCAACGAGGATTTCGCAGCGATCAGCGACTCTTGGGCCCAGACCGGGCTGCGGCGATATCCGAAACTACTTAGCATCTAGCGATCACGCCGGACGAACATGGATGCGGGCACGCTTACCAGCGCGGCCTCATGCAACCCATAGCACGCCGCGCGGCAGTCTTCGCGGCAATCGCCGGGAACGCGAATGTCTTCCTCGATGAACCGCAACTGTCCCCACCAGGCCGCGCCGACCGCGTCCCTCACTTTGGCCAGATTGTCGCGCTTCCCCGCGACGAAATTATCCAACCCAACGACCCGCTGGTTCAGCTTGGGTTCGAGCAGATTGGAGCCGATGAATCCGCCCCCGCCCCTGATCAACCAGGTGTGCGTTTGCGCTTTCATCCTTTCCTGCATCGCTTCGTAAATCGGCATTCTGTGCTTGCTCCTTCCATTTCGTGAATCGTTGGCACTGTTTTCGCGCGCTGCACATTAGTCCGCGGACGCTCATTTGCCAGGGGACGGATCCTGTGCTGACATGCGTAGCGTTGTCGTCATGGTGCGACAGCACTGTTTAGGGCGTAGCTGCTCACCATAAGCCGGACGGAGGATCAAACCGCAGTGCCACCACCGGCTGCCAAACAAGCGACGCGGGCTTCGATATCGCGCGCCCGGCGTCCGCAGCGGCCGCAGATTGGAAAACACTTAAGCCGCAAGGCAGCAGCGGTCATAAGGGTTTGCGAAAGTCCGCGTCCGGCTCGGCTTTCAGTTTTTTTTTCCAAGGGTAGTCCAGGCTACTTCCGCGACCTTTGCGCAACCAACTTCGACTGCAAATTCTCTCGGTGCACGAGCGCGCACCCTGGCGCTGATGCGCCTGCGCAGTGCTTCGTCTTCCAGCAACCGGCAAAGCCGATCGGCCAGTGCCCGCGCGTCCCGGACCGGAACCAGAAAACCATCTTCGCCGTCGATCACAAAATCGGCAATCGCGCCGACCCGGGTCGCCACGATCGGAAGGCCCGCCGCCATGGCTTCCGGGATGACCAGCGGAAAGGCCTCCGTCCACGAGGGCACGACAAGCATGTGCGAACTCAGGAAAGCCACGCCCTTGGCGCGTCCGTCGAGAGAACCCAGAAATTCGATGTAGCGCGTGACGCCAAGCCGCTCGGCCGCACTACGCACCACGGGTTCCATCGCATCTGTTTCGGCAACCCCGACGAGTACAAATCTGACGCCCGGATTGCGCGCAACGACGTGCGGAATCGCCTCGAACAAATCCTAGATGCCCTTGGACGCGGACAATCGTCCGACAAACAGTATTGCGCGCTGGCCTGGCTTGAGCCACGGGGCGTCAAGCACCGCCGGTTGATTCTGGAAGAGCGCCATGTCCGCCATATTGGGGGCCCAGTCCACTTCTCGTTTCCATGCTTTGCCCATCTCACGCTGGTAAGTGGGGCAAAGCACGATCACGCGATGGGCGATCGACATCAACAAACGGCCGATCGCGCGGCCGCTGCGCGTTTCGCCCGACGGGAAGCGGGCATGCAGCGTGCCGTGGTAATGGCAAATTACCCTGGCTCCGGACAAACGCGCGGTTGCCATGAACAAGCAGTCGCGCAAAAACGAAAGGCTGGCCGCCGCATGCACCAGCACCACTTCTGGCCGCATTCGCCTGAGCTTTCGCACCAGCCGCAAAAAATCGCGAGCGAAGTAAACCGGCGTTTTCCAGGTCGGATTCTCCACCGCCCACCGCAGTTGATGCTTCGACGTGTCGAGAACCTCCAATTCGAACTGCCGCGCAAGCAGCGAGCGGCGTTGCATGTCGATCACCAGTTGCACGCCGCCCAGCGGCGGAGGAAGCGGGCCGACCACGAGAAGTCGCGGGCGCAGTGCGGCGTCAGCGATGGATTCGTGTTGTGTGACGAATGGCGAAACAGCTTGCTGCGGCGGTCGGTCCATCTTGTCTCGTGCGTTAGTTGAGCTTGAACGGAAAGCGTGCTTCCACGGTGACGACGCGCCGCTCGATGATGGAACGCTGTGCCGCAAGCAGCGCCTGTGCCGACGCAAGAAAGCTCTCGGTAAAATCATGAGCTCCTGGCGCGCCGGAAAATTGGGCGACCATAGCTTGCAACATTGCCTTTTGCCCGCGGTCGGGTTGCAACTGGCGCACACTGCCTCCCTTGCCTCCGCGCAGACTCAGGCGTGAAAAGCCGATAATTTGCGCCGAGCGGCCGCCGCCCAGCACTTCGATAGTCTCTGCCGGAAGGCCTTTCTGGCTGCCGCAGGTGTAGTGCACGACGCCGATGCCGCCGTTCGCAAAACGCAGCGAGATGGCCCAACTCTCCTCGCGATGGCCAGGATCCGTGGTCGCAAAAGCGCTGACCTCGACGGGCAAGCTTTGCGCCAGGTACATGGTGAGATCGATGTAGTGGCAGACGTCGCCGAACAGCATGCCGCCGCCTTCGGTTCCATCCTGGTACCAGCTGTCGCCGGGCACACCGGCTGCGCGTACGGTGCAGGTGACCTGGCGCACGTCTATGCCGTCGAAATGTGCGAGTGTGCGCGCGCTGAGTGCACTGAAGCGCCGATTGTGGCCGACCCACAGCGTCGGGCCATTGGTAGTGCGCTTGCTGAGCGCCGCAACCACCGGGGCCAACTGCTCTTCGCTCAAGGCGAGCGGCTTCTCGACGTAAACGTGCTTGCCTGCTTCCAGTCCGGCTGCTGCATAGCGCGCGTGGCTGTCATGCCGCGTGACCACCATGATCGCATTTACGTTCGGATCGCGAAGCAGTTCGCTGGCATCGGTAGTTGCCTTGCGAAATCCAAAACGTTGCGCCAGCGCCTGCGCATTGGCACCTTTGGTGGTGCAGATCCCCTCGAAGCTCAGCGCATCCAGCGACGCGAAATACGGCATGAGCATAGACTTTGCGTAGTTTCCCGCGCCAATTTGTGCCAGGCGGACCGGGCGCCGTTCGTTTTCCACGCGGTAAGCAATCGTGCGTGGCTGCAACTCGTACACGCCCGTCTCGGGCTCCGGATACTCGAACACAATACCGATGGCATGACTCAGCGCTCCGCTGGCGATCTGATCGAATACCGTCATTGCCTCGGAAAAAACAAAGCGGTGGGTAATGAGCTGGCGAACATTGAGCTTGCCTTGCGCGATCAGTTCAAGGAA
>JBJMWI010000200.1:0-27304 GCA_045810225.1 Burkholderiales bacterium
GGCCGATCTCGCGCGCCTGCGGATCTGCCGCGACGGACGGAATATCCATGGCCGCATACTTCGCGAACAGCGGCCCATAGTTTTTCGCGGCAGCGATCTGCTCTTCGTCATACTGGCCATGCGAAGTCCATCCAAAAGTTCCGGCAAACCGTCCGAGCCCGGGATAAAACACCAGATACAGCACGCCGAACACGATCGTGATGTAGAACAGCCAGCGCCACCAGTTCGGCAGCGGATTGTTGAACTCCGCGAGGTTCTCGTCCCAGACGTGCCCCATGGTCTCCACTTTTTTGGCGACCACGCGCTGCGTACTCATGGCCCATAACAGGATGGCGCAGGCCGCGATGCTGACCAGCGTAATGATCGAAACGTAGTAGTTCCAGAATTCGCTGCTGAAGTCGCTCACGTGTGGCTCCGTTCCGGCTGGATTGGCTGGTCGTCATCGATTGCCATGCGTGCTGCCGCCTCGTAGTGCTTCTTCCGACGGCCGCTATATACCCACGCGACGATGCCGACGAACGTCACGAAGGTCAGTACAGTCGTCACAATCCGCAAGTCATTAACGTCCATGTCTCACCTCACCATCTTGATCGCCGTGCCCATGCCCTGCAAATAGGCTATTAACGCTTCCATTTCCGTCTTGCCCTTGACTGCTTCTGATGCCCCAGCAAGGTCTTCATCCGTGTATGGCACACCAACCCGCCGCAGAGCCTTCATCTTCGCAGGCGTCACGGTTTCATCGATTTTGCTGGTGGCGAGCCACGAATAGGACGGCATGTTGGATTCCGGCACGACATCGCGTGGTTGCATCAGGTGCAGCCGGTGCCACTCATCGCTGTACCGGTTGCCCACCCGTGCAAGGTCAGGTCCGGTGCGCTTGCTGCCCCACTGGAACGGGTGGTCGTAGACGAACTCGCCAGCAACGGAGTAGTGACCGTAGCGTTCGGTCTCCGCGCGCAGCGGCCGGATCATTTGCGAATGGCAGTTGTAGCATCCCTCGCGAATGTAAATATCGCGTCCCTCGAGCGCAATGGCAGTGTAAGGCTTGAGCCCGGCGACTGGTTCCGTGGTCGAACGCTGGAAGAACAGCGGCACGATTTCCACCAGCCCGCCAACGGCGACCACCAGCAGGCACAGCACGATCAGCAGGCCGACGTTCTTTTCTATTTTGTCTTGCAGGGAAAATTGTGCCATGTCGTTTCCTTCAGGCGTGCGCGACCGCAGGAGACGGGATTAACGCATTGAACGGCTTGCTGCCCGCGACGGTCTTCCAGGTGTTGTAGGCCATCAATAGCATCCCTGCCAGGAACAGGATTCCACCGAGCAGGCGAATGGCGTAGAACGGATAGGTGGCCTTGACGCTCTCGACGAAGGTATACGTCAGCGTGCCGTCCACGTTGACTGCGCGCCACATTAATCCCTGCATGACGCCAGCAATCCACATCGCCGCGATGTAAAGCACGACGCCAATCGTTGCAATCCAGAAATGGGCAGTGATCAGACGCACGCTGAACATTTCAGCGCGTCCGAACAGTTTCGGAATCATGTAGTAGAGGCTGCCGATGGAAATGAACGCGACCCAGCCGAGCGCACCGGCATGCACGTGGCCGACGGTCCAGTCGGTATAGTGCGACAGGGAGTTCACGGTCTTGATCGACATCATCGGCCCCTCAAAGGTAGCCATGCCATAAAACGACAGGGACACAACCAGGAACTTGAGGATCGGATCGGTGCGCAATTTGTGCCACGCGCCCGACAGCGTCATGATGCCGTTAATCATGCCGCCCCAGGAAGGCGCGAGCAGGATCAGCGAGAACACCATGCCCAGTGACTGGGTCCAGTCAGGCAAGGCCGTGTAATGCAGGTGATGCGGTCCGGCCCACATGTAGGTAAATATCAGCGCCCAGAAGTGCACCACCGACAAGCGATAGGAATAGATTGGCCTGTCTGCTTGCTTGGGTACGAAGTAATACATGATGCCGAGAAAACCCGCAGTTAGAAAAAAGCCCACCGCATTGTGTCCGTACCACCACTGCACCATCGCATCCTGCACACCAGCGTAAGCGGAATAGGATTTCCAGAACGTGACCGGGATTTCCGCGCTGTTGACCACGTGCAGCAAAGCCACGGTCAGTATGAAGGCGCCGAAGAACCAGTTGGCGACGTAAATGTGCGAGATCCGGCGCTTGGCCAGTGTGCCGAAAAATACCGCTGCGTACGAAAGCCAGACCAGCGTGATCAGCACGTCGATCGGCCATTCGAGTTCCGCATATTCCTTGCTGGTGGTAATGCCCAGCGGCAAGGTGATCGCGGCGAGCACAATGACGGCCTGCCAGCCCCAGAACGTGAATGCGGCGAGCCGGTCGCTGAACAGGCGCACGTGGCAAGTGCGCTGAACCACGTAGTACGAGGTCGCGAATAGCGCGCAACCCCCAAACGCAAAAATCACCGCGTTGGTGTGCAGGGGGCGCAAACGCCCGTATGACAGCCAGGAGATTCCCTCGGTCAAATCGGGAAACATGAGTTCCGCGGCAATCAGGACCCCGACCGCCATGCCGACGATTCCCCATACAATAGTCATGATGGTGAACTGTCGCACGACCTTGTAGTTGTATGTCGTTGTTTCCTGCATGCCTGTCCCCTTGATTAGGTTCGCTTTGAGATGGCGGATCGGAAGCGATGCTAGCCTTGGCGCCCCACCGTCTGGTTGACCTAGATCAAGCAAGTTGCTGCTAGCGGTAGCGGCCTTCGGTTTGTTGCAAAAACGCTCCCCTCTTTCGTCCGAGTCGGTGCCGTGTGCGTCGCTGTACCGAAGGCGGCAACGCGGGGCACTGCCAGCCGCGCAACTGAAGCGGTTAAAATTCCGCCTCATGTATGTCGCGCTTCTTGTGCTTCAAAATTAATGAGCCTGAATGACCATTCCCGCAAACCGGTCGGCATGTGGCTGCTGCTGTGTTGCGTCCTGGTATTTTGCATGGTGGTGGTCGGAGGGGTTACCCGTCTGACGCACTCCGGCCTTTCCATGGTGGAGTGGCAACCGCTGGTCGGCACGATTCCGCCGCTCGACCAGCAGCAATGGCAGGAAGTTTTCAACCAATACCAGGCTACGCCCGAGTATCAAAAGGTCAACCGCGGCATGTCGCTTGACGAATTCAAGGGCATCTTCTGGTGGGAGTATTTCCACCGTCTGCTGGGACGCGCGATCGGGCTGGTGTTTTTTGTGCCTCTTGCCTGGTTTCTGCTGCGCGGCCGGATCAGCGGCATGCTGGCTCTGAAACTGGCCGGCATTTTTTTGCTCGGCGCGCTGCAGGGTGCGATCGGTTGGTACATGGTGAAGAGCGGCCTGGTGGATAATCCGCGCGTCAGTCAATTCCGGCTCACGGCGCATCTCGGCATGGCGCTGCTGATCCTTGCGGCAATGCTCTGGTCCGCGCTGGACTTGCTTATTCCCCGCACCGTTGCGTACGACGCCACACGCCGCAGACTCGGTCAGTTCGCGGCTGCGCTGGTTGGGCTCATTTTTTTGATGGCGCTAAGCGGCGGTTTCGTTGCGGGTATCCGTGCCGGGTTCGCTTACAACACCTTTCCGCTGATGAACGGTCATCTGGTCCCGCCCGAACTATTCACACTCGACCCGTGGTGGAGCAATCTGTTCAGCAACATGGCCACCGTGCAATTCAATCACCGCATGATAGCCTGGCTGCTGATGTTGTTTGTGCCCGCATTCTGGATTGCCGCTGGGCGCGTACCCATGGCGCCGCGGACCAGACTGGCAACGCACGCGCTGCTGGGAATGCTGCTCGTACAAGTGGCACTCGGTATCTCGACCTTGCTGCTGGGCGTGCCGATTGCACTGGCCGCTGCACATCAAGGCGGAGCCGTGCTGCTGCTTAGCGCGGCGCTGTGGAACGCGCACGAATTGCGTACGGCCAGCTGATGGGAGTCGTAACATCGGCAAGGTGGAACCCGCTTGTCTGCGGATTCGGCAACTTGGGACACCCGAACGCCAGAGCGATAATGCATTACTCATTTCACCAGCGTCACAGGCATTTCGGACCGATGCAGCAACTGCAGTGCAGTGGATCCGACCACAAGATTGGCCAGCGCGCCCAGGCCGCGCGTTCCCATGACAATGCGCGTGCAGCCCCATAGCTGTGCTTCGCCGGCGATGGTTTCCGCGGGATGGCCAACCCGCATATGAGTTTCGAAATCAATGCCCGCCGAGTGCAGCGCATGCTTCGCCCCGGCCAGTGCGGCTTCACTTTCCTGCCGGCAAAAATTGTCGATATCGTCCTGCGATACAAATCGCCGCACGTTGCCCGACAGGATGGGAAGCTGGACGTTCAGCACCCGAACCTGCACCGGAACACTGGAATTGCGCAGATCGCATACGTAATCGACGGCTTTGCCGGATTCTTTAGAACCGTCGGCGGCAAGCAGAATACGATGGATCTGGCCACCGTCTTCGAAGTCAAGTTCAGTCTCTGCGTGAGGATTCGGAACCACCGTGACTGGCACCGGCGCTTCGTGCACGATCTTGTAAGCCACGGACCCAAGCGTCAATCCATCCAGCGCGCTCATGCCCCGGCTACCGACCACGGCTTCGTCGCAGGCCTGCGAGCGGATCAAACCCAGAATTGCACGGGCCGGATCACCCAATTCGGAATGAAAGCGGTATGCGATCCCTGCGGCATCCAGAATGCGCCGCGCAGCCTCAGTTTCCGTCCCGGCCTGCAACAGCGCTTCGTTCTGGGGCGCAGTCAGCAGGTCCAGGACGCGCTGCGACCGGACAAATGCGACGTGGATTTCGCAGGTGCGTAATCGGCAAAGCCGTTCAGCCACATACGCGGCGGCGCGGTTTGCATGGCTGGATCCATCGATTGCCAGCAAGATGCGATGAGGGCGTGTTTCAGGCATGAATGTTTTCCTGGTGATGTGTCGCCGGAATTCGGGCTGCGCTACCGCGGCGGATTATCGTCGTCCTGCAGTATGCGATGCGAAGGACCTTCCAGATCGTCGAACTGGCCGCTGCGCACGCTCCACAGGAATGCAGCACCAATCACGAATGCCAGCACGACTGAAAGTGGAATGAGCAGATAAAGAATGTCCACAAACTCACCGGCTCGCCACGACAGGCGTCGCAAGCGCTCGATGTTCGAGCCACCGTTGGCCAATACCGTTCCGCGGCTCCCGGGCTCTTAGCGAGTTCAACACCACCAGCAGCGAACTGACTGACATGCCCAGCCCGGCCATCCACGGTGTGAGCGACCCGCTGACTGCAAGGGGCAAGGCAATCAAGTTATAGGCAAATGCCCACGCGAGATTCTGGCGCACGATGCGAATGGTCTTGCGTGCCAATCTGAACCCGCGTCCGAGGTCGGACAGCCGCGGCGAAATCAGTACCATGTCGGCCGCGATGTGCGCGAGGGGCGCCCCCGAGCCCATTGCAATGGAGACGTGGGCCTGTGCGAGAACCGGCGCATCGTTGACTCCATCTCCAATCATCGCCACGATCCCGCCCTCCTCCTGCATGCGTTTGACTGCGGACAGCTTTTGGTCAGGCCGCATGCAGGCGCGCTCGTGCAGGATCCCGGCACTGGCCGCCGCACTACGCACTGCGTGCGCCCCATCGCCCGAGAACAGCAGGATCTCGCGGCCCGCCGCGCGCAAATCCGCCACTAGCCCACGCGCGTCTTCGCGAACGCGGTCTTCCAGCAGAAATTGCGCCAGTGCGCCGCGTTCGTCTCCCAGCCATACGGCTGATGCATGGGGCGTGAGCGGTTGTTCCAGTGTCACTGAATATCCGAGCCCGGACACGAAATCTTGCTGCCCGATGCGCAGCCGCCGGCCGTCGATGATGCCTTCGACGCCCATTCCTGGAAAATTGGTGAGGCTTGTCACGCTGGGCAGCGGCTGCGTCGCGGCCGCGGCAATAGCTTTGCCAAGCGGATGCTCGGACTGCCGCTCCAGTGCGGCCGCGAGCGCGAGAACGCGATTATCATCCAGATCGCCCAGCAATCGCACATTTACCAGCTGTGGCCGCCCTTCTGTCAGCGTACCGGTCTTGTCGAATACAAAATGAGTCGCTCGCGCTAGCGTTTCCAGGGCCTGCCCCGTGGTAACCACAAGACCCAGCCTCGCCATGGCGGCCGCGGACACTGCCATGGCCATTGGTGTGGCGAGCGAGAGTGCGCAGGGACAGGTGACTACCAATACGGCGATGGCAATCGGCATTGCCCGTACTGGATCAGTAAGGCTCCAGTAGAGGGCCGCTAGAGCCGCAATTACAAGCACGATGGCAACGAACCGAGCGGCGATTCTGTCCGCGAGCTGCTGAAGAGGCGGCCGTTGCTGCATGCCGCGCTCCATCAGGCGCACGATGCCGGACAACACAGTATCGGCACCTACGTGCTCGACGCGCACGGTGACTGCATTCCCGCGATTGATGGAGCCACCGATAATGTTGTCGCCGACGACTTTCACCACTGGAAGGCTCTCGCCGGTCAGCAGCGATTGATCTGCTTCCGTGTGTCCGCTCTCGATGCATCCATCAGCCGGGAAATTTTCGCCGGGCCTGACCAGTACCCGGTCACCCGGGCGTAGCGCACCAGCCGGGATGGTCTCAATATCCTGAGCAAGCGCTGGGTCGGAACGAAAACGTCGGGCCACTGCGGGCATTGCGCGACCCAGGTATTCCAGATAGGCCGCGGCACGATGGCGGGCATGGAGTTCGAGATAGCGGCCACCGAGCAGGAAGAACACGAACATCGCGATCGAGTCGAAATACACTGCGCCATGTTGCGTGAGGGTTGCCGCCGCGCTGGCTACGAAAGCGATGCCAATGCCGAGCGCAACGGGAACGTCCATGCCGGTCCGGCGCTGCCGGATGTCACGCAGCGCTCCCCGAAAAAATGGCAGTGAGGAATAGAGCACCACGGGACAAGTCAGGATCAGGCTTGCCCAATGCATCAATACCGTTGCATCGGTTGAAATGCCGGCTTCGCCGGCGACGTAGCTTGGAAACGCATACATCATGACCTGCATCATCCCGAGCCCGGCGATCGCCAGCCGCAATAACGCATCGCGACGCTCGCGCTTGCGAGTGATTTCCATTGCGACCGGATCATACGGAAACGCGCGATAACCGATCGCCTGAACCGCGGCCAGGATTGCGGACAGCTGAATCGTGCGCTTGTCCCAGCGCACCGTCGCGCGACGGGTCGTGTAGTTGACGTGAACGGCTGTCACGCCAGCCTGGCGCGCGAGATGAACTTCGTTCAGCCAGATGCAAGCCGGACAATGGATACCTTCCAGAATCAGCGCGGCTTCGCATTCATGCGGCGCGACCTCACGCACAAATGCACGCTGGATTTCCGCGCGATCGAATACAAGCAGATCGGACACGGCAGCGTGGAGCGCTTGTTGAGGCGAATCCGGAAAACGATCGCGGTTGCGATAGTAGTCTTCGAGTCCACTGGCCACGATGGCTTCGGCCACGGCCGCGCACCCCGCGCAACACATGGCGCGTGGCAAACCACCGACCATTGCTTGCAATCCCGGCCCATCGGACAAAGGTTCCCCGCAGTGGTAGCAGCCGGCGTCCCGGCCGGCTTCCTGCGCGCCGCCCATTGCGGACGTAACGGCACCTGCTGTGTTCACGATCACGAGGCCGAATCAGTGATTACCACGCATCAAGTTTGACGTGCTGGCAGCTTGCGTGTGCTTAATCCCAACAGGCTATAGGCCGGGCACCAGCGAATCAGGCCAGTAGCCAACGGCACGACGCCGAACAATGCCAGCCAGCGAGCGTGGCCTTCGAGCAGGAAGAAAGAAAACAGGATTGCCACGCCGGCGATGACGCGTATGGCGCGATCGGTATAGCCTACGTTCAAATTCATGAGCATTGCTCCAGTTGACGGTGAATCATCATAGCGAGCCGGCGCTCCGGATTCTTGACCAAGATCAACATACCGGGCCAAGCGCAATGGCGGACGCGATGGCAATCGTTCCAGACCATCAAGCTAAAGCTACTGGGTGCGCGCAGCGCCGCGCACTTCGAATTGAACGTGATCGAGTTCAAGTCCAATTGCATCGACCAGCACAAGATTGTGCTTACCCGGTTGCGGCGTCCACCAGACCGATTGCTCCGCTGGCCCCAAGGCTTCACCGTCGAGTTGCCAGCGCTGGCCGGGCAGTTGCGGAACAGCCACAAACCGCACACGCTGCACATCGGGCGGTATATCCGGATCCAGAGCGATAATGCTGCCATTCCCAGGATAGGCAATGCCGGAACGCACGACACCCGGCGATTTCACTGCGACGACATCCAGTTCAGTGCCGACGATAAAGTATTCCGGCCTGGCCGCTTCGATGTCTTGCTCGTACTCAATGCGCCGCATGCTGACTTCCTGTGGTTGTTGCGGTGCCGATGACGGCGTGCGGCGGTGCAGATAATCAACCAATGCTGCCCACACCGGCGCCGCGCCGGTCACGCCGGACACGTCGCGCATCGGACTGCCATCGAAATTGCCTACCCACACGCCGATCGTGAACCGTTCCGTAAAGCCAACACACCAGTTGTCCCGCATGTCTTTGCTGGTACCGGTCTTGACTGCTGCCCAGTACCGGGATGCAAGCGGGTTATCCAGCCCGAATGTCACACTGCGGGCGAGCGCGTCGGACAGCATACTGGCGACGATCCACGAAGCGGCCGGACCCGCGACGGGTGTCATTGCCGTCTTGAGGCTGCGCTGCAGTTTGAGCGCCGACCAGGTTCCGCCATTCGCGAGCGCACGATACGCGTTGGTCAGCTGCCACAGACTGACCTCCGCCGATCCCAGCGCGAGCGAAAATCCGTAGAAGTCGCCATCGTGGACGATATCTTCGAAACCGAAAGCCTGCAGTCGTTCCACAAAAGCATCGGCGCCGATCAGCATGAGCGTGCGTACCGCCGGGACGTTCAGTGATGAAGACAGCGCCGTGCGCGCGCTGACGAGACCTTTGAAGTCGCGGTCATAGTTTTGCGGCACGTACAGTCCGCTCGGCGTCAGCAGATTGACCGGCGAGTCATCGATAAGCGAGGCCGCCGTGATGAATTTGCGCTCGAGAGCGAGTTCGTACAGGAATGGTTTCAGCGTCGATCCCGCCTGACGCGGAGCACGTACGCCATCGACATAATTGGTACGGGTACTGCCGCCGGCATTGCCGACGTACGCCAGCACCTCGCCGCTGCGATTATCCACCACCAGCGCAGCGGCGTCCGTGACCTGGCTCGCCGAGAGTTCGGCCAGTTGTTGCTGCAACAAGGCGGTTGCGTATTCCTGCAAGGCGCCATCCAGCGTGGTCTGCACGCGCGGATGATCAGTTGATAGCAGCTCGCGCGCGACGTGCGGCGCCAGCGCCACGCGCCCAGCAATATTGGGCGCTGCGGGAAGTGCGGCCTGCGCCAGGCGCTGCAATGCCGGGCAGGACAGTTCGGGCGCCATGCGTGCTGCAAGTTGGCAAGCTCGTCTGGCGGCAGCCTCGGATTTTGCATTTGGCCCACGCAGCAGCACGGCGAGCAACAGGGATTCCGGCGCATCCAGTCCGCTCGGTTCCTTGTTGAACAGCCCGCGCGACGCTGCGCCAATGCCCTGCAATTCACCACGAAACGTCGAGAGATTCAGATAGGCCTCCAGAATCTCACGCTTGCTCCACGACTGCTCCAGTTCGCGCGACGCACTGATCTGATCCCACTTCTGCGAAACCGTGCGCTTTTTGCGCGCGGGGCGCAGCGAGGCGTTCAATTGCGCGGCCACCTGCATTGAAATGGTCGACGCACCGCGCGGCTGCGATAACAGCACCGTATCCAGCGCGGCGTCCGACATGGCCAGCCAATCCACCCCATGATGCTGGTAAAAGCGTTTGTCTTCCGCGCGGATGATGGTGGCCAGCGCCGCGGGCGATATGTCCTCCAGAGAAATCCACGCAAGCCGCCTTCCCTGCTCGCTCACGCGCAATTCATGGATAAGTTCGCCGTGGCGGTCCAGCAGGGCGCCTTCGGTGGAAGTCCAGCGTTTCTTCACGCTATCAAATGACTGGACTTCAGCGGCCGCGGGCGTGGGAAGTGCGTAGATCGTGACGAACGTGACGAACGTGACGGTCGCGCTGAACCGACAAAAAAAACTCTTTTGACCTTTTTCCATCATGGTTTCTAAGATCTTTCGTTCGTCACGTCGTCACGATTGTCACGGCCTTCACGGCCTTCACGGCAGTCAGGATTGTCACGTCGTCACGATCGTTATGGGCAGACCCCGGTATCCCCTTGCGGGACACGCCTTCACGGCTGTACCGTGACGGCCGCATTCGGTAGTTCACCAAACATCTCCGGCGCATACATCGCTTCGACGCGCGTGGGCGGCAATTCGAAGCGGCCGGGATTGTTGAGACGCAATGTGTACTCGATTACCCAACTGCCTTTGGGCACGAAGCGGTAGTAGGCGCGGAAAGCATCGAAGCTGCGCTGCTCGAATGCCGGCGACACGAAGCCGCGCTTCTGTTCGCCCGCAGCGAGAATCGAATCCTTGCCAAGCCCGCTACCGAGGATGGTTGCGCCGGCCGGCACTGGATCGTCAACCACCACCCAGGACATGTCCGACTGGGCTTCGATCTCCAGGCGCACGCGCATGACATCGCCGCGGCGCGGATCGCCTGTCCCCCTGGCGCTTACCGGCGTCACAGAACGCACGATCCGATAACCGCTGAAAAGTGGCTGCTGCAGGGGAATGGCTGCGCGGCTTTGCAGCGTTACCCACGGCTTGCCGCTGCCATCGTGACTCATGGAAACGGTGCCTGGCGTCGCCGGCCATTTGAAATCGAAGCTGCCACCTTTTGGCTGTTTGTCCCACGCGATCGCATTCTGCTGCGTATCGAGGTGTGCCTGCATGCGTCCCGTCACAGGAGTTGCTTCGAACTTTGACGAGAATTTTCCCAATGCCAGTACGCCCCAGGCATTTGCGACCGTGGTATTCCAGCGCCCGCGCTGCTGGCGTCCGAGCATGCCTTGTACCAGGCGCGGAATATCCTCACGCCATCTGTCCTCATCGAGCGTGGCCAGCAGCATGCGGTTGGCATTGACATCCCCCGATATCATGAGCCACCACAGATAGTCGGTCCTTTCTGTGGAAAATCCCATCGTGGTCCCTTGGAAATTCAGGCGCGAGCGCAGAATCTGTTCTGCTTCCGCCAGGTGCTTGTCGCGGTCCTTGAGGTTCGGCGCGCGCTTCATCAGACCGTACCAGTCGAGTACCGCCGAGGTCGGCCACAGATTCGGCGCGGCTTCAATCGAGTCCAGCCAGTTCGGCTCGATGTTCTGGTAGCGCGACAATGCTTCGAGCGCAGCAACCTTGCGGATGGTCAGATCCGCTGTCTGCAGCGGCGAATCGCGGACCACGTTTCCGCTCACAAAGTTGCGCAGGGCAGTTTGCATGCGCTCCACAGATTTCGCCGGTATGTCCCATCCGGCTTCATTGGCAATGGCCAGCAGATACGCGGTCAACGCATCGTGGCCCAAGCGTTCAGACGCAAAATATTTGACCATGCCATCGCGATCCAGAAATGCCGGCAGTTCTTCCATGGTCCGGTTCCACAGCGGACGATCGTGCAATGCGACGGACTGCGAAGCGCGCTGCTCGAAGCAGGTGTAGGGATACAAGCTCATGTAATCACGCACGCCGGGAAGATCATCGGCCAGCTTGGCGCTTACCGTCACGCTCACGCCACCGCGGCCGGGAACTGCATCGGGAGGGACCTGTACCGCAACCTCGAGCGGCTGATCCAGCTGGGCCAGCGTGGACTGGTACGTGCGCACCGGCACAGCGGAAATGATTTGCTGCTTCAGCTTCATCCGGTCAGCGGGCGTCTTGCCGGCCGCAGTCAGCTCCGACAGGGTGACATCCCAATGCAGCTGCCCGGTGTTGATTGGAACGGTGACTTCCCAGCCGACTTCACGCGCTTCTCCCGCGGCAAGCGTCACGCGCGACGCAGGCAGCGCCTGACCCTCGACGTTGCCGTTCAGCTCCACGTCGGCCTGGCGCTGCGAGGCATTGCGCACGCTGAAGCGCGCATCGAAGCGGTCACCTTCGCGCACCAGCGGCGGCAGGCCAGACATCAGCATCAGGTCCTGCGTGGCGCGAATGGAAGTCTGCCCGGTGCCAAACAATCCCAGACCGGCGTCCGCCACTGCAATGATGCGAAATGATGTCAGCGCGTCGTTCAGTGGAATATCGATACGGGCTCGTCCTTTGTCATCGAGCGGTACCCTGCCCTTCCACAGCAGCAGGGTGTCGAACAGTTCGCGTGCGGCCTGACGCCCGCCCCCGCCGCCCTGCACAAGTGCCTTGCGGCCAAAATGGCGCTTGCCGACGACTTGCACGGCTGCGGTCGAGGTATCCACTTCACTGCCACGCGGCTGCATCATGGCGTCCAGTAATTTCCAGGAATCATTCGGCAGCAACTCCAGCAGACCTTCGTCCACCGCCACGATTGCAACTTCGCCCGCCTTGGGTGCCTTACCACCCGCGCGCTGCGTGACTTGCACCGAAACGCGTGCCTTTTCGCGCGCTTTATAAATGTCCTTGTCCGCGCTGACCTTGACCGCGAGTTCATGCGCGCGCCAGCCGACGTTGAGTTCCGCTACGCCCATCTTGAACGCCGGCTTGCCGAGATCGACCAGCGCAGTAGGCTGAATATCGGACACGCGACCGCGCACAACCAGCACGGATACAAACACGTTGGGCGCGTAATTGCCCTTAAGCGGTACCTTGATCACCGGCGCATCGCCAGAGAGCGGCTGCACGAAAGAATCGATCACGCCTTCGCGCTCTACCGTGACCAGAGCCGTGGCCTGGCGAAACGGCATGCGCACCTGCAGTTGCGCCGTCTGTCCCGGTTCATAGCGCTTGCGCTCGGGAATTACGTCGATGCGATCGTCGTTGCTCTGATCGAACCACCAGGCTTGCGTGCCGGCCACCCAGGCGGATGCATTCGCATAGGCAAGATGACCTTCGCGGTCTTTGGCAATCGCGCCCATGACGATGTTGCCGGACACCGGCGGCTTGACGGCGCAATACAGACGACCCTTGTCGTCGGTCTTGCCCTGACACACCGAATCAATTTTGCTGACCTCGGCGCCGCTGTCGTATGCGTAGAAGCCGCCAATCAGCCGCTTGCGGTGCGAAAACAGCGTGCGTGCGTACAATTGCACATCGACTTGCTGGTTCTTGACCGGCTTGCCATTCAGATCGAGTGCGACGACCTGGAATTTCAGTTCATCTTTGGAAAGCGTCCAGGCATCGGGCTTGATGCCGAGCAGTACTTTGGCCGGCCACAGCGGCACCCGCGTGGAAGTGGTCAGCACCTCGCCATTCGGATCGGCGTATTCCAGTTCCGCATTGACTTCCTGTGGCGAATCGGCGGCTGGCAGGCCCGGCAATGTCACACGCGCTGCGCCTGCGCCGTCCAGTGCGACTTCCACCGTCTTCAGCGGACGCACGCCATTGATGGGCTTTGCTGGAACGGGCTCGTCAGAGTCGATATCGCCCAACTCGTATTCGCCGCTGAACCATTGTGTACCAGACGGTTGCTCCAGACCTTCCACGACCTTGCCATTGGCAAACACAAAACCATCGTAGTCGCCGAAGGCAACGCTCTTCGGCCGTACCACCGCACGGACTTTGACCGGTGCGTAAGCCGCCATGCCGCCTGCCAGGTAACGCAGGTGCACATCGACATCGACGCTTGGCGCATTCACTGGCACCGTTTTTGGCGCGACGATTTCGGCTTTCATCAGAGGCACCCGAAAATCCTCGACGCGGAAGCTGCCCGCAGAGCGCGTCGTGCCGCGTGCACCCGGCCGCACGTCCAGCGTATCGGTCATCTGCACGACATACGTTCCCTGCTTGGCGCCGGGCGGTATCTGCCAGCTGCTTTCGGCAATGTTGCGCGTGTCCCATTGCACCGGCACTTCGTATTTCTGCTCGGAACCCTGGTGCACAATCGTGATTTTTTTGGGCAGGTTGTCGGCGGGCACGAACGAAAATCCCTTGGCTTCGTGCCTGCGATAGAAGTGCTTCATGTTTACTTTTTCGCCCGCGCGTAGCAATGTGCGATCGAACACGGTCGTCACGAGGTAAGGCCCGTTCCAGCCGCCCTGGCGGAGATTGAAGCGCCAACGGGCGATGCCCTCGTTCCAGTCCGACATCACAAAAGACACGTCGTCCGCAAGGCGGGCGGAGACGACCAGCTGCTTGTCATACTCGTGTGCGCAGGCGGGCAGAGTATCCCGAATCGGCAGTCCGGCCGTAACGCGCGCGCGTCCCTGCACATCGGTCTGGCCGCGAAAGAACACGCGGCCGGTACAGTCCTGTATCGCGATCTGCGCCTTTGCCACGGGAGCGCCGCTATCCAGTGCCGTCACCCACACCAGTGCATTTTCACGACCCCATTTGAAATGCACGGCGAGATTGGTTACCAAAGCAGCCGATTGGACGTAATACGGCGCGCGCGCATTGAGCAATGACGCACCCAATCGCGGGCTGGCGAGCTCCACGACATAGAAGCCCGGCTTCTTTAGCGGAATTCCCACGACCTCATAGGAGCGCGCACCATCCGGCCGCGGAACTTGCAGGCGCGTGACCCGATCGCCCTCGGTGAAAATAGACGCCTGGCCTGGGCGGTACTGCGTAACGTTCTGGTTGGTCTTCTCGTCGTAGCGCCAGCGCTCGTTCTCCATTTTGCGCAAGCGCTTCATCCACTCCAGCATGGCCATCACATCGCCGTCCGCCACGCGCGAATAGTTGCCGCGCACGCCAGCGTCGCTCTGCTTCGCTTCGTCGAGCTTGTTCTTCAGCCAGTTGATGGCGGCATCGGCTTTCTCGGTCACGTTGCCGGCCGCATCGCCTTGCTTCCCGGTATGCGCCATGCGTGCTTCCAGCACAGCATCCAGATTGCGCAAGGTCACCGGCATCATGCCGTCGCCCTTCGCTTCGATGATGCCGAAACGCGCGGCAAACTTGGCCAGCGGCGGGTATTCGTCGGTACGCACCAGCAACGGAAAACGTTTCTGGTTAGCAAGCTTGCGTCCGGCATCGTCGGTCACATCCGCGGGCAAGTCGAGCGCGAACTGGCTATGTTCCGGGAACGGACCACTGAAGAACACTTCGTTCACGAACTCGGGCGCTTTTTTCTCATCGGGCAATTGCGCGGCGATGGTCTTGCCTTGCGCCTTGAGGACAATCAGTTGTGCCGTGGTGCGCGCGATTGGTGCGGAAAACGCCAGCCGCATCGGCAGGATCGGCAAACATTGCGCATCCTTGTTCACGCGATCGCAGGTGAAGCGCGCCTGGAATGTATCGCGTACCTTGTACGCAAGCGCCTGGTCCTGGCTTGTGGGAATGCCGCTCGGTGACGTGACGCCCTTTCCCCACACCAGACTGACTTGCGCGTTGTTCGGCAGGCGACGCTGGCATTGCAGCGCCACGATCGGAAATTTCTCACCCGCTTCCCCGCTCAAAAACTGATCCAGGCGCGATCCCTTGGCGAATGGCCTGCCGTCGATATTAATTTCAACGCCGTTCTTGAACAGCACGCGCAGCCAGCGGTCGACAAAATCACGCCGTGCATCGATGAGCGCCTTGCGTTCATCGCCGCCAAGCACGCGCACGGGAATGCGCTCAGTCACGCCACGCACGTCGCAATAGGTATTTTCCAAAATCGATTGAGACGTAACCGCAGCATCCAGCCCGAGCAGGAAAATCTGCTCTTCATCGATATTGGTGCCCTCGTACGGCAACTTCTCGAGTATGGAAGGCCCGCCAGTGTTGAATTCAAACACCTGATCCGCTGCCAGCGTGTCGCCCGCGAGCGACATAACATCCGACTTCAAGCGGAAACTGCAGCGCACACCAGCCGGCAAATCGTGGGCAAAATCGAAAACCCAGTTCTTCTGATCAGCCCAGCGCCCCGTCCCGCGCGCAGGACATTCGATATCGAATGGTTCCGGCAGGCGCGGGTCGCCGAAAGCAACCATGGGTTCCGAGAACCTGACTGACACCTGGCGAACATTCTTCACCTGTCCCAATGGTGAGAAAAAATCAATCTGCGCTGCCGTTGCGGCAGCCGTCAATGCAAACAGCAGCAGTGCGCTCCAACGCATCTCGTGCTTCCTCCGGATAAGGATGCGTGAGCGTACCAGATGCAAGCTGACATCAACGATCCCCCGTACCGACGGCTTTATCACCGCGTGCCGGAGTGAGCTAACCGGCCCGGCCTGCGCGGCAAGGACTACGCGGCCCACCGGAACCGGCGGAACCCGCTGCTGTTCCGACGGTCAACCTTTGACGCGCGGTGCAAGCGGCGCCGCCGCGTAGCTGTTTTTTGCCGCACGGGAAGTGAATACGCGAAGGAGGCACGATGAGCATCATCTGGACGATTTTAATCGGGTTCGTGGTCGGTCTTCTGGCAAGGGCGTTGACGCCAGGCAAAGATCCTTCCGGCTTTTTCATTACGGCCGCTATCGGAATCGCCGGCTCGCTGCTGGCGACGTACGGCGGACAGGCGCTTGGCCTTTACAACGCGGGAGAGCCTGCCGGGTTCATCGGCTCGCTAGTGGGCGCAATCATCCTGCTGGTTCTCTATCATCTGATCGCGCGCAGATCGCCAACCCGGACGATGTGACGGATGCAAATCAACAGGAGGGTTGCATGGGATTAATGGACATTCTTCAACACTACGCGAACCCCGGTGCGGATACGCAGGCGGCACCGGCACACTTTGACGAGGTCGTGCGAAATGCGCCAGCCGACGCCGTCGGTAACGGCGTGGCCGAGGCATTCCGCTCGGATCAGACGCCGGCGTTTGGACAGATGGTTTCCCGGATGTTTGGTCAATCCAGCCCGCAGCAGCGCGCGGGCGTGCTGAACCATTTGCTGCCTGCAGTCGGGCCCGGTGCGTTAGCGGGATTAGGCGGCGGCGCGTTGGCGCGACTGCTCGGACAGCGCAACAATGCGCCCGCACCGGTCACGCCGGAGCTTGCTGCGCAGGTCACACCAGATCAGGTTGAGCAGTTGGCGACCCAGGCGCAGCAACGCGATCCCGGCGTGGTCGATAAGCTGGGTGGATTTTATTCCGCGCATCCGGACCTGGTGAAAACACTTGGCGGCGCGGCGCTTGCTGTCACGCTCGCATCCATTGCGGGGCGCATGCGATCCAGATAGACACGCAGCCGGCGTAATGCGCCGGAGCTGTTATCAGCCTTTGTTCGCGCGCGCACACACCGCTTGCGCGGTGGCTTGCGCATGCGTGTTGGGTCGCACATCCTCCCACATGCGTTTTGACATCGGACCCGACGACCAAACCAGTTCGCCCTTTTCGTTCAGCATGTCGATTTGAGTAATGCGATTGATCTGGCGAGCGCAATCGATTTCGACGGTGCCGATAGTCTGGTTGAACGTCGCCGAAGTGCCACCCAGCGTATCGGTAAGCGTCTGTGTAAACACGCCTCGTTTCAACACGCGGACATTCTCGCCTTCGATCCTGATCGAATCCACATCGACGTAGTATTTGGCTTGCGTGTCCGCACCCACCTCGATCCAATCTTCAGCACTCGCTGTGGCCGCGATCGTCATTGCCGCAATCAGCGCAAGGCAGGGTTTCATTTGCATCTCCATTCAACGATCTTGCCACCTTAGCCGTCCGGCTCTGGCGCGTCCATAGTCATTCTGGCATGCGATGTTACTGCTCTTGTTGCTGGGATTGAACTCGTGTATCGAACGCCACGGCGCTATCCGGCTCCCGCCGCAGATCAAGCGTCAGCGGAAATGCGTGCGTGGGATTTTCGCGCTCCACAATCATCGTGCCGGGCGTGTGCCCCTGCACCATGAAGCGCGCCACACGCCGGGCTTGGGCTTCGTTGGCATTGACCGGAACACTTGCGTAGTTGCGCCCCCCCGGATGGGAAACATGATACGTACAGCCGGCTATGGCGCGCTCGTTCCAAGCATCGACGACGTCGAACTTCAGCGGTGCGTGCACGCCGATGGACGGATGCAGCGCCGACGGTGGCGCCCAGGCTTTGTAGCGTACACCGGCGACATATTCGCCACGCACGCCGGTGGGCGTCATCGGCAAAGGGCGTCCGTTGCAGGTGATCACGTAGCGATCGCCGTTCATTTGCGTGGCGCGCACCTGCATGCGCTCGACGGACGAATCGACGTAGCGCGCCATACCGCCGGCCGATGCCTGCTCCCCGAGCACGTGCCACGGTTCCAGCGCCTGTCGCAATTCCAATTGCATGCCGTCAGAGTCGATCGAGCCATAGCGTGGGAAACGGAATTCAAAAAAAGGCGCAAACCAGTCCATTGCAAATGCGTACCCGGCATCATTGAGATCGAGCACAACATCGCGCATGTCCTGTGCAATGAAATGCGGCAGCATGAAGCGGTCATGCAGACTCGTCCCCCATTCCACCAAGCGACCGGTGTAGGGCGTTTTCCAGAAGCGCGCAATCAGTGCACGCAACAGAACCATCTGCGTCAGGCTCATTTGCCAGTGCGGCGGCATTTCGAACGCGCGAAACTCCAGCAGACCAAGCCGGCCGGCGGGACCATCGGGACTGTACAGCTTGTCGATGGAAAACTCCGCGCGGTGCGTATTGCCTGTCATGTCCACCAGCAAATTGCGCAGCAACCGGTCAACCAGCCATGGTTCCGCGACCTCCTCCCCTGTCGCCCCGCGGCTCTTCATCTGCTGGAACGCGATCTCGAGTTCGTACAGACTGTCATTGCGCGCCTCGTCCACGCGCGGTGCCTGGCTGGTGGGTCCGATGAACAATCCGGAGAACAGGTAAGACAGCGCCGGATGGTTTTGCCAATAGGTGATCAGGCTGCATAACAAATCGGGCCGCCGCAACAACGCGCTGTCCGCAGGGGTTACTCCGCCGATAGTGACATGGTTGCCTCCCCCGGTTCCGGTATGGCGGCCATCGAGCATGAATTTTTCGGTACCCAGGCGCGCGAGGCGCGCTTGTTCATACAGCACGCGCGTCGTGTTGCTGAGTTCGTCCCAGTTTGATGCCGGGTGGATGTTCACCTCGATCACCCCGGGATCCGGCGTGACCGCAAAGCGCCGGATGCGCGTATCGAATGGTGGCGTGTAGCCTTCGATGACGACTGGCTGCGCCAGGCGCTCAGCCGTTGCCTCAATCGCGCAAACCAGGTCGATCCAGTCCTCGATAACTGAAACAGGCGGTAGGAATATGTGCAGTTTGCCCGCTCGCGCCTGCACGCAGAGTGCGGTATGAATAATTTCAACGGCGGACTTGCCGACTTCTATTTTGGCCGGCTTCGGTTTCTTGATCCTGACTGCCACGCCGGCATCCGGTTCATGCAGCGCTGCACTGTCCTCGAACGGATCCGGCGTGTGCACCGGTTCGACATCCTGTTGGGCAATCCAGGGGAGCGACTCCAGTGGCAGGCGCAACCCCATTGGAGAATCACCTGCGAGCAAATAAAGATGCTCACGCTTGAGCGGCCAGGCACTGGAGCGCCAGGCCGCTGCACCAGCTGCTCGTGGTTGCGGTTCCGCTTTGAGTGGCAACACGAACCCGACAGCTTCGCTCAAATTGCCGCCGAGCAGCACGCTCAGGCGCTTGCGATCTGGCGCATCGGTAAGCTTTAACGTCAGGGGATCCACATTGACCGGCAACTTTTGTTCAGTCTGCGCGATCTGCCAAATATCTTCGTAGGCCGCGATCACATAATCCGCATGCAGGCCCAAAACAGAGGCGAGCCTGACTGCAAAACCCTGCGCCTGTGCAGCGCCAAGCGTCTCATCGATGCGATCCGCGGCCAGCAAAGCGCGGTTTTTCCATAGCGGCTTGCCATCCGCGCGCCACAGGGAAGTCAACGCCCAGCGCGGCAGCGGCTCGCCGGGATACCACTTACCCTGGCCTTCGTGCTGCAGGCCGCCGGGACAAAAGCGTTCGTGCAGACGCAGCCACAATTCGCCCGCCAGTTCACGCTTGTGCTCGCCGAGCGCGTCGGTATTCCATTGCGCTCCGTCCATGTCATCCACGGATACGAAAGTCGGTTCTCCGCCCATGGTCAGGCGCACGTCCCACGCAGCAAGCTGGTCGTCCACCTTGCGCGCGAGCGCGTCGATGTCCGCCCAGCGCTGCTCGCTGTACGGCAACGTCACGCGCGGCTCCTCATGCACCCTGCTCACGCTCATGTGGAAACCGAACTGCACTTCACTGATGTCGGTGTAGCCGATAACGGGCGCGGCACTCGAGGGTGCCGGCGTGCAGGCGAGCGGAATGTGTCCTTCGCCGGCAAACAAGCCTGAAGTCGGATCGAGCCCAACCCAGCCCGCGCCCGGTATGTAGACTTCGGTCCACGCATGCAGGTCGGTGAAGTCCTTTTCGGGTCCGCTCGGCCCATCCAGCGCTTTGACATCCGCGGTAAGCTGGATCAAGTAACCGGATGCAAAGCGGGCTGCGAGCCCGAGATGGCGAAAAATCTGCACCAGCAACCAGGCCGAATCGCGGCACGAGCCGCGGCGCAGCGCAAGGGTTTCATCACACTGCTGGATCCCGGGCTCCATGCGCACGATGTAGCTGATATCGCGACGCAGGTGCGAGTTGGCTGCGACCAGCATATCCACGATTGGCAGCTTTGTGGTCAGCGCGTCGCGGCGGAACGCCGCGATCCACCCGGCGAGCAGCGAGCCGGCTGCTTCGGTTTCCAGAAATGGCTGCAGCTCCTTCAGCAACGCCTGTGGATACTGAAACGGAAACGTTTCAGCGTAATGCTCCACAAAAAAGTCGAATGGATTGATAACTGTCATGTCGGCCACCAGGTCGACCTTGACCTTCAGCTCCTTCGCTTTGTCCGGGAACACCAGGCGCGCCAGCCAGTTGCCGAATGGATCCTGCTGCCAGTTGATGAAGTGTTTTGGCGTAACGCTCAACGAATAACTGTTGATCGGCGTGCGGCAATGCGGCGCCGGGCGCAGACGAATTTCATGGGGTGACAGTGACACATGCCGGTCGAACTGGTAAGTCGTCTCGTGGGTCAGTGCTACGCGAATGCTCATGAGCAGCCGCTCATCACGACCTCCCGCGGACGACCAAAATTGGCGCCAGTCAACAGTGAGACCATTACGACAGCCAATCGGGATTTGGCAATTCGCTGAACAGCTGGCGCATGCCGCTGCCCCAGCTTTGACGAATCATCGAGAAATACGCGTCTCCTTCCCCGATGCGCTTTTGCACCCCCATGCGCAGCGCATCGCGCGGATACCAGGCGAGATCAATCGGCAAGCCGACCGAGATGTTGCTGCGGATGGTGGAATCAAACGAGATCAACGCGCATTTGGCAGCTTCGCGGTACGGTGTCGCGCTGCTCAATACGCGGTCCAGGATGGGCTTGCCGTACTTGCTCTCGCCGACCTGGAAGTAGATGGTATCGGACAATGCTTCGATGAAATTGCCTTGCGCGTAAATGTTAAATAGGCGCGGCTCTTCGCCCCTGACCTGGCCACCGAGCAGCAAGGTCGCGCTGAAATCGATATTGTTCTGCGCAAGATAAGGCCCATCGCGGCGCTGGATATCACGCAGCGCATCGCCGACCAGGGTTGCAACGTCGAACATGCTTGCGACATTCCAGATGGACTGCCGGTCGGGTTCGAAATGTTTGTGCCGGTCCAGGATGTTCATGACACCCTGAGTAACGGCCAAATTCCCGGAAGACAAAATGACGAACATGCGCTCATCCTTCTGCTCGAAAATTCTCATCTTGCTGAAGGTGGCAATATGGTCCACACCGGCATTGGTGCGCGAATCGGAGGCGAACAACATGCCCGAATCGAGCTTGATTGCGACGCAGTAAGTCATGAACGTTCCATCAAGGCGGGAAGCGCATCATAACGCAGCCGGCGGTGATGTCCGCCTCACGCGTAGGCAACATTGAAGAAGCAGCGATTTACCTCGTCGCCGAGCTGCTGCAGCCGGTTCAGGAATTCAATTAAATATTCGTGCAAGCCGTTGCTGAAAATCACATCGATGCGGCCGAAGCGCAATCCCGCATGCAGTTCACCGGCGCGGCGCAAGGCTTCCCCGGCATAAGGGGTCGTAATCGTCTGGAAAATTTCATACGACTCTTCCATGCAGGCATGCAGAGAGCGCGGCATGTCGCGCCGCAGGATCAGCAGTTCAGCGACCCGCAGCGGCGTGATCACGTCACGGTACACCTTGCGATAGGATTCGAACGCCGACACCGAACGCAGCACTGCGGCCCACTGGTAATAATCCACGGCACCGCCGACATCCTCGACTTTCGGCAACAGCACGTGATATTTCACATCTAAAATGCGCGCCGTATTGTCCGCGCGCTCCAGAAACGTGCCGAGCCGATTGAAATGAAAAGCGCCATCCTTCAATGCCGTGCCGACCGTAACGCCGCGAAACAAGTGCGAGCGCTCTTTGACCCAGTCAAAAAATGTCAGCGCGCCGTCGCCGTTCAGCCGGTCTTCTCTGAGATTCTGCAACTCCAGCCAGGTGGAATTGAGCACCTCCCACATTTCCGAGGTCACATTGCCGCGTACGGCGCGCGCGTTTTCGCGAGCCGCCCTGGCGCACGACACGATGGAACCGGGATTATCCGGGTCGAGTGCCATGAACATCATGACGTCCCGCGCCGTCACCGTCGCATAACGGCCTTCGAACGGATAGAGCGTGCCGGAAATGTTCAGCGGCGCGAGCCATTCCGATTCCTTGGTTTCCGCGGCCTGCGACATCAAGGACATGCGATACGCGACATCGAGAATGCGCGCCGTATTCTCAGCCCGCTCGACGTAGCGCGCCATCCAGTAAAGGTTCGAGGCGGTGCGGCTCAGCATGAGGAATGCCGTGTCCCGCAAAGGGATTCCCTTAGGGGATACCGGGCTGCGCCCGTAACCGGGCTGACGCCCATAACTGACGTGACGGAAAAGCCGTGATGATCGTGACGACGTAATTGCCGGAGAAGGTTTACGACAGTCACGATAGTCACGACAGTCACGCTAGTCACGATCTTTGCGTGACAGTCACGACCGTCACGGCATTCACGTGAGTCACGGCCCTCACGCTTCCACCACCCACGTGTCCTTCGTTCCGCCGCCCTGCGAGGAATTCACCACCAGCGAACCTTCGCGCAGCGCAACCCGCGTAAGGCCTCCGGGCACCATCATGACTTCCTTGCCGGACAGGACGAAAGGTCGCAGATCGATGTGGCGCGGTGCGACGCCCTTCTCCACGAAAATCGGACAGGTCGAAAGCGACAGCGTTGGTTGCGCGATGAAGCGATCGGGCGCGTCCAGGATGCGCTCGCGATAGGCCTCGCATTCACGTTCGGTCGAGGTTGGGCCGATCAGCATGCCGTAACCGCCTGAACCGTGCACTTCCTTCACGACCAGTTCCGGCAAATGGGCCAAAACATAGTCGAGGTCGTCCTTGAAACTCAGCTGGTAGGTCGGCACGTTGTTCAGCAGCGGTTCTTCGCCGAGGTAGAAGCGGATCATCTCGGGCACGTACGGATAAATTGACTTGTCATCGGCCACGCCGGTGCCGATGGCGTTGGCGAGCGTAACCTTGCCCTTGCGGTATGCCCCAACCAACCCCGGCACGCCGAGCATCGAATCCGCGCGAAACGCCTGCGGATCGAGGAAGTCATCATCGATGCGGCGATAAATTACGTCGACGCGTTGCGGACCACTGGTGGTACGCATGTAAACGACGTCATCACGCACGAACAAGTCGGGTCCCTCCACCAGTTCGATACCCATCTGCTGCGCCAGAAACGCATGCTCGAAGTAGGCGCTATTGAACTGGCCCGGCGTCAGCAGCACGACCGTTGGGTTTTCCACGCCGCTCGGCGCAACGCTTCGCAAGTTTTCCAGCAGCATGTCCGGATAATGTTCGACCGGGGCAATGGACTGGCGGGCAAATAATTCCGGCACCAGACGCATCATCATTTTGCGATTTTCCAGCATGTAGGAAACGCCGGACGGCGTGCGCAAGTTGTCTTCCAGCACGTAATACTCCCCCGCTCCAGCTCGAACGAGGTCGATGCCAGCCACATGCGCATAAATCCCGCCGGGCACGTCGAGACCAACCATCTCTGGACGAAACTGTTTGTTTTCGGTCACGCGTTCCTTGGGTACCAGACCAGCCCTGAGAATATTCTGACCATGATAGATGTCGTGCAGGAATGCGTTCAGCGCCTTGGCGCGCTGCCGGAGCCCTGTTGCGATCGTGCGCCATTCCGCGGCCGGGATGATGTGCGGCAGCATATCGAACGGGATCAGGCGCTCCGAGCCAGCTTCCTCTCCATACACCGCAAAGGTGATGCCCACCCGGTGGAACAAGAGATGCGCGGCCTGACGCATCTGCGCGATATGTTCACGTGGCGTTCCGGCTATCCAGTCGGCAAGCGGCCGGTAATGGCTGCGCACGCTGCCGTCAGCGAGGTACATCTCGTTATAGTATGAATCGAATGACATGCGTTACCCCCGGACGCATTGAGCAACCGCTGTGCCACGCAGTTATTCCGTGCCTTACAAGCTCTAACATCATGAGCACTTTGCGGATTATCACCGCACCAGCCGTCTGGATCGCGCAGGCTTGCGCGTCCCCGTGCACCAGCTCAATGCACGGGCGAAAACCCGCGCACTGATTTGGCCTCCCTCGTCCCGTTCGGCACTTCATGCCAACTTGCGCAAGAAAGTCACAACTTCCACGCCGATGGAACGCACGGTCTTTGCCTGTTGCTCATCGGTGAGATTGCCTTGCGCATCGAACGCGGTGCCGGCGCGCGGAATGGCCAGCTGGGTTGGCACGACAATCATCCCGAGATAGGACAGTATCCCTCGTAGCATGCCGAGACTGCGCACGGCGCCGAAGTTTCCGGGGGAGGTCGACATGATGCCGCCCACCTTGCCTTTGAAGGCAACAAATGAAGGCTCGCCAGGTTCGGGACGCGATGCCCAATCGATCGCGTTCTTCAGCACGGCGGTCATGCCAGTGTTGTATTCCGGCGAGCCGATCAACACAGCATCATGGTCGACCAGCAATCGTTTGAACAGCTTTGCGTTTTGGGGCAACCCGTGCTCGCGCTCGAGGTCCGCGTCGTAAAGCGGAAGCGGAATATCGCGCAAATGGATCTCCTCGACCAGCGCGCCGCTGTCACGCGCGCCTTCCGCAGCAATGCGAACCAGCTTGCCGTTGAACGATTCGCGGCGCAGGCTGCCCCCAAACGCAAGTATTTTTTCTGCCATTAAGCGTGGCCCTTCGCGGGTGCGTCGGCATGGAAAGACAACGGGATGCGACTGGTTGCATATCGGCATGGCCGCTGACATGCGGCCACGCGTTAAACACCAGGGGAGTTTAGCAGAGCACGCTATGACGGACGCCTGTTTCCGGCGACCGCCGTTGTCAGGCGAAAGTGTGCTCGAGTGCTCCGGTCGCGATCAGTCTGACCACTTGCGCTGCGGTCAACGGCTTGCCGAACAGATATCCTTGCGCATAGTTGCACCCATACGCATTCAGGAATGCAAGCTGCGCTTCGTTCTCCACGCCTTCGGCGATGACCTTGATGCCCAGGCTGCGAGCCAGCGTGATAATCGCCCGCACAATGGCTGCGTCATTGGGATCTGAGGAAATATCGCGTACGAACGACTGGTCGATCTTCAGCACATCGAGCGGCAGCCGTTTCAGATAGGACAGGCTGGAATAACCGGTACCGAAATCATCGATGGCAATCTGAACCCCGAGCGCAGCCAGTCGCTCGAGCGTTACGATCGAACTTTCCGCATCACTCATGACCGCGCTTTCGGTCAATTCAATTTCGAGATTTTGCGCCAGCACGCCGGTATCGCGCAGAATGTCTTTGACCAGCTCTGCGACGTCGTAGTCCTGGAACTGGCGTGCCGAAACATTCACCGCAAGTTGCAGGGAATAGCCGGCATCCTGCCATTGGCGTATCTGCCGGCAGGCCGTATGCAATACCCATTCGCCGATTTGACCCACCAGCCCCACTTCCTCGGCTACCGGCACAAAATGAGACGGCGAAATCATGCCGAGCTTGGGATGCTTCCAGCGCAGCAAGGCTTCCGCTCCAAACATCCGGCGCGTCGCCAGATCGATTTTGGGTTGGTAAACCAGGCTTAGTTCATCGCGCTGTATGGCGTTGCGCAGGCCAGCCTCGATCAGCATGCGATCCTCGGCTTCGTGATTCATGCCTGGAGTAAAGAACTGGAAATTATTCCGCCCGACCTGTTTTGCCGTGGACATCGCGGCATCCGCGTGTTTGATGAGCTCATCGGCGGTGCTGGCATCATCCGGATAGATGCTGATGCCAACGGACGCCGAAACGAACAGCTCCTGGCCGTCGCCGGGAAACGGCCTTGCCAAATCATCGAGCAAGATTTCGGCGGCGGCGGACAAAGTCTGCAGACTGGTGACATGCGGGAATACGATGGTGAATTCGTCTCCTCCTACCCGGGCTACGGTGTCTGCCCCGTTGGTCATTTTGCGCATGCGTTCCGCGGCCTGCTTCAGCAATACGTCACCGACATAATGGCCGAGTGTTTCATTCACCACCTTGAAGCGGTCCAGGTCGATGTGCATCAGCGCCACCCGCAGCCGGTTGCGGTGCGCATTCGCGACGGTCTGCGTCAGGCGGTCCTGCATGAGAGAGCGGTTCGGCAACCCGGTGAGCACGTCGTAATTGGCGAGGTACTGAACGCGCTCTTCGGCGCGCATGCGCTCGGTCACGTCGCGTGAAGTCAGCACGATGCCGCGGATGCCCGGATGCTCCAGCAGATTATTTCCCAAGGCTTCGAGGTAAACCCAGGAACCGTCCGCATGCCGGAAACGAAGGACCACGGGCGCCACGGTCACTTCGCCTTTGATCAACGCTTCGAACGCTTCCCGCGCACGGCCGACGTCTCTTGGATGCAGTGTCTCGAATGGGGTCTTGCCGATCAGGGTACCGGGCGGATATCCCAGCACGCGCGAAGCGGCCGGCGACTCGTACTTGGTCACTCCGTTCGAGTCATGAATGGTGATGATGTCGAACGAGTTCTGCACCAGCGCGCGAAACCGCGCCTCGCCTTCCTGTAAGGTGTCGGTCTTCCGGCGGTCGCGGGGCGAGCGCTCGAAGGGCCCAAGGCGCACGGTTATTCCCCCCGAACCCGTTGACGCCGGCGGCCGCTAGTTCTGCACATTCCCAAG
>JBJMWI010000201.1:0-8207 GCA_045810225.1 Burkholderiales bacterium
TCGGGCGTTTCAAAAAGGGACACGGCTTCGGCTGGATGTACCAGGATGGTAAGCGAGGCATGCGTTTTTGATACATCGGCCGACAAAACAAGTATCGCGGGCGCGGGCGCGGAGTCCGATATGGCGATCAGGGCTGCAGCAAGCACATTACGGACTGCATTAAGCGAGACGCGTACCGCAGAAACCTTCACTTCATTCTTGAGTGAAAAGCCGCGCAGTTCGAATTCGGTATGCAGCAAGCCCAAACAGTCGTCGACGCCTTCCGCAACGGCTACAGTAGCCCCCTCCTCGCGCGTCAGCCAGGTCATTTCGCTGGTAAAGGCTTGCATCGCCACCCTTGACATGCTGCTGACCCTTGCAAGGCTTTCGCGCACCGTTTTAAGGTTGGGCGTAGCCTCCTGAATCTGCCATTCCAGCGCCTCCGCTATCAAGCCAATAGGGTGCAGCTTGCCTACCACGCGGTGACGTATTGCCGGCGCCAGCCTTCGCAACAAAGCATACCGGGCAGCTTCAACTGCAAGTTCGGACATTGGTTTGTTGTTATTTTTTAGCAAGGTTGGCGATCAATGCAACTTGCGGTTCCAACTCAAACATGCGAGCGCCAGTGGTGCGCGGACAGCCGCATGTGAGCGTACCGCGGAACGCGGAGCATGATATCAGCGCCGTACAACGGATAATGTAGGAATTTTCCGACAAGAGATTTCCGATAGAACGGATTACGCTTCGGCGCCCTCTCTGGCAGCATTCTGCACATAGCGACGCGGTCATTTGCCTTGCTGACTCCAGCGGACGCAGCCACGTTTCAAACAAGACGATCGGTGGAAAATGGGCAATAAAGAAGCTGCTTATGGCCAAACAGCAACATCGGAAACGCCTTTTCACGCTGGCCATGGCGCCGCCGGTGAAGAGCCTGCCAGAATCCGAATACTGATCGTCGACGATCACGCAATTGTCCGGGCAGGATTAAAGCAGTTTATTGCGAATGAGCCGGACATGGTGGTCGAAGGTGAGGCGGACAGCGGTGGCCAAGCCATCGACATGATCCGGGATGCGCACTGGGATATCGTGATACTCGATGTGTCGATGCCGGACCAGAATGGCGTCGATACGCTGAGACGCATCAAAAATCTGCAGCCCCAACTGCCGGTTTTGATTCTTTCGGGTTTTTCCGAGCACCAGTATGCGGTCAATCTGCTGCGCGCCGGGGCCAGCGGTTATCTCAGCAAGGATGGCGATTCACGCGATCTGATCACGGCCATCCGCATGGTCGTCCAGGGTGGAAAGTATGTAACGCCGGCGCTGACCGAAATCCTGGTCAATGACCTCGCTGCCAGGCAGGAGGAGCGGCCATTGCACAGCCTGCTATCCGAGCGGGAATTTCAGGTGTTCTGCCACCTTGCATCCGCAATTGGCGTCTCGCAGATTGCGCAAAAGCTGGGGCTTTCGGTAAAGACAGTCAGTACCTACCGTACACGTGCATTGGAGAAGATGAAGCTGACCAGTAATGCCGAACTTACTCAATATGCCGTGCGTCACCACCTTATTGATTGAACGCCCACGCAATTCCGGACGGTATCGTGCGCATAACAGGGGGGCGAGAACGTAAACCTGCGCGAGACACAGCGCCGATTGTCATGACCCGGATAATCGATGCTGCCATGGACGCGAGGAAAAGGCTGCCTGTCGCCCACCAGATCGAGAAGGGGACGCCTGAGCCGGCTGCGCAGCTACAAGTATTCTTGATAGATGAATCGCCTTTTTTGCGCGAACGTGTAATCGAAAAACTTACTTCGACGGGTCGTATTGCAGTCGCGGGCTTCGCGGATAACGAACAGACGGCCATTGCGAAACTACAGGACATTCACTGCGATGCCATTATTTTTCAGTCCGGGCGGCACGGCGCATGGTCGCAGATTTTACGGTTACTTCGCCTGCAAGGTTCGTACAGGCCGTACGTGATTGTGTTCAGTAATTACGGAAGTGCACTGCACGCACGGGATAAGCCGCACGATCTGGATTACTTGCGGGACCTGCTCGAGGGTCTATCGCCAGCCCGGGGCAGACACTAGGCAGATCCGGGCTTACGCTTGGTCTAGCGCTTTTGGTCGTTCAGCTTGGCTTACGCAGAAACGGCGGGCTGGTGGCGGGCGAGATAATCCTCTTCCTGGTGCGGGTACGGGCCCGGCGCAGAAGCGTAATCAGGGGCGACACCGAAGCTAACGTGTTGCGCGGCACCGGTCGAACGCGCCTGCCATATTTCTTCCAGGCCGTTACGCACTGGAGAGTTGGCCAACCCCGCGAGCAGACGATTGAACTCCCTCTTGATCCCACCGTAACACTCGCACGCGCGCGCTTCGAGTTTGACCCTGTTGACTACGGTAATGCGGCCGCGCTGGCAGTGGATCAATCCCGCTCCTTTTAACTCACCGAGTTCCTGGGTGATGCTTTCACGCCTGACATTGAGCATCTCCCCGATCGATTCGTGCGTTGTTTGCAATTCGCTGGAAGGCAACCGGTCCAGGCTGGACAAAATCCACCGGCACAGGCGTTGATGAATCGAATGGTGCCGATTGCAAGCAGCCGTCTGGGATATCTGGGCCAGCAGCGATTGCATATAGCGCAGAAGGAGATGCTGGACCGCGGAAGACTGGCTAAATCGCCTTTGCAACAGACCAGCCTCCAGGCGGAACGCACTCCCGGCGCTGCGCACCAGAGCGCGACTCGGGATCGTTTCGCACCCCAGGAAAAGTTGAATGCCAACAAATCCTTCACTGCCGACAGTTGCGATTTCGTCCGATGTTCCATCGTTCATGATGTAAAGCATGGAAACAATCGATGTCGTCGGGAAATAGACGTAGCGCATTGCACCGCCCGATTCGTAAAGTACCTTCCCGACGGGCAACGGTACAAGTTCCAGGTGTGCCTGCAGTTCCTCGCAGCCGGAGTTGTTGACCAGTGTAGCGAGCAGGTTATTGGCGCGAATGTCGGCAATATCACGCATGATGGACCTCAGCTTTCTGCTGCAGGTCTTTAATGGCGGGCCACGCCGGGCCCGGAACTGTTCCAGCTATCGTCTCAGCAGGCAAAAGGTAATGCAGCTGGGGTCCCGTGTTGGTGTTTTTTTCCATGCTGGCCTCTCGTGGTCTCATCAGTCGGTACGGATGAGATCATCCCTAAAGGCCCTGTCGGGAAATATCAGTCAACGACCCCTTGGCATGTAGGACAAAACATTACAGTGGGGGTCCGAGGCAGGCGCTCGCCCCGGCTCCTTTCTACGTTATGAGTTTGTTTTTTATGGCGTAATAGGTGAGATCGGCATTGCTCTTCATGCCCATTTTTTCAAGGATACGGGAGCGGTAGGTACTGACCGTCTTTACCGAAAGAAACAACTCGTCCGCGATCTGGGTCACGCCCTCGCCTTTGACGAGTTTGCAGAATATCTGGAATTCCCGCTGGGAAAGCTCGGCGTGCACGGGTTGCTCGTCATCCTTGATGGATAGCCGGTCGGCAAGCATTTGAGCCAGCGCGGGGCTCACGTACTTGCGGCCCTGAGCGACCGTGCGGATCGCTGCGACCAGTTGCGCCGGCGCGGCTTCCTTGTTCACGTACCCGGCTGCTCCAGCCCGAAGCAAATTGATTGCATATTGCTCCTCGGCAAAACCGGACAAAATCAACACGGGCAATTCCGGCCGGACGTGCTTGAGGCTCTTCAGTGTGTCGATACCGCTGTGTCCAGGCATAGAAATATCGAGCACGACCACGTCAATCTCGCTTTTTCTGATGTATTCGATGACTTCCGCGCCGTTCGATGCTTCCGCAACGACGTTCAAGTCATCGTAGCCGGCAATGAACTGCCGGACTCCGGCGCGTACTACAGCATGATCATCTGCGATAAGGATTCTAATCATGGCGATTTGCAGAGAATTCTCAGCCTGTTCGGAAATTCAGGTCGTTAATTCGCGCCTTGCTGTTGCGAAACATTCCGCCTTGCTTGTCGCACCGGGTATTCGGCTATGCAGTCATATTGACGGCATATGACATTACCGGGGTCGCTGATTGTACTCTGAATGCCAAGGCGAAATTCATGACCCGCCCCGGTGATCTCAAAATGGCGGAAGGGGCGACCCCCTATATACCCGCTAAGTTATTAATGTCGTGCCTATTGTTGCGACACGAGGATATTTTCCACATAACTACCCACGACCCACCCTAACACCTTCACTGAAGCACCGCGTGCACGTCACTGAAGTTGTAGGCATGCACGTCACCGAAGCAGTGTAGCCGCGTACATCTTGCCGCGTACGCAGGATATGGGACTACTGGAATACGCTCGAACTTGATTATCCGCCCGCCGGAGGTCACAGCAATTTTGTGTAAAGGGCTGAAAGGTGGCTTTGTATCCGGCCCGCAATCGCTGCGCTGGTGCGTCTCCTTATAAGACGCGCCAAAGAGACTTCATATTGCTTGGTTCTTGGAACGGAATCCCGCGCCAGAACCTGATCAAGGTCCCAAATCGTTGGGCCGCGGGCGGTGAGAAAAAAATACATATGCCATCGTCTTCGGGGGCGCGCGCACTGTAGATGGGATACTGAGTTTGAGGATCGTAATCAACGCGGTTTTCCGCGAGCAGCATGCCCATAAACGTCCTGCAGGACGCGTCGAAAACGCGCCCCTGCGGAATGTGGACGCATTGCCACTCGCCCGCTGCGATTCCACTTCCGCGATTCTCTAAGACGCCCATTTATTGACAAGCCGTTGGTAAACTTTCGTTCAATACCATTCGCATACATCAGCTTCTGTGCGTTGGCGCACACAGCACCGCAAAAATTGTAACTTACAAGACACATCGGAGCGGAATGCTGTCGGTGTTGATCGGAGTCGTCTTCTCAAGGTCGTTGCGTGAAAACGACTTATCAATCAAGGGCAGGCTGCTTGCATGCAAGCCTGGCGCTGCGTGTAACCCTCTTTAACAAACTGACGTTAGCACCGGCGGGCGTGTGGCCAGCGCCAGGCAGCAAGGTGCTTACATGCCGCACACAGCGTTCGCTTTTCCGGTCCGGAAAAATTCCGCCGTTCAAATCACGCGGGCGCACCGCTTAATGCAAGCGCTACAGTTCGCTTGCCTTGAGCAACCGATGGCCGTTCGACATCCATAGTCAATTTTCCGTCGGTGTCCGGTTGCCTGTTTCAGCGCGCCTTGGCGGTTTTTCCGTCAGTTCTCAGTGACCACCTTCTAGTTTCAGCTATTTAAGCTTTCACTTTTCGATGCACTTGGTTGGCATGTCCTGTGCGACATCTACATTGCGCCGAAGGGAAGTTCGAACGCCACCGAAGTTAGCAATCTGTAGGGGGAGGCGGTTTGGCTTTCGAGCGCACCTTTTCCCACCAATGGGGAGATTTATGGACGCTTACCCAAGACTATCTAGCAGGGTTCTGGAACGAGCCGATGTACTGTCTGAAAGGACGATTTTTTGGGGACTCGGTGTCCATTTCTATTGTTATTGGCATCACCACGAACTCAGCAAATATTTATGAATTGGCTCTTGCTGCTTCTCTGGTATCTAGCTATCTGCTTTATAGCAGGGCATACAGCAAGGATTATGGCTGGTTATTAGCGGCATTGTCGATGTTGGATTGAGCACGACAGCTGTGATCCTTAAGACCGCGGTTTCACTTCTACTCCTGTGGCGCCGGCCAGCGCTTTCATGAACTGTTCGACCACCATTGCGTCTGCCACCGCGTTTGGGTTGGTGGTCGAATTTAGTGCCAAGGCAACAACGCGTGCCATCGCATGCGTCAGCGCGTTACGTTCCTCAACGGTGAGGATGAAATCCATAGTTGCCTCCTGAAGTTATCATGAAATTTATTTTATCCATCTCGACAAGGCCTGAATTCCAGTAGCGTCGGCCGGATATCCCGTGGCGCGCAGGATGGACATTCAAGATCCTTTGGAATGAACCAGCTAAGCCGAGCAGCAATAGTTTCACTGGGTATGGGCCAAAAAAAGCACATATCCGGCAAAGGCAAAATTCGGATAACAGCGCATGGTAAGGCATGCAGCGTCTTCGAAAGAAAGGCTGGGCAATCAAAACTGCCCAGGCACTTCCACACTTTAATACACCATCCAGAGGCGCCGCGCTCTACTATTCGCTTTCGCCTTGCAATTTGACAATGCCTGACGTTCTGCGCCGTTCCGGCTGCTGAATATCCGACAGTGTTCCGACGGCTTCCTATCGCTCCCTTCTTTACGCTCAGATATAGGTGCATTTTTTGGCAGGACCGGTGTCATATTTTCGACGCAATTAATTGGCATAACGGTTGCAACATGGATGCTGCGCCGAAGGGAATTGGATGCCGGTAGGCATGCGATCTCGGGGGAGGATTTCCCTTCGAGCGCACCTTCTTTCAAATCGAAACTGGTGACGCAATGGACGGCTATAGAAAGGTATCGGTCAAAGCGGTATTTGCCGATGAACTGTCAGAACGGGTAATTTTCTGGAGCTTGGTTTCTACATCGATTATTGTTTCTATTGCGATGCTGCGAGGCATGCTCGGATAGCGGCTAATTGACCGTCCTAGGCAACTGCTGAAAGCGGAATCGCTAGTTCTTACACCCGCGCATTTTGAATCACAAGATACCGGCGGGGAAATTTCATTTATCTCGCCTGAAGACCAATCTGCATGGAACCGGTTCGACTACTGGCTTTGCCGTTTAGGTATTAATATGACATCGCAAACAGAGCAGTACGAATCGATAATGCGCGATGCCAAGGAAACCGTGTTCCTGGTTGCGGCTCGCCGTGGTATCGATACCCGCAAGATCGATGTCGAAATCGACGCCGGTCTCGGACCAGGCCCACACCAGAACCATGTACTAGTAATCTCTGTCCGCGGCGCGCCGTTCTCCGTAAGCGACCGCAATATCTCTCATGACTGGTTAGCAGCTGGAACAGGTTTTATCAATGACCGGTTCTCCAAGCTGGCAGGTGCGCTATTGACCAAACTCACGGCAAAAGCTAAAGAAGTGGGCATAGCGCTTTGAGCTATCCATGCCACGATAGTAGAACCTTCATACTTGGGCCGTATGCTGATTTACCGCCTTCTGAAACATTCAGCAGCCGCATGTCTAGTATCGTCAGACAGAGTCTAATATGTATACGAGCGGTACAGTTGTGATACCGTGCGTTACCGTCCGCAGAATGAAGAAGAAGAAAAGGGAGGCGGGTTGCAAAAGGGAGGCGGGTTTCTCAAACCTGTCGCGTTCTGCGGACGCACTCCACTTCAGCATTCCAGACAAAAAAAACCGCTATGCAAAGCAAAGCGGCTTAGGCCCGAACCAAAAGCGAAGGGAGGCGACGCTTTAGGCCGGATAAAACAATGAAAGAATAAATATGAATGTACGGAAATATGTTCCGCTGATGACGTGTTTGAATTTGCGATGAGGCGGGATTGTTCCGTGACTCGCGATCTACTGACCAAGTCGTTTATCGCGGAAGGGCAAACAATATCTATCCCAGGGCCGCTCTGCAACCACTATGACAAAGCATCAGCAAGGTTGCGTTCTTTCCGGATGAGTAAAACTTGAAATAAAACAATCTGAACTTGGCCAATGCTAACGTAATAAAATTTTATCTAGGCGCCTTGGAAGAGTTTCGTCTCATGGAAAAAAGAATTTCATGACGTTGAGCGTCGCACATGGTGGACTCAGTGTTTAATATTCGGCGATAGAAGTCGGAAGGAGCGGAAAATTCAAACGGCGGTAGAAGAGTCATATAAGCAAACATTGCGTCGCGCCAAGGATGATGTCTATGTCGTGGCAGTCAGGCATGGAATCGACACACGGGAAATTACGATCGAATTCGATCTAGACAGTGGACCGGAACTTCACGATAAACATACCTTGACTGTTGCACTTCGCAATTCTGCCGTGGCGGCAACTGCACATGACATTCCTCACGAATGGCTTCCGGTGGCAACGGGATTTGTCGACACCCGCTTTTCCAGAATCGTTAGTGCCCTATTGATAGAGCTGCACAAGAAAGCGAAAGATGCCGGGCACATCATTTAGATCTTCATGGCGGAAGGGGTGGGATTCGAACCCACGAGAGGCTTGCGCCTCTGCCGGTTTTCAAGACCGGTGCATTTAACCGCTCTGCCACCCTTCCGTAATGAGATACATTGCTGCTGCCGGTTTTAGCTCAGGCTAA
>JBJMWI010000202.1:0-4283 GCA_045810225.1 Burkholderiales bacterium
TGACCAGCCGCCGGGCTGCCCCCGGCCCGTATGGATGAGAATGCGATGTAAGCCGGTATCGGTGAAGCCTTCTCAGAACGTCGCCTTGGAGCGCAACAAAAACTGAACCGACCTGATGTCTGAGTCTCCGTGCAACGGAAAAGCAATGTCCGCGTGCAACACATTCCCAAATGCGGAACGGCAGCTCAGGATGCGCAATCCGAAACCAACATCGCTGAGCCAGCCGGGATTCGCCGTGTTCTGGAAATCACCGCCCCAGGCGCGACCAACATCGTAGAACACTGCGCCGCCTACGCGGAACAGGCGAAACGGATACCAATCCGTATAGACGCGTTCCTCGAGCGTGAACAACGCTTGCTGGTTGCCGCTCTGGTAGCGCAGCGGGTACCCGCGCAACCCGTTATCGCCGCCCAGCATGATCATGTCGTTGATCTGCGGATTGCGCAACGCGCCACCGGACAGCGAAGAGTAAAAGACGGCTCGACCTGCATGCGGAAGATAGTATTGCGCGGCCCCGCCCAGCAACTGGCGTTCGACCCGCCCGTCCCCGTACTGGCCCGACAGCGTTGCTGCCGTCATCAGAGTATCTTTGGCGCGAATCTGAAAACCCTTTTCCACCTTCGCGGAGTAGAGCCACAGCTCGCGCGATGAGCCGAGCTCGCTCAAGGACCGGCCCAACTGTGCTTGCGCATGCAGTCCCATCGCCACGGACTCGGCGCGTTCTATTTGCTTGTGATTGGTCATGATATGGAAGTCATCTTCCATGAGTTCATAGCGCACGAACGGACTGACCAGCGTCTGGTCCGGCGGCAACGTTGCCGGTGAAAGCAGGAACGGGTCGCGCGCGAATTTTTCATCCAGGTAGTTCAGCCCAACGGAGTAGCGCTGGGTCCAACGCCCGACCAGGCCGCTGGATAGGCCACCGAACACCTCCGCCGATTCCTGCTTATGGCGGTACTGATTGACGACATTCCCGGCCTGGTAGGTTGACTCGATTTGATCGCCCTTGTTGCCAAGTACGCCCGCGGACCAGCGAGTGTCGAGTGAATAAAAGGGCCGGACCAGCTTGAATGCCTGTCGTTCCCCGTCATCGAGAGAGCCGATCGAATAGGCGATTTGCGTCCAGCCATCGAACAGGTGGTCGTAAGCGAAAGTGAAGTCCGTGCCGGCACGATCGACCGTCGAGGTATAAGCCATGCCTACGGAAATGCCGGTGCCGAACAGGTTGCTCTCTTCCAGCGAGACGCCAGTCGAGTTGGAGCCGCCCGCGCGGCTGAAAGCAATGCCAGGCTCCAGCGTCCAGGTGTCGCGAGTTGTGACGGCGATATCGACCACGCCGTCGTGAAAAGCTTCCGGCCGGATGTTCACGTGGTACACGCTGGCGGTGCAGCGAAGCAGACGCTCGCTCTCTTCAATGAGCCGGACCGAAACCGGATCGCCGGTACGGAATAGCAGCGACTGTGCAATGACTTCCGGCCGCGTCTTGATATGCAGCGTGTTGGCAGTGCGAAATACAAAATTGTTTTCTTCAGGATCCGACAGGTCAAAAATATTCTGATTGTCTATGGTGATCTTGCCAACGACTGCGCCTGCGTCCTGCAGTTCAGCAAAGGAGGGAATCGCTTCTCCGGCACGAACCTCGTAAGCCACGCCCATACCGAAGTCGCCAGCAAGCAATGCAAGCGTCACCACGAAGCGACGCAGCGGCCGGGCTACTGTGCGATGCGCGGCATCAGCAGCGACCGGCAATGTGCGAGAGGCAGCCCCGAAACTGTTTCTCGGCACTGAATGCAAACTCGCGTGCCACGCGCGGGGGAGGTGCGCGCCGCATCGTTTCCGGCGCCCGATCAATCGAATACGACGAGTAGCGGTCTGCCTGCGCGACAAAGGGATGTGATATAGAAGGACGCTTTGCAGAACGGACACATCGATTGTTCGCGACAGGCAGTTATGCCAATACCATGCAGTACCTATGCCATTGCCAATAATCCGATTAGCTGTGTGGGAAGAGGGCGGTGTGTCATGTTGTGCGGTCGAAGTCACGCACCGCTGGCAGAATCTGTTTCTTGCGTACCACGTTTGTAGAGTAAATCTGACGCCGCACCGTCACAAAAGCGCGCCTGCGACGCGACGCTTGCGTCATCGCTCACAAGACGGATCACCTTCGCGACCTCTTTTGAATAATTTACCGAACGCTCAGTGGTGTTTTGTAAAATCTGCCAACGGCCTTTGTATAAAGTGGTGTCGTTGACCGTTGCCGTCGCTAAGAAACGACCGGCTGAGGTGAATGGCTGCGTAAGCTGGCGCATTGATTCTTTGGCGGTTCCTATGGTCCATCGTCGTTAGGGGATAGAATCGCGCCGAACAGGCTGGCGAACCGGCAACAGCTCCTCATTGATCCAAACACTGTATGCAATTCAAATCGTGACTTTTGTTGAGTCCACGCCCGACCGCCTGCTCGAGGGCTACACCATTGTCGATTTCACTCGCGTGCTGGCGGGGCCATACTGCACGCGCCTGCTGGCGGATCTTGGCGCGCGCGTCATCAAGATAGAACGTCCCGGCGAGGGCGATGAAATTCGCTATACCGCGTTTCAGCTGGACGCGGACCGTGATGATCAAAGCAGCTACTTCGCGCGCCTGAATACTGGCAAGCAGGGGATCGCGGTCAACCTCGCGCGACCCGAAGCGCGTGAGCTGGTATTCGACCTGGTTCGCACTGCCGATGTGGTGGTGGAAAATTTCTCGCCGGGGGTTATGGCACGCTACGGCCTGGATGCGGGCACGTTGCGCGCTCAATTTCCCGCCTTGGTGTACTGCTCCATTTCAGGTTTCGGTCAGACCGGTCCGCTCAGTTCCATGCAGGCGTACGCGCATCTGATCAACGCAATCTCGGGCCTGATGGATCTCGATCGCGGCGGAGAGACGCAGCCGCGGGTTGCTTATTTGCAGGCAGCTGATGTTCTAGCCGGCACGCATGCCTTCGGTGCGATCTGTGCCGCGTTGCTGCGGCGGGCCCGCAGTGGCGGCGGCGCAACGCTCGACATCTCAATGCTTGAATGTCTGATCGCGGCTGATGACATTACTTATGGCGCACTGTTGAACGGTGGACCGGTGGAACGCCAGCCTCGCATCGGCATGATGCTGCACGCTTTCGGCCAGCGCCACGTCGCACTCCAGACAGCGGGCGCTCCGCATCTTTGGTCTCGCCTGGTGGCACTGGTCGGCAAACCTGAATTGGCAGCCGACCCGCGCTTCGCCACGCCACAAGCCAGGCGCAGCAACTGGAGCGTACTGCAGCAGGTGTATCGGGAATGGTTGAATCAATACCAGGATGCGGATGAGGCGATCGAAGCGTTGTCCGCGGCGCGCGTGCCGGTAGTGCCCATGCTGTCACCGGAGGAAGTCATCGACCACCCGCAGTTAATGTCGCGGGAAGCCTTTCCGCAAGTGCCCCATGGCGGCTGTGGCAGTGTTCGCGTGACAGCCACGCCGTTTTTTGTCGACGGCAAGCCAACACATCCGCGCGCCGGCGCGCCGTACCTGATCGGTCAGCATACGCATGATGTCCTGGCCGATGTATTACATTATTCCACTGCAAAGATAGACGCGTTGCGCAAGCTCGGCGTCATTGAAATTCCGGAACCAGCTGCAGTGATCGGCTAATGATGTCTTCAACAGCAGAAAACTCATGACCAAGCGACCACAAGCCACTTCGAAACTTCTACAGGAAACCAGCCGCGCCCTCGTGACGGAATGGCGTTTTGCACCAGGCGCGGAGACCGGCTGGCACCGCCACGCGCACGACTACATTGTGGTGGTCATGACCGCGGGCAAGCTGATGCAGGAAACGGGCAATGGCGAGATCGTCACGGACCTGGCGGCCGGCCAATCCTATGCCCGCGACGCCGGCGTCGAACACAACGTCGTGAATCCAAACGCACACGAGTTCGTTTTTCTGGAGCTGGAACTGAAGTAGTCCAGAGCCGTCCGGTCTCAGATTCGTCGCGGCCGGTGTCGTGCGATTACATCTTTGGTCAATGAAACAAGCTTGATATGCCCACGCATGAGAGCATCAGCCGCACCGGCATTGAGTTTCACCATCCCGTAGCGTTCTGGATTGGCGCGTTGCTGCTGGGTGCCGGTGTTTGCGCGCACATTCCGATGTACCTGATGTCTGCGGCCTCTGGCTTCCGCATGGTCAACATGCCGGTAGATGGCGTCATGATTGCCGGCATGGGCTTGATCGTGGTCGGTCTGTGTCTTTCCCTTTATGGTCTTAC
>JBJMWI010000203.1:0-3920 GCA_045810225.1 Burkholderiales bacterium
CGGTTGGCGGTCCAGCGCACATAGCCTGCGGGATAATCCTTGCCGCGCAAGGAGTAATCGCTATCGGTGATACCTGCCCCCATGGCCCGGCTGAAACGAAAATCGATCTCCTTGCCGAACCACGTGCGCCAGTCGAGCTGAATCGCAGTGTTGCCCAGGCATACCACGCGTCCGCGATCGCGCACCAGCGTCGCCGCCAGTTCTATCGGACCCAGGTCGCGCGTTGAAACGGTAAGCAATACTGCATCGACGCCAAGCCCCTCGCTGATGCGCAGCGAATGTGAAAGTACCTCGTCTGGCTCGGGACCGCACGCCGCTTGCGCGCCGTTCTGGACTGCCAGGCTGCATTTGCCCGCGTCGAGATCAACGCCGACTACACGGCAGCCGTTCGCGCGGCAGAGCTGAACCAGGAACTGGCCAAGCAATCCCAGTCCGATGACGGCAACGGTTTCTCCAAGCTCGAGCTGCGCCTGGCGTATCGACTGCAGCGCGATCGCACCCACCGCGCACGAGCTGGCCGCCTCAAGGCTCACAGTGGGTGGCACATGCACCATGAGGTTGCGCGGAACCGCGTTGTACTCTGCATGCGTGGCGAAGCCTTCTCCGATGCATGCAACGCGGTCCCCGACGCGGAACTCCTCCACTTGCGAACCAACGGCCGCCACGATTCCAGCGCAGCTGTATCCAAGGGTAGTCGGTGCCTTCAGCCGCTCCTGGATCTTTCGTATGGTGGGTATGAAACCTTGTTCCTTAAGCGTGTTCAGCACAAGCTTGACCTGGTCGGGACGCTCCTTGGCTTTTTCGACCAGACTCATGCGGGCTTGCGACACCTTCATTTTCTCGGTGCCTACACTTATGAATGAGTAATGATTGCGCACCAGCACATCGCCGGGGCCAAGCGCCGGCATGGGTACTTCAGCCATGTCCAATGCGCCGTTGCGCAGGTAATGACGAACTTGTCTCATCGAATGGAAACCTTTTTTAGGTTATGCCGCGGGGTGCAGTCAGGCACCGCCCTCGCCCCGGACTCCCCAGCATGGTGCTACGACACTAGGTGGGCTGGTGCGTGCAGCCCATGGGCCGGACGGACCTTCAGGTCGTGACCGGCGCTTGTGGCTGCAATGTCGCGCCGCAAAGCTGCTGCAATGTCTGGTCGTAGCGATCGATCATTTTCTCCTCTGAAAACACGGTTTCCACTTTCTCACGCGCACGTCGGCCCATGCGCACCCGCTCCGAGCGGTTGGCAAGAAGCGCGAGTTGCTGGATCAGAGCCGCGGTATCCCCGGCACGGAAAAGATAACCATTGGCGCCTGGCGTTATCATCTCGGCCGCGCCACCTATGTCGGACAGCACTATGGGCCTGCACAGAGCCATGGCCTCTAGCGCCGCCAGCGACAATGTCTCCACCGAAGTGCTGCAAAGAACGACAATGTCCGCGGCCGCGATGAAGGGACGCACGTCGTTCTGGAAGCCAGTGATGACCAGCGCGTGTGCCACACCGAGTGCGCGCGCACGGGCCTCAATAACCGGACGCATGTCGCCATCGCCGATGAGCAGCGCACGGGCCGGGATGCCTTGCTTGCGCAATGCGGCCACTGCCTCCACCAACTGAAGATGGTTTTTTTCCGGTCTGAATACCGCGCACATCCCAATCACGAACTCATCCTCGGTGAAACCGAGTTCGGTGCGCTTGCTCCCTCGCTCACGCTCGCTGAGCGGCTGCCAGTGCGCGAGATCGACGCCGTTGTAGATTATTTCAGTGCGCCGTGCATTCAGCAGACGACGCCTCCAGTGACGTTGCTGTGCCTTGCAGATGAAAACCAGGCAATCCGCGCCCCAGAACAAGGGGCGATAGTAGAGCATCTGCAGCCATTCCTTTGCGCCCGGCATCAGCGTGCTGTGAAACGTCACGACAATCCGGGCGTGCATGCCGGACTGGCGACGGGCGAGCCAGCAATACATCAGCGCATATGGATTTGCCGCCACCATTACGGCTGGGTCAATACGTCGAATATGCGAAGCGAAGTCCGCTACGGCGCTGCGATCGAAATAGCGCCGCGCATTCAGGCAATGAATCCCGCCAGCGCCGCGCAGGCGGATGCGTTCGAGTTGCTGGGCTGCGTTCTTTACGTAGACGGCATGGCATTCATGGCCGCGTTCGGCGAGGCGGTTCATGAGGGTTATGGAGTGGCGCTCCGCTCCGCCAAACGCTAGTGACGCGGTGACGAACATCAGTCGCGCCATGTTCGATCACATTCCATGTTTCTGGGTTCGCACAGCAGCGAGCCAGGTGCGCCCGGTGCCGGATAACACGGTAACGGCAACATAGGAAGAAGCAACCGCGGCTGCGCCGGCCACCACCCGAATCAGGGGGCCACTATGCGCGAAGTAGAAAACCTTTACGGCCCAGGCAAGCAGGGATGCTCCTGCTGCGAACAGAGCAAGCAGCAGCAGTGTTTTCCAGTCCTGAAGTTTGCTGATCGGCACACCGGTCAGCCGCGAGATACGCCATAGCGTGACAATACGATCGATGCCCATGACGACGACGGTACCCAAAGCCGCGCCGGCAAGGCCAATCGTCGTCGCCGCATACCAATTTAGTGCTACCGCCAACACCAGACCGACCGTGTTCACCATCGTCACGAACCCGGCCTGCCGAAGCAGCAATGTGAGACTGGACAGCTCAATGACCAGAGCCGCGATACCGATGATATAGACCCGCACCACCGGAACCGCAGCCACGTAATTGACGGTGTACACCAGGGTAATGAGATCTTCCGCAAAGACAAACGCAAAGTAGAACAACGGAAATACAATTGCTCCGACCATGACGTTGCCACGACTGTTAAGTTGCAGCATGCTGAGGATGTCCCCTTCCGCATGTCGGCGGCTCATGATTGGCAGAAACGCGTAGTTGACCGATTGCCGGAACAGATTCATCAACGGCCCCAGCACGGCGGCTATCGAGAAGGCGGCAAACATGCCGAGCGGAAACAGCGACGCGGCCACCCATTGATCCGACTGTGTGCGCAAGCCGTATAGCGCGCCCGCGGCACCGAACGGGGCGGCATACATAATCTGGTCGACAAACTCGCGCCATCGCAATACCGGTCCCTGCAGACCGTGATAGCGGAAGACATACCACAGCAGCACGATTACTTTGAAAGCGACGAACGCAACCAGCACCACCAGTACCGGCATCAATTCTCCGGTCAGCGCGGCCGCGAGGGACAACCCCACGGCGCGTAGGACGGCAAGGCTGACGATGGCCTTAGACTGCCAGTACACGCGCTCTTCCACCGTCGGCAGCACATCAAGCAGTGATGCAATGATCAGCAACACAACGAACGCAGGCATAATTGCGCCGTGCCGCGTAAGCTCGCGCAGCTGTTCCGGTAACCACGGATTCCAGGAACTGACCGCCCATCCTGACAGCAGCCCGGCGAAAAGCAAAAAAACCAGCGTCTGGTTCACATACATGCGTTTCTGAACCACGTCTGATCGCGGCAAGTAGTAATACAGGCTTCCCGGCATGCAAAGGGTTGCGACCGCCACAATAGTTCCGGCCGTCAGCCACAACAGGCGGTATTCGCCGAACGCCGTTGGGTCGAGGCAGCGCGTCAACACTACGGGGAGCAGGAACTGGATCGCAAAGTCGAACGCGTTCGCGACCCCCAGGGACAGCGCTCGATGTCCGAGCCGCTGCAGCGAAGGCGTTGCTGCTGTTTCCGTCTCGCCATCGATTGGCGGCGTTGCGCTGGACGAATCAGGACCGGTGGGACTTTGCGGACGCGTGTCCAAAAGAGTCAAGTCATATGCCATTTATGTGAAGTACCGGTACATCGTTGTCATTGCGCTTGGGAATACGTAATGTAGAGCGGTTGTGTTTTGAAGGGTTCCGCTTCTTTTTTGAATTAGAC
>JBJMWI010000204.1:0-26260 GCA_045810225.1 Burkholderiales bacterium
TTGGGGGCCATAAATCGGCGGCGTCGCAAGCACAAGCGGTGAGCGCGCGCGTCAAGGCGGCTGACCTCCATATCCTGGACGGGAATCGCGCCGAGGAAGCCGGCGATCTGTCGAGAGCCTGCGAGTGTTATCGCAAGGCAGTAGCGGCCGCCCCTGGCTATGCTGCAGCCCATGTCAATTTGGGCATCGGCCTCGAGGCCATCGGCAATATCCCTCTGGCCGGCGAATCCTATGAAGAAGCGCTCAGGCTCGATCCGGCCGATGTCTTTGCCAACTACAATCTCGGCAGGCAGCTGTTTTCCCGGCAAGCGTTCGACGGTGCTGAACCTTTGCTGCGTCGGGCGATTGAGGGCAAAGCAGATTTTGCCGATGCAAGGGTCGTGTTGTCTCGATTGCTGGAAAACAAAGGTGATCTTCACGGCGCGGCAACCGAACTTGAGCAGGCCTTGCGCGTTCAGCCGAAGTACTTCGGCGCACTCAACAATTACGCGGAGGTGCTTCTCAAGCTCGGTCGGGCTGACGACGCCGCGGTGATATTGCGCCGTGCAGTCGCGGAACAACCATCCGACTTCGAGACCAATCACAAGCTCGCCGCCGTACTCCTGGAGTTGGGACGGCCGGCGGAGGCCGAAAGCTTCTTTGAGCAGGCGCTGCGCTGCAATCCCGCCTCTATCGAAGTGCTGGCCTCGCTTGTCAATCTGCAGATGGCCCAAGGTAATCTGGACAAAGCAGTCATCACTGCAGAGGCTGCGCTTGCACTTCGGCCCGATTGGCGGGACCTACTGTTCAATTACGGGCTGATTCTCAAGCGGCTGACCCGCCAAGCGCAAGCCGAGGCCGCATTGCGTCGTGCGATAGAGATTGACCGGACGTTCGTGCGCGCCTACCACATACTTGGTGCTGTGCTGATTTCGCAGGGCAGGATCCAGGACGCGCTCGATACTTTCGCTGAAGGACGCAACTACGGCGCCGATGTCCTGGATTTCGATTCGACGGAACTGTTCGCGCTGAACTGCAAAGACGATATTTCCGTCGATGATTTATTCGCCCGGCATGTCGGTTACGGCAAACGCCTTGAGGAAACCTGTCCCGCGCGTTTTCACTCGTTTGGCAATATACCGGATCCGGACCGGCGCCTTCGCATTGGGTTTATTTCGGGAGACCTGCACTATCACGTGGTCTCCCAGTTCCTGCTGCCCCTCCTCGAAGCGCTCGACCGATCGGCCGTTGAAGTGGTTTGCTATTACACGGGTGACACGGTGGACACGATGACTGATCAAGTTCGCAAACTGGCAGACGTTTGGCATGCCACGCGCGGGATGCCACAGGATGACATCGCCGACCTGATTCATGATAATCGAATTGATATTCTGGTTGACTTGGCGGGGCACTCTGGCGTTCAGAATTTGCGGGTTTTTGCGCAGCAACCGGCGCCCATCCAGGTGACTTGGCTCGGCTATCTAAACACGACAGGGTTGAGCCGCATTCAGTATCGCATCTCGGATAACCAATGCGACCCCCCCGGCCTCACCGATCGCTACCACACGGAGACACTGGTGCGGCTACCTCATAGCCAATGGTGTTATCGTCCATTTGTCGAGGTAGCTTACGAACACGAATCGCCCTTCGTGCGCAACGGTCATGTCACGTTCGGCTCGTTCAACCAGATGGTGAAAATTACGCCGGCGGTATGCGAGTTATGGGGCGACATTCTGACTCAGGTCCCTCAGTCGAAACTTGTAATCCTCGGCGTGGTCCATGAGCGCGCACAGGAGATTCTCTACGGAAACCTTGAGACTGCGGGCGTGGACCGAAGCCGGATTACGATGGTTCCGTACGTTGCCCTGCAAGAGTACTACCAATGGCACGCACGCGTGGATATCTCGCTGGATACCATGCCCTTCAGCGGCGGCACGACCACCTGCGACGCGTTGTATATGGGTGCACCGGTCATCACCTTGCCTGGTGTGCGCTCCTGGTCGCGAAGCGCAGCGAGCATTCTGACCACGCTGGGCATGACAGACTGCATTGCAGAATCGACGCAAGATTACGTCGGGCGCGCCGTGCAATTGGCACAAGACACGCGCAAAATTGAGCAAATGCGCACATCACTGCGATCTAAAATGACGGCGTCGCCGCTGATGGACAAGCAACTATTCGCTCGTGACATGGAAAACGCTTTTCGTAACATGTGGCGCACCTGGTGCGCACGTACCGGAGATCAATAATGCTGAAATGGTTCGATTCTCAGGAGGTGGACAGATTTGCGGACTGGCTGGCTTCCGAGATCATCAAGCGCTACCCGCCGGATGGGTTGGACGCGGATCCGAAGAAATCGACCCAGCGGCTGAAAAAGGTGCTGGACAGCCTGTTTCATCGCATTGAATCGTTCGCCGCGCAAAATATGCTGAACATCTACCAGAAGGCCCGCCTGGGGAATCGCGTCAAGTGGGCAATGCGAGAAGCGGGTTATCCCCGGCCGTTTTCCGAATCGTTCACGCACGAGGTGGTGACGGTCATTACGGTGATGAACGCTCGCACCAGCAAGGCGAGCTCGAAAAGCTAACCGCGCGCCAGTGCGTCGAAAGGCGCATTGCGTGCCGCCGAGGGCGTCACGTCCTGTAAATTTTCACCTCAAGACTTGAGAGATAAAACATGAAATTATTTAGCGTCCTGTTCGTCGTGCTGTTCGCGCTATGCTCGAATGCCGTGGCCGGAGAACCGGAGTTCGGGGGCCAATGCGCCATGGGGATGGCTGAGGGTCAAAAAATGCAAACGGATTGCTCCGTGCTATGGCTGGGGCCGGATGACAAGATCTACTGCTTTGTCGATCAGACAGCCAAGCAAAAATTTTTGCAATCGCCGAAAGACAATCTAAAGCGCGCGCAGGCGTTCTGGGAGGACCCGGCGAATTTGAAGAGGCTGATCAAGCGCGAATAGGAGCACACCAAAAAGGCCGCTCAAAACGCCTTGCCATCGGATTCCAGATTTTGCATGTTTCGGCGCTCGGCGAGCACCACGGAAGTTTCAATCTGCCGATCGGGGATGGCCCAGTACTTTTTCAGAAGAAGGTTTTTGTTCTCGCCAGTGACCAGCGCGAAACCCTGCTTTTCATAAAAGCGGATTGCCCAGCTTGCCGCCGCCCACGTGCCAATCAGGATTGGTTTGGCCGTAAGTCCGCGCAAATGAATCAGCAACCGCGCGCCGATGCCGCGGTTTCGGTATGCGGTGCGCACATAAGCATGTCGAATCAGCGTCACGTCGGCGACATGCTGAATGCCCATCACACCGCACAGCTCGCCGTTTTCCGTGTAGCCCCAGAATTCCACGCCGGCCTCAATCTGCTTCGTTAATTCTGTCTCAAGCATGTACGGCTCGTGCCAGCAATCGGCCGGAATAGCACCGCGGTAGGCTTGTGCCGAATCATTGATGATGTCGAACATGGTCGGTATGTCAGCGTTGTCACAGATACGAATCATGGCGGTATGTCTGGGACTACTTCAAATCAGTCGCAAATTCCAATCGGTCAAATTGAGCCGGCGCCTTGACTTGGCACATTTACCGAAAATACTTCCACCGCGGTCGACTTGCCCTTGAACTCCACCGCGCCCAGCGTCTTCACCTGGATGCGCGCATCAAGGCCCAAGCGCGTGGAGTGGTCGATGAGAATCGGGCATGCGGCCAATTTGGTGTGCGCCTCCAGCCGTGCAGCCAGGTTCACCGTGTCGCCGATGCAGGTATAGGTGGCGCGCTGCTGGGTGCCGGTGTAGCCGGCCACGATTTCGCCGGTGGCGATGCCGATGCCAATCCGTAGCGGTGACTTATGCGCGGCGACGCGCTCAACGTTGAACAGTTCGATCATCTCAATCATGTCCAGCGCCGCGCCCACAGCGCTCCCGCAGCTGTCCGCAAGCGGCAAGGGCGCGCCGAAGATCGCCATTAGACCGTCGCCGATCATCTGGTTGATCACGCCGCCGCGGCCGTTGATCGCGTCGAACATCAACGTGTAATAAGTGTTCAGCAGTTCGATGGTGTCTTCGGGCGACTGGGATTCCACTAGCGCAGTAAAGCCGCGGATATCGGAGAACATCACCGAGCCGCGCACCCGCTTGCCGCCGAGTGCGAAGCCCGATTGCTGCATGTCCTGCGCTACCTCGGAGGTGGCAAAGCGCCGCACCAGTTCCTTCTGCTGGTCGCGCAGGCGCTTCTTTTCCAGGCTGGAGTCGATGCGTGCCTTCAGCAGCACCGGATTAACCGGCTTGTGAAGATAGTCGTCGGCGCCAAGTTCGATGCAGCGGACCACATTCGCCACGCCTTCAAGCGAACTGGTCACGATCACCGGCAGATCGCGCAGCTGAGCATCCTCCACGAGATGCTCCAGCACCTGGAAGCCGTCCATCTCGGGCATCTCCATGTCCAGCAGCAGCAGGTCGAAGGATTCGCGCCTCAGCAACTCCAGCGCGACACGGCCGTTCTCTGCGGTGGCTACGCGATGTCCTTGCAATTCGAGGCTTCGCGAGAGCAGCAATCGGTTGACCTTGTTGTCGTCCGTCACCAGCAGGCGTGCGCCGACTTCAGTCATTGCCAAGACCCTTCAGCGCGGCCGCGACGCTAGCATATTCCTGATCCAGCGCATTCAGCGGCGCGGCATCGGCGATAATCCCGCCGAGTTCAAGATCGCGCGCCATTGCTCCCAATTTCATCGCGCCGAAGGTGTGGCTGTTGGACTTCAGGGAATGCGCCGCGCGCCGAAAGCGCTCGGCCGACGCATCGGCCTGTGCGTTACGCAGCTCGGCCAGCATCCGTGGCGCTTCTTCCAGGAATGTGTCGACGAGTTCCGCGACGAACTCGGCGCCGGCAGCTTCCTGCAGATTTGCAAACGTTGCGGGGTCAATAACGGGTGCAGCCATTTCAGGCGTCCTTGCGTGCATTCACGCCATTCAGCGCCTGGATCAACTGATCAACGCGAATGGGTTTGGTAATGTAGTCGTCCATGCCGGCGGCCAGGCACATCTCGCGGTCGCCCTGCATCGCGTTGGCCGTCATCGCCACGATCCTCGGACGCCGGTCTTGTTGCCATTGCGCGGTGATTCTCCGCGAGGCCTCGAGGCCGTCCATCTCGGGCATTTGCACATCCATCAATATCACATCGTAGGGTTGGCGTTCCACGCATTCGATGGCCTCGCTGCCATTACTCGCGAGATCAGCGCGGTAACCCATCTGCTGCAACAGTCGCAACGCCAGCTTCTGGTTCACTACGTTATCTTCAGCAAGCAGGATGCGCAGCGGATGGTGTTGCGCCATGGCGGCGTCGATCACTGGTTTGGTGCTGCCCTCAGCGGATTTGGGCTTGTACTCGTGGGTGACCAATCCGATCAGCGTATCGAACAGCTGCGACTGGCGCAGCGGCTTGCTGAGGTACGCGGTGAAGAGGCCGTCGGTGTCATCTCCTTCGCGACGCCCGAGCGAGCTGAACAGCACCAGCGGCAGATTTGGCCTGAGTTGACGCACGTGCCTGGCGAGCGTGATCCCATCCATTTGTGGCATGTGCATGTCGAAAATAGCGGTGTCGAAGTCTTCAGCCTGTTCGATCCAGCGCAGCGCTTCCGCTGGATGCTCGGTATCGCGCGTCAGCATGCCCCATTTGCCGGCCTGGAGTGCCAGCACCTTGCGGTTGGTGGCGTTGTCATCGACCACCAGCAGACGTTTGCCTGTCAAGGCGGGCTGCTGGCCGATCAATTCACGCCGGTTGATTTGTGACGATTCAGCTACCGGCGCGATGATCGTGAAGCTGAAGGTCGAACCGTGGCCGGGTCCGGCGCTCTCCGCCCACATCGTTCCGCCCATCAGCTCTGCCAGCCGTTTGCTGATAGCCAGGCCCAGACCGGTGCCGCCATATTTGCGTGTGGTTGAGGAGTCAGCCTGAGAGAAGGACTGGAAGAGCTTGCTCATGCCTTCTTCTCTCAATCCGATGCCTGTGTCGCGTACAGCGAATGTCAGCTCTACGCCGCCGTCTGCGGCTCTTGCGCTAACGCTGACGACCACTTCTCCTGCCTCGGTAAACTTCACCGCATTGGCGAGCAGATTGAGCAGCGTCTGGCGCAGCCGCGTCACGTCGCCGATTACAGCAGCCGGCACATCGCCGTCGAAAACGTAAGCAATGTCCAGGTGCTTCTCGGCCGCACGCGTGCTGACGAGGTCGAGCGCTGACTCCACGCATTCGCGCACGTCGAACGGCTGCGCTTCGATGTCCATGCGCCCCGCTTCGATCTTGGAAAAATCGAGGATGTCATTGATGATGCTCAGCAGCGCATCGCTTGAATCCCGAATGGTGCCGGCAAAATCACGCTGCTCGTCGCTTAGCGTCGTATCGAGCAGCAAGCCGCTCATGCCAATCACGGCATTCATCGGCGTGCGGATCTCGTGACTCATCGTCGCGAGGAAGGCGCTCTTGGCTTCGTTGGCGGCTTCGGCGGCCGCGCGCGCCTCCTTGGTTTCGTTGAACAGGCGCACGTTTTCCATCGCGATCGCGGCCTGGTCGGCAAATGATGTGACCAGCTCTATTTCCTTTTCGGTGTACGCATTGACATGGGTACGGCCCAACGTGAGAACTCCAATCGGATCACCTTCACGCATGATGGGAACAGCCAGGAGGGTACGGAAACCGCCGATCTCCTGCGCATCCTTACGCGTGAATGCCGGGTCGGTCAGGGCATCCTCAACCTGAACGGCGTGACGTACGATGACCGCTCGCGAGGTAAAAGACTTCTGATCACTAAGCAATGGCGGATGAGCCGCGAGGTGCTCGCTCAACGCCTTTGTAGCACCGAACAGACCTGCGGGAATGCAAACGTCTCCTTCAATCCTGAATATCACGCCCAGCGATGCACCACATAGTCGGGCTGCGGTTCCAATTAATGTCTCAAGCACCGCGGCAAGGTCGAAGGTCGAGCGGCTGATGGCCTTTAGAACATTAGCAGTCGCTGTCTGCCGCTCCAGCGCCTCCTTGGTCTCGTTGAAAAGGCGCACGTTCTGGATTGCTATTGCTGACTGGTCGGCGAACGAACGCATCAGCGCGATCTCCTTCTCGTTGAAGGCCTGAGCCTTGCTGCGCCCCACTGCGAGCACCCCGATACATTCGTCATCGCGCATTAGCGGCAGCATCAGTGACGACTGGACCCGCAGCCGCTGCTGCAATTGACGTTCATCCTTGGGCAACTGGATCGTCGACCAGTCCGGCAGGTGTAACATGGATTTGGCCAGGAATACGCGGGACGGAAAATTCGCTTCTGGGTTAATTTGCGAATATTCCGGGTTAGGCGGTAGGTCGACGGGCCCTTCGCCAATGTCCTTAGCGACTATGGAGAAACGGTCGCCCTTGCGCAGCAACACCACCGCGAAAGCGCACGATAGCAGCCGGAGGGTTGACTGCACGATACTGTCAAACACGGGCTGCAGATCGCTGGGCGAGCGGCTGATAACGCTCAGTACCTCGGATGTCGCGGTCTGTTGCTCCAATGCCTCCTTGGTCTCGTTGAATAGCCGTGCGTTTTGTATCGCGATCACTGCCTGGTCGGCGAAGGTCTCGAGCAGCGCGATTTCCTTGTTCGAAAATCCCGTGGCCGGTTTTCGGATGGCATAGAGAAACCCCACGGCTTGCCCTTCCCAAGTCATCGGGGCGAGAACCTGTGAATATGGACCCATCTCCAAGCGCTCCGCCACGGAACGGACGGTCCAGTGAACAGAAGGGTCCAGCGTATCGACGAAGTGCACCGGTTGGTCAAGCATGATGGCTTTCACATACGGCTCGGCGGGGACCTTGCCGCCGTCATAGATCTCGCGCAAAGTCGCCAGCGCCGGGCCGTGATGGGCGGCCAGAGTGACATTGCCTTCCGGCGTGACCAGCACGATGCCTTGCTCAGAGCTGTCGAACAGCTTCATGCAACTCTGCAAAATCTTGTCGAACACCGGTGTGGTGTCAGCCACCGAGGAGCTGATTACCTCGAGCACTTCCGCGGTTGCGGTCTGCTGCTCCAATGCCTCCCGGGTCTCGTTGAATAGCCGTGCGTTCTGAATCGCGATCACGGCCTGGTCGGCGAAGGTTTGGAGCATCGCGAGTTCCTTGTCAGACAATGGCCGGGGTGGCTGACGCATGACACAGATTGAGCCGACGCCCTCCCCTTCCCACATCATCGGTGCGTAGGCTACGGTGAAGCCTCCCACATCCTGCGTCGTCTCGCTCACCGAGGCTGGCAGACCGATCATCTCGCTGGTGTCAGCGAATTGCATGACATGGCCCCTCTGGAACAACTGTCCTGTCGCGGTGTCTTTCAGCGGTTTGGGGAAGGTACGAACAACGGATTCGAGCGCCGATCCCCGCCAGGCGCCGATATGCAATTGCTTGTCGTTCGACACGATAAAAATGCCGAGTTGCTCGGTGGCGAACAAATGCTGGCAGCTGTCGAGGATCTTCTCGAATACCGGGGCAGTATCGGATACCGAACTACTGATGGATTGCAGCACTGCGGCAGTAGCCGTCTGCCGCTCCAGCGCTTCTCTGGTCTCATTGAACAACCGCACGTTCTCGATCGCGATCATGGCCTGGTCGGCAAACGTCTGCAGCAGCCCAACTTCCGTGGCTGCGAAGGCACCGGGCTTATTGCGCGATACGGCAATGGCCCCGATTGGCTCACCATCGAGCAGCATGGGCATGATCAGCGCGGCCCGAAGACCGCGCGCCCGAGCGATCTCACGCATTTGCGGGCTGGGATCGGCCTGAAGGTCAGCACTATTGATAACGGCGCGCTCCAGAATGCAGCGGCCGACGGCGGTGTCGGGTCCCGGTCGTTGGGGAAACATCTGCCTCAGGTCGTGCACTGTTTCGGGCAGCGCCCCGCAAGCAGCACCGAAATGAAGGTGTTCGCCATCGTAGGAAATAACGATTACGGACCAGCAATCCAGCAGATCCATCGCACGTTCCGCAACCGCCTCGAACACCGGTTGCACGTTCGAGGGCGAACTCGCGATGACCTTGAGGATTTCCGCCGTAGCTGTCTGTCGCTCCAGTGAGTTTCTGGTTTCGTCGAACAGCCGAGCATTTTCCAGTCCGATGCCCATCGTCGCAGCTACCGTCTGCAGCAAGCGCACATCTTCTGCGCTGAACTTGCGCGCGGCGTCGTGGCTATCGAGCGTGATCGCGCCCATCAGCCTGTCCCTGGCAAATATCGGCACAGTCAGAGTCGCCAGGCTCGGCGCCAGGCCGTCAGGAGGACTCATGCCTAAAGCATCCATCTCCGCGCGGCTGTTAGCCAGCACAGGGCGATTCGCGAGCAACGCTTGCATGTAAGGCCCATTCACATTGGGTTTTCGCGGACCCACCTGCACGCGCTCGCCGTGCTGTACGGCATAGAGCGACTGTGCCGTGCCGGATTGCTCGTCCCACCAGGTGATGCTCAGGTTTTCACTGCCGAAAACGCTGCGCAGTTTCTCGCCGACGAGTTCCACGATTGCCTGAAAGTCCAGCTCGGCTGCGATTCCCTGTTGAATGCCGTTAATAATCGCCAGCTCATTTGCTTGTCGTTCCAGTTCGGACGTGTCATTGGCAACCTGGCGTTCCAGCTGATCGCGCAAGCGCATGTTGCCTAGCGCCGTTGCCGCTTGTGACGCCAGCATCGCCAGCAGCTCGCAATCATCGTCACGAAAGCGGCCGAAGGTGCCATCAATGTCCGCGTACAAAAATCCCAGCACATCGTTTTGCGCGACCAGCGGCGCAATCACACACGAAAGCTGGTTAGCCAGCTGTGCGCCCTCCGGCCCGTGGCGCAGCCTCACGTTGCGGCTGCGGCGAGCTTCTTCGACCCAGGGCGTGATGGCCTTGAGCAGCGCCGTGGCATCCTCGTCATTGGATAAGTGCGAACCGGCGATACGCAAACCTCCTGATCCATCCAACACCAGCAGCACGCGACTGGCACCGCTGAGTTCTATGGATTCCGCAATGACCGACTCATACAGCGCCTCGGCGCTGTGCAGCTGATTGAACCGCATGCCGGTTTCCACCAGGCGCTGGAACAGCTCGCTCTTGTCTCGTGTCGCGGGCTCATGCGCGGGACTTGCGTTCAACTGGCGTGCCGTGATTCTTGTACGCTTCATGCCCTTCAGATCTCAAAAATCACACAAGTGGTCGTGCCATGCGCATAGAGTTTACCGTCCGGGCCGTACAGACGGCCTTCGGAAGTTGCCACCTGCCTGCCTGGATGGATGACCTTACCTTCTGCGCGCACCGGCCCGGTCTTGTCGGTCATTGGCCGCACGAGATTGAGCTTGAGTTCGGCCGTGGTGTAGCCGTAACCTTTCTTGAGCGTGGTCTGGATTGCACAGCCCATGCACGAATCCAGTAGGGTGGCTGCCCAGCCGCCATGGATTGAACCAATCGGATTATAAAAATCAAAGATCGGCGTGCCCTGGAACACGACACGCCCTTCTTCCACCTCGTGAAGAAAAAAATTCAGCGTCTTGCCTATCGGCGGTAACGGAAGCGCGCCTTTGGCGATGTCGCGCAGAAACTCCAGCCCCGAGCGCGCACGCATCTCCTCGAGAGGGCTTACCCCGGGGTTTGCGACGCGCATAGCAACATCTTCTTGCAGCTTGATCCAGTCTTGCGCGGACATGCTTGGCTCCGTAAAGATTCAACGATGTGTTGCGCAGCCACGTCAGGCCTTGCGCTTTTTTTTTGGTTTGCGTGTCGCTGACTTTGTGTCCGCAGCGCGCCGGCCTCTCAGCGGCTCGTGGTTGGCGGGCAAAGGCAGTGCCGTCTGATACTTGACCTGTTTCAGCGCAAAGCTGGACTTGATGTTACCGACACCGGGCAATTTCGTCAGAAACTTCAGAATAAATTCCTCGAGCACCTGGATGTCCGCCACCACCACCCGGATCAGGTAATCCGCGTCACCGGTCATCAGATAGCATTCCATGACTTCCGGACGGCTGCGTATGGCATTCTCAAAGCGCTCCAGCGCTGACTCAATCTGGCGTTCCAAGGTTACCTGGATGAATACGCTGACTTTGAGGCCGATGCGAAGGGCATCCAGCAGCGTGACATAGCGGCTGATGTAACCGCCCTGTTCCAAAGTCCGAACGCGGTGCAGGCAAGGCGATGGCGACAAGCCCACCAGCCTGGCCAATTCGACATTTGGCATTCGAGCATCGGTTTGCAGGAGCCCCAAGATCTTCCAGTCTATCGAATCGAGTTCGGATACCAGCATTTTGTTTCGTCGCATGGCTTATGAACGCGTTATTGTGCCTTTTTTGCTGCTCCTTTGCGCTTGAAACGAAACCACGTGCTTCTCGAATCGGCGTAGCATTTTGCGCGTTATGAACCGGTGAGCGGGCCCTTCGAGTCTGCCCCGTATCGAGGAGCTAGCAATGACCGATCTTTCCGACATCAGCGTTTCCGGGCTGTGGCGCGTGCTCACCCAGGACCTGGATCCCGTCGAGACCAAGGAGTGGCTGGACGCTTTCGACGCCATCGTCGAAAACGAAGGCGCCGAGCGCGCAACCTTCGTTCTGAGAAAGCTGCTCGATCACGCGCGCATGATGCGCGTGCCGATGCCGCCCGTCCTGAACACACCGTATGCAAATACGATTTCGCTTGCAGATCAGCCTCAGTTTCCCGGTAATCCAGAAATCGAGGCGCGCATCTCGGCGCTGGTGCGCTGGAATGCACTCGCCATGGTGGTACGCGCGAATCGCGCAAACCCCGATCTCGGAGGGCATATCGCAACTTATGCCTCGTCCGCAGATTTGTTCGAAGTCGGCTATAACCATTTTTTTCGTGCCGGCCAGGACGGTGATGCCATTTTCTTCCAACCGCATTCGGCGCCGGGCGTTTACGCGCGCGCTTACATGGAGGGACGGCTCAGCGAAGAAGCCCTCGACAATTACCGGCGCGAAACGGGCGCCAAGGGGCTGTCATCGTATTGCCATCCCTGGCTGATGCCCGAGTTCTGGCAGTTCCCCACCGGGTCAATGGGGTTGGGCTCCATCACTTCGATCTACCAGGCGCGTTTCATGCGCTATTTGGAAGACCGCAACATTTTGCAAACCAAGCCGCGCAAGGTCTGGTGTTTCGTCGGGGACGGAGAGATGGACGAACCCGAATCGATTGCCGGTCTCGCAATGGCGGCACGCGAGGGTCTGGACAATCTTATTTTCGTCGTCAACTGCAATCTGCAGCGCCTCGACGGGCCGGTGCGCGGCAACGGTTCGATCGTGCAGGAACTGGAAGGCCTATTCGCGGGCGCCGGCTGGAATGTCGTCAAGGTCATGTGGGGTTCCGACTGGGATCCGCTGTTCGCACGCGATCGCGACCACGTGATCCTGAAGCGGCTGCATGAAACCGTCGATGGGGAATTCCAGAAATATGCTGCAACCGATGGCCGGTTCAACCGCGAGGCGTTCTTCAGCAAGTATCCGGAACTGCAGAAGCTCGTTGCGCATATGTCGGATGAAGACATCGACCGGTTGAAGCGCGGCGGCCACGATCCGCTCAAGATCTACGCTGCTTATCACGCCGCCGTGAACCATCGCGGGCGTCCAACCGTGATCCTTGCGCAAACCAAGAAAGGCTATGGCATGGGCAGTTCCGCGCAGGGCAAGATGACCGCGCACCAGGCCAAGAAACTCGAGGACGATACGCTGCTCGCGTTCCGTGACCGTTTCGCGCTTCCGCTGAGCGATGACGACGTGCATAACCTGCGCTTCTTCAAGCCCGCGGATGACAGTCCGGAAATGAAATACCTGCATGCGCGCCGGCAGGCGCTCGGTGGCTATGTTCCGTCCCGCAAGCCAAAGGCAGCCGTCTTGCCCGTACCGGCACTCGAATCTTTTGCCCGCCTGCTTGAAGGTTCCGGTGAGCGGGAACAATCGACCACCATGGTTTTCGTGCAAATGTTGTCGCAATTGCTGCGCGACAAGACACTCGGCAAGCATATCGTGCCAATCGTTGCCGACGAGGCACGCACTTTCGGCATGCAGTCGCTATTCCGCCAGGTCGCGATTTATTCACCGCATGGGCAACTCTACGACCCGGAAGACAAGGACGAACTGCTGTATTACAAGGAGGCCAAGGACGGGCAGATTCTGGAGGAGGGCATCACTGAAGCCGGCGCCATTTCCTCATGGATTGCTGCCGCTACGTCTTACAGTGCGCACGGCGTGCCGATGCTGCCTTTCTACATTTTCTATTCGTGCTTCGGCTTTCAGCGCATTGGCGATCTGGTCTGGTCCGCGGCCGATTCGCGGTCCCGCGGTTTTCTTCTTGGTGCAACTGCAGGGCGAACAACATTGTCCGGAGAAGGACTGCAGCATGAAGACGGGTCAAGCCACGTGTTGTTTTCGACCGTGCCCAATTGCGTGGCTTACGATCCGGCGTTTGGCTACGAGGTTACAACGATCGTGCGTGACGGCATGCGCCGTATGCTGGAGAACCAGGAAGACGTGTTCTATTACATCACGGTCATGAACGAAAACTATGCACATCCCGCAATGCCGGCCGGCGTCGAACAAGGCATTGTCAAGGGCATGTACCGGTTGCGCGAAGGCAAAAGCAAAAAAGGCGCGCCGACTGTTCAACTGCTGGGCTCAGGCACGATCCTGCGCGAAGTGCTCGCGGCTGCCGAACTACTGGAGAAAGACTGGACCATCGCCGCCAATGTGTGGAGCGTTACCAGCTTTACGGAATTGCGCCGGGAAGGCCTGGGCATAGAGCGTTGGAACCGGCTGCATCCCGATGCGCAGCCGAAACAAACGTGGGTTGAGCAAAATCTTGCAAAGACTTCGGGTCCGGTCATTGCAGCCACGGATTACATGCGTGCGCTGCCTGACATGATCCGCACCTGGGTGCCCCGCAGATTCGTCACGCTGGGAACTGATGGTTTTGGCCGCAGCGATAGCCGCGCCGCGTTGCGGGATTTTTTCGAAGTCGACCGTAATCACGTCGTCGTTGCGGCACTCAAAGCGCTCGCTGACGAGGGCTGCATTGATCGTAAGGTCGTTGCTCGCGCGATCGAGAAATACGGCATCGCAGCCGATCGGCCGAATCCCTGGGATGTCTGATTAGCTGGTTTCAGGTGCGAGGCGTCGCACTTGTTCGAGATCCGCTTGGCATCGTCCAAACACCTTCCTATCTGATCACTTCATCCGCCCTAACCAGGATCGACTGCGGAATTGTGATGCCGAGGGCTTCGGCCGTTTGCAGGTTAACTGCCAGATCGAACTGGTTCGGCTTCCCGATGGGCAGGTCGCCTGGGTTGGCGCCTTTGAAAATCTTATCGACGTAGCCGGCTGAACGCCGAAACAGATCGCGGAAGTTCGGCCCGTAAGATATCAAACCGCCCTCGTCTACGTACACCTTGAAACCGTAGATGGTGGGAATCCGGGCCTTTGCCGCCAACCTGACAATGGTCGAGCGATGGGCGATGAATATGGCATCGCCGATCACATACAGCGCCTCTGCACGAACCTCCCCCAGGACTGACATCTGCGGAACAATTTCGTCGGGCGTTCGTATGCCCATCAAAATCAGTTCCATCGACAACTGAGCCGCCTCGACCTTGAGTGCTTCAATCACCTTTGAGTTATACGGCGTTTCCCTGTTCCAGAGGACCGCGACCCGCACCAAAGCGGGAAAAGCCTCCTTGAGAAGCCGCAGACGCTTGGCGCAAACCTCGGCAGCCATGGTCGCATGCCCGGTAATATTGCCGCCCGGGCGAGTCAGGCTGGCAACGAACCCGGCTCCGAGAGGATCGGCTATGGTTGCCATGACGATGGGGATAGTGGACGTAGCGCGTTGCAGGGCGCGTGTCCCGATCGTTGTGTCGGTGACGACCACATCGACTTTGATCCGCACGAGGTCGGCAGCCATCTCCGGTATGCGACTGTAGTCACCTTCGGCCCAGCGCCACTCGATGACCACATCGCGTCCCTCGACATAACCGGCCTCCTCAAGGCCCTGTCGAAACGCTTGCGCCTCCTTGCTCTCGGGCGACCACGCCGCAAGCAGGAAACCGATGCGACGTGGCGTTGACTTCTGCTGCGCGTTACCTCGCGAAGAAAGACCTGACAGCCCGAATGTTCCGGCCAAAGAACTCAGCACACGCATAAACGTGCGTCTATCGATACGCCGAATCATCGAATCACCACATCTGCCCTGATCAGGACACTCCATAGCACCATGACAAGCAACCGGCAAGTCAAACACCACTATGGTACGTGAATAATATGGTAACTGAATAAATCAGTCTCACGCCAACGAAGTGGTCGCTTGTCCTGCCCTCTCTCAACCCACTTGAAATCGATAGTTACCACTAAGACACAAAGACACGAATACCTCGCGTAGCGTGGAGTACCCTTTTAGAAGTGCAAGGCTCAACGTGAGCAAAGAACAATCGTCTTTCTTCGTGACCTAACAGGGTACTCCACGCTACGCGAGGGTATCCGTGCTGTCCGTGGTGAAAATTGCCCTTGATTGAAAAGACTGCCGTGAATACCAAAAAGATGCCATGGTAAAAATGGGACAGCAGAACTGGCCACGCAATTCCAACCGGCAAACAAGACTAATCCGCAAGTCCAACGACGTTGAAGGCCGGCACCGGCTTTAAAAAACCCTTGAGTTGCAATTCACCCAATGGCTCGGTTCGGGCCAGATTCTCCACCGAAGCCAGCACGCGCGAAGAAACCAGGGTCTGCCCAGGCTTGGCCTCCCCGCACAAGCGCGCTGCCAGGTTCGTTACCGTCCCGATTGCGCCGTAATCCCAGCGGCCCTCGAAACCGATTGCGCCGATGGTCGCGAATCCCTGTGCGATGCCGACGCCCAGGCTCAGGTCATAGCCGCGTTTGCGCCACTTTGTGGTTACCGGCGCGAGCCGCTCATGCATCGCCACGCTCATGCGCACTGCGCGCGCTGCCGCATCCGGAACGGGTACGGGATCGTTGAAAAAAACCATCATGCCGTCGCCTGCAAACCGCTCCAGCGTTCCTTCATAAGCCAGGATGATACTGCCCATTTCAGCGTGGTACTCGCGCAGCACGCCCATGATTTCTTCAGGTTCCGAAGTCTCGGCGAACGCGGTAAATCCACGCAAATCGAGAAAGACGACGACGACTTCGCGCCGATGACTCTTGAGCGGGTCCTCTGCGCCCCCGGCCAGGATCTGCTCTGCGAGCTGCGGAGAAAAGAAGCGTTTGAGCCGGCCGAATCGTTCCAGTTGCTCCACCTGCTCTGCCACGCGCTTTTCAAGCGTGCGCCCCCAGTCCTCCACGGAGTCATGCAGCGCCTTGATGCGCAGCATCGATTTGACGCGCGCGATCAGGGCGGCCTTGTCGACCGGTTTGGTCAGATACTCGTCGCCTCCCGCTTCCAGAGCAGCGACCACGTCGACTGATTCAGACTTCGCCGTAACCAGAACAATCGGTATGAACGGCAGCGTCTTATCGGCGCGCAGGCGGCGGCACACTTCCACACCATCCAGCTTGGGCATCATCACGTCGAGGAGCAGCAGATCGGGCCGATGCAGTTTCACTGCGGTCAAGGCCTCTTCGCCATCCGCCGCGGTCACAATTTCATAGCCCTCGGCTTCAAGCCGCATGCGCAAGATGTCCACATTGGCCGGATTATCGTCAACGACCAGAATGCGCGGCGGCGCGTGCATGGCAAACTACTGGGGGAGAAACTCGCGGATCTTCGCGAGCAGCAGCCGCGGACTGAAAGGCTTGGTCACATAACCGTCGCAGCCGGCGGCAAAGGCTTTCTGGTCGTCACCGCTCAAGGCGTAAGAGGTCACCGCGATAATCGGTATGTCTTTGAGCTTGGTATCGCTCTTGATCCGGCGTGTGACTTCGTAGCCATCCATGCCGGGCAGCTGAATATCCATCAGGATAATGTCGGGCTTTTCCTTCGTGGCCAGTTCAATGCCCTCTTCACCGGTCGATGCTTCGAGCAGATCGTATCCACTGGCAGTGATCAGATCACGGACGATACGGCGGTTGTCTTCGTGATCCTCGATGACCAGGACTCGTTTTTTCATTTCCTTTACCTTTTATTGCCAAGAGCAATCATGCACTGAGCTTCTGCCTTTGGGTCTGTACCGGAATGCTGAACGTGAAAGTCGATCCTTGTCCGATGACCGACTCGACCCAGATTCGCCCGCCATGCAACTCGACTATTTTTTTGGCAATTGCGAGCCCAAGTCCGCTGCCACCCTTGGCACGCGTGGAAGAGTCGTCGACTTGCTGAAATTCCTCGAAAATTCTATCGTGCTGGTTGGCGGGAATGCCGGGCCCGGTATCGGATACGGACACGATGAATGCCTCACCATCGCGGCGCACGCGAATGGCGATTTCACCCTCTTCGGTAAATTTGATTGCGTTGCCCACCAGATTCAACAACACCTGCACGATGCGCCGCTCGTCCGCCCTGCCCACGGGCAATTTTGCGGCGACATCGACGCTCAAGCGTAAGCCTTTTTCTTTCGCCAGCGATTCCACAGCGGAAACCACGGACTGTACCGCGTCCTGAAAGGAATAGTCCGACAGCGTCAGCGACAGTTCGCCCGCTTCAATCCTGGAAAGATCAAGCACATCGTTAATGAGGCCAAGCAAATGCCGTCCGCTTTTTTGCACGCGGTCGAGGACTTCCTGAATCTTCTCTGGCACATTTCCGTAAATGCCATCAACGATGAGTTCGGTGTAGCCGAGGATTGCATTAAGCGGCGTGCGCAACTCGTGGCTCATGTTGGCGAGGAACTGTGATTTGTGCTGACTGGCGATTTGCAGTTCGCGGCTCTTCTGCTCAATTTCCCTGAACAAGCGGGCATTCTGTATCGCAACCGCGGATTGGGCGGCAAACGTCTGCAGGATATCAACAACGCTTGCCGGAAAATTGCCGACGATCTTGCGCGACACCGTGAGTCCGCCCAGCACGCGCCCTTCTCGCAGAAGCGGTAATGCAAGCATGGATCTGACTTCTGCACGCTCTATTATTCCACGCAGCCTCCCCTCATATACCTGTGTCGTCCTGATATCTGCGATCTCGACCGGTGCTCCCGTGGCAGCCGCGCGGCCAGTCGCTCCCTCGCCTATCTGTAGCGATTTTATGAGTAGCGCCTCAACGATATCCGGTTCGGCGCCGTAGGTCGCGCGCAAGCGCAACTCACTGCTCGTTTCATCATGCTCGTAGACCGCCCCTATGTCGGTATCGGACAGCTGGACGGCACGCGACACTATCGCGGAGAGTACTTGCTGAAGATCCAGCGTCGAATTGACCGCCTGGCTCACATCGGCGAGCGCCCGCAGTTGGCTGACGGAGTGCGCGAGATCGTGTGTCCGGTCTTGCAATTCCCGGAAAAGCCGCACGTTCTCGATTGCAATTACGGCCTGATCGGCAAAAGTTTTTACCAACTCTATTTGCTTATCCGTGAAGGGACGCACTTCCATGCGACGTATCACGATAACGCCAATTCCGACATCCTCGCGCAATAAAGGTGTTACCAGGATCGTCCGGTAACCCAGGCGCAGCTGATATTGCTTGTTCCCTGGAAATTCCTTATTCACGTCCTCATCCGCCCCATCCAGAATGTGGATAGTTCGACGTTCAATGATTGCTCTGCCCGTAAGAAGATCGCGACGAATCGGCAAACTTTCTCCCATCGGCAGCGTAGGAAGCGCTCCATAATATGCAGCCAACTTAAGCACGTCGCCATCCACCCGGAGAATATTTGCATCATTGGAGTCGAGTAGGCGCGACGCACTTTCCGCCACTGCATTGAGTACTGGCTGCAAATCCGTTGGCGAGCTACTGATCACTCGCAGGATTTCACTCGTCGCGGTCTGCTGCTCCAACGCCTCGGTCAGCGCCCTGTTGCGCTCCTCAAGTTCCTTAAACAGTCGCACGTTCTCGATTGCGATGACGGCTTGATCAGCGAAGGTCTTGAGAAGGTTAATTTCACGAGGAGCGAATGGGCCCGGCTGCGCTCGCATGATCGTGATTGCGCCAATCGGGCTACCTTCTCTCATCATGGGTACCGCCATAGCGCTCCGGAAGCTAACTGCCTTAGCGGCGGGCCTAAGAACGTATTCCGGGATCGCCTCAACATCCGGGAACATCACCACGGCACAGTCCAAAATGCACTTCCCCGTCGCCGTGTCCTTGCTTGCCACCATCGGAAACAACCCGAGCAGGGTATCCGCACCTTCGGGCGAAACATTGGCCAGCGCAGCAATTTGAATCAAGCGGCCGTCGTATGTCGTCACTCCCACATGCGAGGCAGCACAAAGCGTTTGCGCCCGTTTAGCGATGGTCTCGAATACCGGCTGCGCATCGCGTTGCGACTGGCTGATGACCTGCAGAATCTCGCTGGTCGCAGTCTGCTGCTCCAGCGATTCTCGCAAATCGCGAGTCCGTTCCTCTACCTTATGTTCCAGCCCCGCGTGAGATTCCTGGAGGCGCTCGGTCATGCGGTTGAATTCTTCGGCTAGTGCCTGCAATTCGTCACCGCTTTTTACCGCGATCCGATGTTCGAGCGCTCCAGCGCCGATGCGAGCGGCGCCTGCACGCAGCGCCTGGATCGGAGAGACCATGCGACGCACCAGGAATAAACTTGCCGCGATCGAGATCATTACGCCGACCAATACCAGCACGACCGTACGCCAGATAGCGGCGTACAAAGAAGCGAACGCTTCGGCGGCCGGCAACTCGACGAACACGGACCAGTTCAAGGGCGTAATCATTGCATGTGCAGAAAGGACTTCTACTCCCCTCACATCGCGGCCAATAATCGCATCGGCGGTTGAGCTGGCATCGCGCTCTGATTTTGATGCAATCGCGCGCACTTGCGGAAGCATGGAGAGTTCGGTTTTCTGCAGAACCAGGCTAATGTCCGGATGCGCGATCAGCCGGCCATTTGCGTCCACCACATACGCGTAACCGCCTTTGCCGATCTTCAGGTTAGATACCACATCCCAGATGAACTTGAGATTCGCTTCAGCGGCAACGACGCCCGCGTCTTCTCCCGCCCCGGCCATGGCGATCGTCATGTACGGCTCAGACTCCTTGCGAAAGTAAACCGGGCTGAAGTAGGTTTTGTGAGCCGTTGCTTCAACAAATTTAGGATCGCGCGAAAGATCGATATTGCTGTTGATGACGTCCATGGCGAGACGCGACACGCGCAGCTTTTCATGACCAGTAGGATCGATATGACTCACTTCGGTAATCGCCGGCACCTGCCGAAGAAGGCGCAGTGAATCGAGCCGCCGCTGGTCGAGCGGGACGCCGCGCGAGCCCCACGGCGTTTGTGCGATCCAGGCAAGATCATGTTCCAGCTCCCGCACAAACTGTTCGATCCTGATTGCCGAGGCCGCTGCCTTTTCATGCTGGATGCGGCCGAGCGCGGACTTGTTTTCCTGGTAAGAAAAATAGATTTCCACGAGGCCGCTGACGACCAGTGCGCCGCTTACCAGGAGGACAAGTGGAATCGCATACTTGCGAAAGAGACTACCGCGCCACATCACCGTATCACCTCATCGGCGCGCAACAGGATCGACTTTGGGATCGTGAGCCCGAGTGTCTTTGCGGTCCGGAGATTGAGACTGAGTTTGAATCTGGTCGCTTCCTCCACCGGAAGGTCGTGGGGAGTGGCGCCGCGCAGCAGGCGGTCGATGAAGTACACCATCCGCGTTGAAATCTCGGTGCGATCGGGGGCATAAGACATCAGTGCTCCGGCCACAACAAACTCGCGCGTCTGAGTCATGGTCGGCAAGCGGGCGTCGGCCGCCAGCTTGGCAAGCCTGGTGCGAGCGTCAAAAAGCATCGGCGAAAATAACAATACGGCAGCCTGAGCTTGCTTCGCCGCGAGTTTCATTGAGTTCTCGAATTGTGGCGGGCTCTTAAGTTCGACCATCCGCAGTTGCAGTCCGAGTTGTTTTGCGGCGGCCTCGATGTCCTCGTCGGCCTCGCGGGCCGGGTCGTACAGGACGGCAACCCGTGAGAGGCCGGGGATCGTTTCCTTCAGCAGTTCCAGGCGCTTGCCCACCAGCTCGAGCTGGCGCGAGATGATCCCGGTGACGTTGCCACCCGGCCGGTTCATGCTGTCAATAAGGCCGGAGGCCACGGGATCGTGGTCGTGCGCGATGACAACAATGGGAATCGTGCTGGTGGCCTGTTTCGCAGCACGCAGTGACGCTTCATTAACGGCAATCAGTATCTTTACATTCATCGCGGCCAGCTCGCTGGCGAGCTGCGGCAGGCGCTCGGGATGATTGTTGGCAAAGCGCTGCTCGAAGCGAATGTTGCGGCCTTCCACGTAACCGAGCTCTTGCAATTTCGCGCGAACGGCTTCCATTCCGGGGTCGTGCCGGGCCGGCGAAGAAGCCCTCAGTACACCGATGACCGGTACACCAGCGGTTTCCTGGGCTGCCGCGATGGCAGTCAGTCCGATCATCAGCATTAACCAAAAAGTCTGCTTCCACAGACGATTCATCACCGGATAACCTGGTCGGCCCGCAGCAGGATCGACTGCGGAATGGTGATGCCCAGCGCCTTTGCGGTTTTCGTGTTCACCAGCAGCTGGATATTCGACATCTGCTCCACCGGCAACTCCGATGCTTTCGCACCCTTCAGCAAACGGTCGACATAGTAGCCGGCACGCTCGAAGCTGGCATTGCCACGCGAGCCATAGGATAGCAACGCGCCGGCCTCCGCCAGCGCGCTCATACTGGTTACCATCGGCAACTTCGTTTGGAGGCTAAGCGCTGCAACACGCTCACGATGGACGTATAGCAGCGGGGTCCACACCACCAGAATTGCGCCCGCCTTCATGTTCCTGGCTGCGTCAAATGCCGGACCGATATCGCGAACGCCGCGCACTTCGATAAATTTGGGCTGAAGGCCCAGCCCGGGAGCCACGCGCTGAATCTCGTCCAACTGGCGCTTGCCGAAGCTCGAATCCCAAAACACTGCAATGCGCCCGGCATTAGGGAGCGTCTCCTTGAGAAGCTCCAGATGCTTGGCGATGAGCGCAGCATTCACGGTAAACACTCCCGTGACATTACCCCCAGGCCGCCGATAGCTTTCGATCCATCCAATAGCGGCAGGGTCGTCCGTGTAGCCGGACATGACCACCGGGATTGTGCTGGTCGCCTGGGTTACCGCGCGCAATGCCGGCTCGTTGGCGAGCACGATGACGTCTACTTTGAGGCTGACGAGTTCTTGTGCGAGTGCCGGAACGCGGTCGAGCTGGCCTGATGCCGTGCGCACTTCGAGCCGGATGTTGCGGCCGTCTTCGTAGCCATATTGCCGCAGGCCGCTCCGCAGTGCCTCTACTACGGGATCTGTAATCGGAGGATGTGTTATGAGCATCCCGACGACCGGTAACCGACCTGATTGCTGGGCGCCCGCCAAAGTTGGACCGAGCCACGCGAGACCCAGCGCAGCCAGCATCTCTCGTCGTTTCATTCGATTACCTTTTCCGTGCAGCGCGATCCATATTCCCGAATAGCCTTGCAGCTTTCCTTCAGCCTTTGGGTGCTATTTTCAATTGCCCGCCGTGGCGCGTGCGTTCAATCTGAACTTTGTCGATCATATCCTGCGCCGCCGCGTCGCAATAGGGGACGCGGCTCAGGTCAAGTACGGTGTGGGCGGTCGGTTCACTGCGTAAATGCTTGGCGAGTCGATCGAGCGAGGCATAGAACAGATTACCGCTAACCGCAATGCGTTCTTCATCCCCGTCGCGCGAAATGAATAGGTTCACCTCTGATGCCCAGTACACGAAAAATCCAACCGAAGCGAGCACCGCAACCAGAATGCCAACTTCCAGACCAAGAAACATGACCGACAGCAGCGTAATGAGGAAGACGGCGCCGTCGGCACGGTTGCGCAACGGCCGAATTTCGTTGCTCTGAATCATGCCAATACCGACAAGCACCATCACGCCGGCGATTACCGGCATGGGCAACCACGTCAACAGTGGCCCCGACACCCATGCCAGCAGCACCACGGCGCACGCGGCAATCATGCCCGCGAGCGGCGTATGCGCGCCCATCTCTACGGCTACGCTGGTCCGATTGAAACTACCGGAACCCGCGAACGTAGAGAAAAACGGGCTCAGTGCATTGGCGATGCCTTGTGCAAACACCTCTTTGTGCAGATCCAGATGGCGTGCCGTAGTGGTTTCGAGATCACGCACAATGACCAGCGACTGGGCAAGCCCGAGTACCGCGATGGCGACAGCTTGAGGCACTACCTGTTCCATGAACAGCCAATGTTGCGGCCCGAGTTGCGGCAGATTGAGTGGCAAAGGCTGCAGCGCGACGTGCCCCAACAACTCAAGTTGTGATCGCACCGGCCCGAACAAACCATAGATCACTGCGCCCACCAGGCTTCCGATCAACACCGCGCCCAATATGTAACTACGTGGCCAGCTTCTTTTGAGCAGAACCCCCGCCACGATGGTTACTACACTGGTCGCCGCTGCATACGGATTGACCAGGTCATTCCAGGCAAACATCGCGGTATAGAATTTTTCGTAAAAAAATTGCGCACTGAGGGGTGACAGGCCGAGCGCGCCCTCCAACGCGGAGGTGATGAGCCACACGCCCACGCCCGCTTTGATGCCCGTGATGGCCGCCGGACTGAAGTAGCGGAAGACTGCCGCGCCACGCGATAGCCAAATCAATAGCTGGATTACCCCCACCATCAGGCTCAGGACCAAAACGAACTCGGTATAGAGCGGACTGCCGCGGCCCGCGAACGGCAGCACGCTAACCCCGAGGAGAATGGCGACTGCAGTGTTAGGTCCACCCACCATGGGAGAGTTGCCGAAAAAACTTGCCAGGAAGCCGACGAAGACCGCGCAGTACAAGCCGTACTCCGGCGCCACGCCAGCAAGGTAGGCGAACGTGATTGCCTGGGGGATAACCAGCAGCGCGCCCGTGATTCCCGCGATCGTCTCGCGTTTGGCATCGAACGACCGCCACCACGAGAAGTCCGGCAAAACTTCACGCAACAAATTCATTTGGCTGCGGGCCCCGGGCTGGCTGTCACCGGCTCACTTACGCCGGCTTTTCTAAAAAGACTTTGATAAATCCTTTCCGCGAGTTTCATCAGACGTCCTTCCCGCGGATCCAGCGGTCGATGCTGAAGATGCAGGAAGGCGGCGACATCAAGCGCTTCCTGATGAGTCAGGCTGCGCTCCTTGCCCATTGGCATATTTGCCCAGACAAATCCGGCGAGTCGCTGAACATTATTCAGTCCGGCGCCGCCGTTGTAAGAGTTCAGTCCCCACACTGGCGGAACCGGCCCCTGTCCTTCGCCTTCCGCGCCGTGGCAAATGGCGCACTCCCGTTTGTATACCACTTGGCCGCGCGGCGGATTCGGATCCGCACCGGTATCCGGCAGGCTCGGCACGCCCGCGCCCTTTGGCGGCCGCCCGATGACTTCACCCTCGGAAAGATAATTGATGTAGGCCGCCACAGCCTGGACTTCAGCCGACTCCTCCGGAGGCATGATGCCGTTGAGGCTATATAAAAAACAGTCCCGAATACGTAATCCAATGCCGTTGCGGACGCCATTTTTTGCGCGCCACTTGGGGTACACGCCAGCCACGTTCAATGGAAATGCGTCCGGCCGGGTGCCAGCTTGCATATGGCAATTGGTACAGTTCAATCCATTGCCAGCGTAGCGCCCGGCATAACGGTTGGTTTGCGTGATGATGTTGTAGCCGAAGACGACGTTAGCTTCGTAGTCATCCAGTACTGCGCGCCCCTTCAATTCCTCTATCGAGGGCCGCGCGAACGCCGCAGTACAGCCGAGAAGAACAACAAAGCCGACAAAGGTGACAAATTTGCTCTTCCAGGATGTAAGTCGCACAAAAGACCCTCCGGCTGCGCGCGAGCCGCAGCCATCACATAGCGCCCGCGCAAATGACTTACGGGCGGGCGTTATTTTATCGTTCGAATTCTAGCCAGCGAAAAGATAGGTGCAACCGCGTGCGACTGCTCCCTGGCATGCCACTATGCCTGATGGCGCATGCGCGATGCCGGGCAGCACGGCCGCATTCCAATCTGCCTTGATATCCTCGTGCTTCATGCCGGTCTGTTTGGCAAGGAGGCCCGAGTAGAAGTGAATTGCCATGTCGCAAGCGGCCACCTTGACGCCCCGATCGATCAACTTTTGTAGCGCCATGTCGGGAAAGAAAGGCTCGCTCATTTTCAGGTAGTAGGGGTTGCGCACGGCTGGCTTGCCGGTTTCCGGATCGTCGATCTTGAAAAATTCACCAAGGGAATATTTCTTCCAGGCGGAATCATCAAGCGCGACCGGAATCCCATTATGTCGAAGCACTAACGCTGCGCCCAGATCGCTCTCGGAAACCCCATAGGCCTGCGGCGCCGTAAACAGAAATACCCATGCCCATGCCATCGCCATACCGCCGTTAGGCTCGCGCATGTCGAGAAGCAATCGATGTTTGCCCGAGATGCTGTCCAGCCAGCGGGTAAAGTCGGTGGACGGACCTTGTGCCGCCACTGCATTCGCCATGGGCAACGCAGCAGCCGCTCCGGCAGTGGCGATGAGAGCAGCGAGACCGAGAAAATCGCGACGTTCAACTTGTACCTGAGTAGTTTCCATATCACTCTCCTCATTGATGGCGTTGTTTTGGAATCGAGCTTGACTGGTTCAACGTCCCTTGAGCCAAAGCCCCAGGTCCAGGGCTATGACAAAGGAGTTGCCACCGTACTACCTTGACCGAGGCGCGGCAAGGCGCAGGCGCGTGAATATTCACATGTTGGCTTGGAGGCGCCAATCCGGTCGCGGCCCGATCGCCTGATCAGGGATCGACGTGAATAAATCACACAAATGACGTGTAACAGTTCAACGCGCCGCCACCTTCTCGAAACGTAAAGTTTCTCCAACGCAAAATGAAACGGACCTGGAGAAAAAACCATGAACAGAATCTACAGCAGCCTGATCCTCGTAGCCATCCTGACCAGCACCAGCGCGCTTGCAGAAGATACGTTGCGAGTGAGCATGCAGGACGGCAAGCAGCGCGTCGATTTCAGTCTGTACGGCAACGGCAAGTGCGTCATGATCGACGACAAAATCACCTGCCAGCCAGCGCCGCAGCCTCCGGTGCGCGTCGCTTCGTCCGAATCCAAGTGAACGAATTCCTCCGTAGTGCATTGTGCCGGGCATGCGTGCCCGGTTTTTTTTGCAGCG
>JBJMWI010000205.1:0-8808 GCA_045810225.1 Burkholderiales bacterium
GGAGAAATCGGTGGGCGTGATTTCGTCCGCATATGTTAAAGATCCGACTGATCCGCAATGGAAGGCCGATTCGGCGACGCGGGATTGGCTGGCCTGGATGAAAAAGTACTTCGCCGACGGTGATCTCGCCGAAATCTACAATGTCTATGCCTACACCAACGCCCAGTTGCTGGTCCAGGTGCTCAGGCAATGCGGCGACGATCTTTCGCGCGAGAACATCATGAAGCAGGCCGCAAGCCTGAAAAACCTGGAATTACCCATGCTGCTGCCCGGGATCAAAATCAATACCGGCCCCACCGATTACGAGCCGGTCAAGCAACTTCAGCTGATGCGCTTCGACGGCAAGGCGTGGGTAAGGTTCGGCGAGATCACCGGTCCCTGATTGTGGTGTGATAGCGTTGATCGCTTATAAAACGGCAGCGCCCGCACGCGCGATGACGCCATCCTGAAACGACTGCACGCCAGATACGCCGATCGCTCCGACGAACTGACCGTCCTTGACGAGTGGCACTCCGCCTTCCAGCGGTACCGCACCGGGGAGCGCCATCATGACGATTCGACCCTCCGCAACATTGTCTTCGATGGCCTTGGTCGGCCGCTTCAGCAAAATGGCGGCCCGGCCTTTTGCTTCCGCGATCCGGCTCGAGCCCTTTTGTGCGCCGTCAATCCGTTCCAGATACATCAAGTGGCCGCCGTCATCCAGGATCGCGATAACAACTGCCCAGCCATTTCTATCGGCTTCCGATCGCGCCGCTGCCGCGATGCGTTTAGCATCTTCCAGGGCCAGAACCGTCTGCTGAAGCACTCTATTTTCTCCTTCACTGCGCGGTGGGAAAAAGATTTTTCTGGACGCGTCCATCTTTCATAACCAACCGGATGTTCGCCGGCACTTGCAGCAAGCGGACATCGTCTTGGGGCGCGCCCGCAACGACAACCAGGTCAGCCAGGAAATTTGGCGCAATCAGGCCTGCCCTGTCTTCCATCAACATGGCTGCGGCGCCAACGCTTGTTGCTGCAGCAAGCGCCTCCGCATCGGAATAGCCGAAGAAGCGCACGAAGTGATGGAGGTCGCGTGCATTGGTGCCGTGCGGCGTCCACGGAAACCCGTAGTCCCCGCCCACCAGCACGCGCACCCCGCGCTTGCGCAACTCGGTGAATACACGCTGTGCGCATTCGAACTGATGCGCCACGCCAATGGCGGCGGCTTTTTCGTAAGTGATACCCCAGGCGTCTGCCTCATATAACAAGTTGTGCAGCAGCCCGATCGCGGGCGCCACGAAAATCCGATCGCGCGCCGCTTCCAGCAGATCAAGGCATTCATCGTCGGCGTATTCGCAGTGGTAGAGGATGTCGATATCGTGCTTGAGTGCGAGCTTGATCGAGTTTGCCGCTCGCACGTGAGCTGCGACCCGCTTGCCATGCGCATGTGCGGTTTGCGCCGCCATGCGGATTTCCTCCTCATTCATGATGTTTTGATCGGAACGGGAGTTCGGGATGGTCTGATTACCGGAAATATTCAGCTTGATGGTGTCCACGCCTTCCCGTATCAGCATCCTGCACGTCTTCGCCATGGCTTCGCAGCCATCGACAATCATGGCAATGGACTCGCGGTGGATATGCAGCCGGCGCTCATCCCCAAGGTTGCCGGTATTAGTGAGTTCAGGTCCGGCTGCAAGAATTCTTGGGCCGGCGACGTGCCCCGCATTGATTTCATTGCGTACTGCAATGTCGAGGCGTGGTTTTGCCGAGCCGCCGCTCACACACGATGTGAAGCCAGCCTGCAAGATGATCCCAGCATGCTGCAGAGTTCGTAACGTGTGTTCTTCGGGCGGTACGTCACCGGTGTCGGCCATGTCGGCCTTGTGCATGAACGGCAAGTGAGCATGGCCATCGACCAGGCCGGGGATTACGGTATGCCCGGGAATATTGATGGGGATGCCGGAATCCGGACCGAGCGAGCCGTGCGGGCGGACTTCGGCAATGCGATTTCCAGCAACCAGCACATCCGCCGCAAACGCACGCGTACCGCTGCCATCCCAGACGTTGCCTCCCCGCAGCAGAACTTGCTCCACACACCCTCCAAGATATCTCGCAGGCAAAAATTGTAACCTCGACTGCTGGGACATTGTGGACAAGATGTGCAAGCAGAACGCTGAAGTTGCACGGGTTATACTGGTTCAGTCATCAAAAACAAATCTTGGGGGTCGCATGGAAGGCAAGTTCCTGCAGGGAAAAATTGCCGTTATTACGGGAGCGAGCCGCGGCCTCGGGCGGGCCATGGCGCTCGCGCTTGGGGCATCCGGCGCAAAACTAGCGCTGGTCGGCCGCAATCGCGACAAGCTCGCGGAGACGCATAAACTCGTGGTGGAACTTGGCACAGAAAGCGAAATCCTGATTGCCGACGTGCGCCACGAAGAGCAGGTCGCAAAACTTGAGAAGGATGTCATTGCTCGCTTTGGCGGCACACATATCCTTATCAACAACGCCGGTACGGCGGTGCGCAAGAACATCGCTGATTTTTCCCTGGACGAATGGAAGCTGGTCGTGGATACCAACCTGACTGGTGCATTTCTGGTGTCACGTGCATTCATTCCGCATATGAGAAAAGCGAAATGGGGCCGCATCATCAACATGACGTCGATCATGGCGCATATCGGCAGCACCGGCCGGGGCGCGTACTGCGCGTCCAAGGCAGGATTACTGGCGCTCACCAAGTGCCTCGCGCTGGAGCTGGTTAGCGATGGCATCACCGTCGTGGCGATCAGCCCTGGATTCTACGAAACCGATCTCACCGCACCGCTGCGCGCGGACGCACAAAAAAACGCGGCACTGATGACCGCAACGCCCGCTGCACGCTGGGGACAGCCAAATGAAATCGGTTCCCTTGCGCGCTACATCTGCACCGACGCGACATCTTTCATGACCGGCACCGATATCCTGATGGATGGAGGGTGGGTCGCGCAGTAGGGCCGTGACTACGTGACGCGTGCAACGTGACTGAAAGACCCTAGATGATTACAGCAGCCGCATGTTTGGGTCTGTTCCAGCTTTTTTATCACGCCATCATGCTGGCAGGCCGTCACGAAATGTGCGCTCTCCACGGAGAACGCACATGAAAATCGTCGTTCTCGGCGCAGGCGTCATCGGCGTAACCAGTGCCTGGTATCTGGCTCAGGATGGACACGATGTCACCGTGCTGGACCGGCAGCCTCAAGCCGGCCTGGAAACAAGTTTCGCCAATGGCGGGCAGATTTCGGTCAGCCATGCCGAACCTTGGGCGAACCCGGGTGCGCCGGCCAAGATCCTCAAATGGCTGGGACGCGAGGATGCTCCGCTGCTGTTCCGCTTGCGTGCTGACCCGCGCCAGTGGGCATGGGGCTTCCAATTCTTGCTTGAATGCCTGCCGGCGCGCACTCAGCGCAATACGATAACCATCCTGCGACTCGCGCTATACAGCCGGCAATTGCTCAAGGCGCTGCGCCGCCAGTCTGGAGTGCAGTACGATCAACTCGAAAAAGGCATCCTGCAGATCCATACCGATGAACGGGAGTTCTCGACCGCGCACGCGCGTGTAGAACTGCTCCGTAGCCACGGCTGTGAAATGCACATCAAAAGCGTGCCGCAGTGTCTGGAACTGGAGCCCGCCTTGCGTGCGTCAAGCATTCGGCTGATCGGCGGCACCTATGCGCCGGACGACGAGTCGGGCGATGCGCATCAGTTTACCGGTGAACTGGCGGAGCTTTGCCGGCAGCGCGGCGTGCAATTTGGTTTTGAGCACGCCATAGAAGCGCTGAAAACTGAAGGTGACCGGGTGATCGGCGCGGCAGTACGCGACCCGGAGGGTCGGCGTGAATTGGTCAAAGCCGACGCTTTTGTCGTTGCGTTAGGCAGTTACAGTCCATTTGTGTTGTCCCCGGCGGGCATCCGGGTACCCGTATATCCGGTCAAAGGCTATTCGGTCACCGTGGCGCTGACGCATCCCGAACGTGCGCCGATGTTGTGCCTGAGTGACGAGAACGCGAAAGTCGCCATTTCAAGACTGGGATCGCGCCTGCGGGCTGCCGGCACGGCCGAACTAACCGGATACGATACCTCGCTGAACCCTCCGCGCTGCGACGCAATCCTGTCCCGGCTCGAGCTGCTTTTCCCGGGTGCTGGCGACTATGCGAGGGCGTCGCGGTGGGCGGGATTGCGTCCCATGACTCCCAGCAACGTGCCAGTGATCGGGCGTACCCGGTACCGTAATTTGTACCTCAATACCGGGCATGGGACCCTTGGTTGGACGCTTGCCTGCGGCGCCGGGCAGGCGGCTGCCGATCTCATCTCTGGACGCCGACCCCAGGTGGATTTCCCTTTCAGCTGAGGGGTCTAACGCAGGCGAATTGTTTGACGCTAACAGCGCGCAGCTTGCAAAATAGCGGGTCTTGCCTTGCCGGCTAAGCTGCGGCGGCAGGCAAAACCGTCAATCCCAGATACCTCACGTTTCAGCCCGCGGAAAAAATACCATGGCCATTTTCTTGAAGACCGGCATTTCGGCCGAGCAGGACGCCGCCGACATTGCCCGGGTACGTAACACTGTTGAACACATCCTCGCCGACATCGAACAGCGCGGCGATACCGCGGTTCGTGAGCTTTCGAAAAAATTCGACAACTGGGCGCCAGAGAGCTTCCGGCTAAGTAAAGGCGAAATCGAGGACTGCGTGCGCCAGTTACCGAAGCGAGTGGTGGACGATATCAAATTCGCCCAGGAGCAGATTGGCAATTTTGCCCAGATCCAGCGTGATGCTTTGCGCGACGTGGAAGTTGAAACATTGCCGGGCGTCGTACTGGGGCACAAGAACATTCCGGTCAACAGCGTCGGCTGCTATGTGCCGGGCGGCAAGTATCCGCTGGTGGCTTCCGCGCATATGAGCATCGTGACCGCGCGCGTGGCTGGCGTGAAGCGCATCATTTCCTGCGCGCCGCCTTACCAAGGCAAGCCCCACCCGGCAATCGTTGCGGCCATGCATCTTGGTGGCGCGGATGAGATCTACACCATTGGCGGTGTGCAGGCAATTGGCGCCATGGCATTGGGTACGGCCACCCTGAAACCGACCGATATGATTGCCGGACCCGGAAACGCATTCGTCGCGGAGGCCAAACGCCAGTTATCCGGCCGTGTCGGCATCGATTTATTCGCAGGTCCGACGGAGACGCTAATCATTGCCGATGACAGTTGCGATGCCGAGATGTGCGCGACCGATCTGCTGGGTCAGGCCGAGCACGGACCTAACTCGCCGGCAATTCTGCTGACCAATTCGCGCAAGCTCGCGGAAGACACCATCAAGGAAGTCGCGCGGCAGTTGCAGACCCTGTCGACCGCCGAGATTGCTGGTCAAGCGTGGAAGGATTATGGGCAAGTCATCCTGTGCAAGGACTACGCCGAGATGGTGCGGGAAGCCGACCGCATTGCCTCCGAACATGTGCAGGTCATGACGAAGGAGCCGGATTACTTTCTGCGCAACATGACGAACTATGGCGCGCTGTTTCTGGGTCCTGAAACCAATGTCTCCTACGGAGACAAGGTCATTGGCACCAATCACACGTTGCCCACGCACAAAGCAGCGCGCTACACCGGTGGATTATGGGTTGGCAAATTCATCAAGACCTGTACCTATCAACGGGTGAAGCCAGAAGCCTCCGCCATGATTGGCGAATATTGCTCGCGGCTGTGTGCAGTCGAAGGCTTCGCCGGACACAAGGCGCAGGCCGACCTTCGTGTGAAGCGCTACGGGCGCTTGAGGGCTGCCTAGGGCGTTACACACCTAAGGCGGACGGTACTACGACATTGGACGCCCCGCTGCGCGGCAAAGTCGCGATCGTGGTTGGCGGCTCGGGCGCGATCGGTTCTGCGATCTGCCGCCATTTCGCAGACGCGGGCGCGACCTGTATCGTTACTTACAACCACGGCGAACGCGCCGCCAAAGATCTGGTCGCAGGTCTGCCAGGTGATCGACATTCTGCTGTGCATATCGCAGTGGACGACAGCGCTGCATTGCGTGCGTTGGCAGCGGACGTGCAGCATAAGCATGGTCGTGCAGACATATTGGTGAACTGCGCGGGCATTACGCGCTTCGTCCCGCACGAAGACCTCGATGCATTGGACGACCAGTTGATCGACAATATTTTTCGCGTGAATTGGCGCGGGCCATTTGCCGCGGTACGCGCGTTCCGTAAACTACTTGCTGCGCGAGGCGACGGCCTCGTGATCAATATTTCTTCGATCGCCGGTGTCACCGCGATGGGCAGCAACGTCGCCTATTGTGCCTCCAAGGCCGCGCTTGATTCCATGACTAAATCCTTGGCGCGTGCGCTGGCGCCTGCGATTCGGGTGGTATCCGTATCACCCGGCCTGGTCGATACGGATTTTGTGAAAAACCTGGACCAAAAATGGCGTGACGAGCAGGCCGCGCGTACGCCGCTCAAACGACTGGCGACTGCGGATGAAATCGGCGCAGCGACGTTGTCTGTCGCGGCTCATCTGCAATATTCCACCGGCTGCATTATTGCGATCGACGGCGGACGCCCGCTAGCCTGAGGGAACTTTTGCCGTGGCAGAACCGAAAAGCATTTACAGCGAAGTGATCCTGGATCACATCAAGAACGCCCGCAATTTCCATGAACTACAGGATGCCAGCCATCACGCGCACGGCATCAACCCGATGTGCGGAGATACCTTTGACGTTTTTGCGAAAGTCGAGGGAGGCCGTGTCGTCGAGGCCGCGTTTCAGTGCGAATGCTGCGGCATATCCATGGCATCGGCCTCAATCATGACCGAAACGGTGCAGGGCAAGACCGTGCAGGAGGCCAGGATGCTATATAAGAGCTTCGAGCGATTGTTGCGCAATCCTGCCGTGGCTTCGGAATTGCATGCAGGCGCCGGGCAGATGCCGGTGCTGGAGCTGATCCGGGAATTCCCATCGCGCGTCAATTGCGCGCTGCTGGCCTGGCACACGCTGGATGCCGCCCTCGACGGCAGATCCGACGTGACTATTTCCGCTTGATCGTTTCCTGAACTGTCAGCGCGCCGTCTTTATTTGAATTTCTTGAGCTCGAGCTTGAGGATCTTTGCCGTTTCGCGTATGCCGTCATAAGCGGAATCATCGATGGGATCGACGCGCACGATCGTGGCATGGCTGCCGACCGCGAGATCGTGAATGTCAAAAAACGCCGCGCGTATGCGTTTGCGTAATTCGTCGGGGAGATCCCGGCGCATCACATAAGGCACGGTCGGAATGGGTTCCGAGGTCCATAGCACCTGCAGGTCTTCGCGTTTCACAACCCCTCGCGCGTAGGCGGCTTCCAACAGCGCGTCTGCCACTGCTGCCGCATCGACCTTGCCATTTTGTACACTCAGCACGCTTGCATCATGGCCACCCGAAAAAAATACGCGGCTGAAAAAGGCGTCCGGGTCATAGCCGAGTTTGATCAGCGCGGCCTTCGGGAACAGATGTCCAGATGTTGAACTTGGATCGACGAATGCAAAATTGCGCCCCTTCAGATCCGAGATCGTCCGGAAGCCGCGATCCTTGCGGGCAATGATGACAGCATGATAGGAAACGCCAGCTTTACTGGTCTCGGGCACCGCGAACGCCTCGACGTCGGCAACAGTTGTCGCCAGCACGTACGAGAACGGCCCCAGCATTGCGACATCCAGCTTTTTCGAGCGTAGCGCTTCGATGACCCCGTTGTAATCGGTTGCGACGAACGGTTTGACTTCCATGCGGAGCGCTTTGGCCAGGTGATCGATGAGCGGCTGGTACTCGCTCGCCATGACACGCGGGTCCTCCGAAGGGATGAGGCCGATGCTGAGTTGTTGGGCGAGGCCTTGCAGCGGCATTATGATCAGAGCGAATAGCGTGCACAGCCAGACGCGTGACGGGGCAGGCAGATATTGCATCATGCGTTTTTCCGTATATTCAGTGCATCGAGCGCGGGCCGTTCACGCAATGCGTCTGCCTTCGCGCCAGGTTTCGAGCGGCACCGGGACGCCGCGCGCTTCGCGTACGCGGACATAGTCGGCCCGCTTCCCGGACGCAATTTCGCCGCGATCATCCAGTCCGACCAGATGCGCCGGATTTAGCGTTGCGGTCGCCATCGCCTTCGGAAGCGACCATCCGGCCTGGTCGCGCAGCAGGAATACCGCGTGCAACAAGCTGTAAGGAATGTAATCCGACGACAACACATCCACCAGATCCGCGCGGGCCAGTTCCAGTGCCGAAATGTTTCCCGAGTGTGATTCTCCACGAACAAGGTTTGGCGCACCCATCACGATACCCAAGCCATGCTTGCGCGCTGCGCTGGCAGCATCTTTGGTGGTTGGAAATTCTGAAATCCGGAATCCGGCCGCAACGGCTTCTTCGACATGCTCGAGCACGGTATCGTCGTGGCTCGCCATGGGCAAGTTGCGAGTGCGGCACAGCTCAAGAAGCTGCAGCCGGTTTTGTTCTGAGTTGCGGACCTGCATGTCCATGCGTTCCTTCACTACCTCTGCAAGATATTCGTCGCTCCACTTCTGGTTGCGCTGTGTGTAGGTGCGGAATTTCTCGACGTCCATCCACTGGCGTTGGCCCGGGGTATGGTCCATCAGGGACACCAGCCTGACCGTCGGATCATCAAGAAAGGGCTCCACGACCCCGACCACATTGTCACAGGCAATTTCGCAGCGCATGTGCAACAAGTGTGCGGCTCGCAGCAATCCATGTTCGCGCGCGTGCTTCAGCGCTTCGGTCGCCGCGAGCAGGCCGCTGGCGCGTATCGAGCGTGCGT